>NZ_JBSFLQ010000001.1:0-380556 GCF_053599115.1 Streptomyces sp. NPDC001020 | reverse complement strand
GTGTGGGTCCTTTGGGTATTCAGGCAGCTTGGCCGAAGCCGGCCGCAGTCGGGTCCTGCTTGCGCAATGGGGCGAAGTCGACGTCCAGCTTCGGGGGGCCGCTCGTCCGGGATGCTCAAGGCCCTCGCCCCGATCGGCACCCGGGAGGCCATCGACGAGGCGAAGCTCCTGGAACGCCTGCTGTTGATCGCGTACGCGTACGGCACCAACTCCGGGATCAGCTCGGTCGCCGCCGGCGCTCACGGGCACAGCGAGGAAGACCTGCGCTACACCGCCCGCCGCTACCTGACCGCCGCCGGTCTCAAGGCCGCCGGTGTCGAGATCGCCAACGCCACCTTCGCCGCGCGCTCCGAGGCCGTCTGGGGACAGGGCACCACCACCGTCGCCTCTGACTCCACGCACTTCAAAGCCTGGGACCGCAACATCTTCACCGAGTGGCACTCCCGGTACGGGGGCCGCGGCGTCCTCGTGTACTGGCACATCGAAAAAGGATCGATGGCCATTCACAGCCAGCTTCTGAACTGCACCGCCTCAGAGGTCGCCGCGGCGATCGAGGGAATGATGCGGCACGCCACCACCATGCAGGCCGAGGGCAACTACGTCGATTCGCATGGCCAGTCGGAAATCGGCTTTGGGCTGACGAGGCTCCTGGGCTACGACCTCCTGCCGCGCATCAAACAGATCAACAAGGTCAAGCTCTACCGACCCGGCCGCGAGGACGAGGACACCTACGAGCGCCTGTGCGACGCGATGACCCGCCCGATCCGCTGGGACGTCATCGAGAACAACTACGACCAGCTCATCAAATACGCGACCGCGATCCGGGTCGGCACCGCCTCCACGGAAGCTATCTTGCGGCGCTTCACCCGCACCGCCTCCCACCCCGTCTACCAGGCCATGCTGGAGGTCGGTAGAGCCCAGAAGACCATCTTCGTCGCCCGCTACCTGCGCGACCGCGATCTCCAGCGCGAGATCCAGGAGGGCCTCAACGTCGTCGAGGGCTGGAACGGCGCCAACGACATCATCTTCTTCGGCAAGAGTGGTGAGCTCTCCTCAAATCGCCGTGACCAGCAAGAACTGTCCGTTCTCGCGCTCCATCTCCTGCAAACAGCGCTCGTCTTCGTGAACACCCTGATGATCCAGGACATGCTCGCCGCCCCCGAATGGGCCGACGTCCTCACCAACGAGGACAAACGCGCTCTGACCCCGCTCTTCTGGATGCACATCCAGCCCTACGGCGAAGTCCGGCTGAACATGGGCAGCCGCCTCCAACTTGAGGTCCCCACCCCGACCGACCCCGACCCCAAGCCAGAACCGGAGCTAGCCGTGGCCTGAAGGCAAAAGGCATACCACTCGGCCCCCTCGCCACGTCTCGGCAGGGGGCCACTTTCAGTCCGGAAGCTACTAGTGAGTTACTTGTCACCTGGTTCGCCGCTCGTTAACGGCGCCCCAAGTACGGCGGCCGGCCGCCCGTCATCACCGACGACATGCTCCACACCGCGCTACGGCGCCGCGCGCACGGCGAGTCCGTGGAACAGATCCAGCCCGACCTGATCATCCCCACCCGGAAAGCGCAAGGGACAGAACCCCTCGGTGGCCAGCATCTACCGGGCGCTCGCCGAGCACGCCAAACGGCAGGCGTACCCCGAAGCCGTTGAGCAGGCGCACGCCGACTACACCGCCCTCCCCAACGGCGAACTCCCCGGCCCGCGCACGCCACACTGGACCATCACTGCTTAGCGTTGGTTTTTCCGCGAGAACTACTGGGACCCCGGCTCGCGTCAACTCCCGTGAAGCGGCGACTCCCTTGTGCTGGTGCACAAGGGAGTCGCTCGCTCGTTCGGGGCCCGGGGCGGGGGAGTGGCTACTCCACCGTCACCGACTTGGCGAGGTTGCGCGGCTTGTCGATGTCCCGGCCCAGTGCCAGCGCGGTGTGGTACGCGAGGAGTTGCAGCGGGATGCCCATGAGGATCGGGTCCAGCTCGTCCTCGTTCTTCGGGACGACGACCGTGTGGTCGGCCTTCTCCTGCTGCTGGTGGGCGACCGCGAGGATCCTGCCGCTACGGGCCTTGATCTCCTCCAGGGCCGCGCGGTTCTTCTCCAGCAGGTCGTCGTCCGGGACGATCGCGACCGTCGGCAGGGCGGGCTCGATCAGTGCCAGCGGGCCGTGCTTGAGCTCGGAGGCCGGGTAGGCCTCCGCGTGGATGTAGGAGACCTCCTTGAGCTTGAGCGAGGCCTCACGGGCCACCGGGTAGCCGCGCACGCGCCCGATGAAGAGCATCGAGCGGGCTTCCGCGAACTGCTCCGCCAGCTCCTTGATCTCCTCCTCCTGCTTGAGGATCTCGGAGATCTGCTCGGGCAGCCTCCGCAGGCCCTCGATGATCCGCTTGCCGTCGCGCACCGAGAGGTCGCGGGTGCGGCCCAGGTGCAGGGCCAGCAGGGCGAAGGCGACCGTCGTGTTCGTGAAGCACTTGGTCGAGACCACGCACACCTCGGGGCCCGCGTGGACGTACATGCCGCCGTCCGCCTCGCGGGCGATCGCCGAGCCGACGACGTTGACGATGCCCAGCACCCGCGCGCCCTTGCGCTTCAGCTCCTGGACGGCCGCCAGCACGTCGTAGGTCTCGCCGGACTGCGAGACCGCGACGTACAGCGTGTCCGGGTCGACGACCGCGTTGCGGTAGCGGAACTCCGAGGCCGGCTCCGCGTCGGCGGGGATACGGGCCAGCTCCTCGATCATCTGGGCACCGATCATGCCCGCGTGGTACGAGGTGCCGCAGCCGAGGATCTTCACCCGGCGCACCGCGCGTGCCTCGCGGGCGTCGAGGTTCAGGCCGCCGAGGTGCACGGTCGAGAACCGGTCGTCGATGCGGCCGCGCAGCACACGGTCCACGGCGTCGGCCTGCTCGTGGATCTCCTTGTGCATGTACGTGTCGTGGCCGCCCATGTCATACGACTCGGACTCCCACTCCACGGTGGTCGGCTCGGCCGTCGTCCGGGTGCCCTCGGTGGTGTAGGTGCGGAAGTCGTCGGCCTTGAGCGTGGCCATCTCACCGTCGTCGAGGGTGACTATCTGGCGGGTGTGGGCGACCAGCGCGGCGACGTCGGAGGCGACGAACATCTCCTTCTCGCCGATGCCGAGGACGACCGGGGAGCCGTTGCGGGCCACCACGATGCGGTCCGTGAAGTCGGCGTGCATCACGGCGATGCCGTACGTGCCCTCGACGAGTCGCAGCGCCTGGCGGACCTTCTCCTCCAGACTCTCCGCCTGGGAGCGGGCGACCAGGTGGGTGAGGACCTCGGTGTCGGTCTCGGAGAGGAACTCGACGCCGTCCGCCTCCAGCTTCTTCCTGAGGTCGGCGGCGTTGTCGATGATGCCGTTGTGCACCACGGCGACCTTGTTGTCGGCCGACATGTGCGGGTGGGCGTTCACGTCGGACGGGGCGCCGTGGGTGGCCCAACGGGTGTGCGCGATGCCGGTGGTCCCCTTGAAGCGCGCGGGGACCTTGGCCTCCAGGTCGCGGACCCGGCCCTTGGCCTTGACCATCTTCAGGCCGGCCGTCTTCGGGGAGGTCACGACGATGCCCGCCGAGTCGTAGCCGCGGTACTCCAGTCGCTGCAGGCCCTCAAGCAGCAGCGGCGCCACATCACGCTTACCGATATATCCGACGATTCCGCACATATGTTTCCTTGAGTCCCTTTTGTGTCTATGGTGATGGAGCGTCCGCCCGGCATCTCAGCCGTAGACGATGCGGCGCAACTGCCGGAGCGTGAGCTCGGGCGGTGCGACCGCGCGGTACTTCAGGTCCGCCTCGATCCGCTCGAAGATCGCCGCGTTCACCAGGCCCTGGGCCTGCAGTTCGCGGTGGCGGCGGCGGACGAACTCCTCGGTCGTCTCGTCGAAGTAGGCGAGCACTTCCTGGACCACGCGCAGCGCCTCGCCTCGGCCGAGGGTCGTGGACCGCGTCAGATGATCAACAAGTTCGTCGTGCACCCGGTAGATCCTGAGGTACAGGCGTCGGAATCGCAAGAATCCTGCCCGATTTCGGGCAGGTGCCTGTCGTTCCTCCTATGAGTTCTTGTTTGATGCCGTCCACTCTGTGTTCTACGTCACGTTGCCTGGGTGGGCGGCCCTCACAACCGCTTGAGGACCGCCTGCTTGGCCAGTGTGAACTCCTCGTCCGTCAGCACGCCCGCCCGGTGCAGCTCGCCCAGTTCGCCCAGTCGGCGCAGCAGGGCGTCGTGGTCGCTCTCCATGTCCGCGCGCTCCCGTGCGGGCTCGGCAGGCTCCTTGACCGGTGGCGCGAGGGCCTCGGGTGCCGTCGGGTGCGGCAGCCGGGCCTGCACGGCCGCCGCGACGAGCGCCATCAGCGGGTCCTTCTTGAAGCCCCACAACTCCACCGCGTTGGGGTCGTACTTCGGCTGCGCACCGGTCTCCACGCCGCGCACGGTGAAGCGGAGGTGGCCGTTCTCCAGGCCGACCGACGGCTGCCACTCCACGGCCGTGATGTCGGCCAGAGCCAGCGAACGGGCGCCCGCCGCCGCCTTCGAGTCCTCCGTCTTCCAGTTCCACTCCAGGCGTACACGCTCGCCGTCGAAGCTCGCCGTGCCGTCCCCGGCGGACACGGACAGCGGAACCGCGGGGCCCGGCAGCAGATAGGCGTCGACCGGGCCGGATGGCACCTGCTCCAGCAGGAGCGCGTTACGGACCTCGTCCACCAGGTACTGGGCGACGCCGTAGCGGTCGGACTCCACCGTCAGTTGGTACGGGTCGTCGGACTCGGCGAGCCGGCCGCCCGTCGCCAGCAGCAGAGGGTCGGCGCCGTCGCGCAGTCGCAGCCTCAACCGCCCGTTCTTCCTGCCCTGTTCGAACGAGATGTCCCGCAACGCGTCCAAGGGAACGGTGAGTTCACCCAGAGCACCGCGCAACAGTCCGACGCCCTTGTCGCGTCCGGGGGTCAGCCGGAGCGTCTCGCCGTCGAAGGTCCACGTGCCGTTCTTCTGGATGATTTCTGTCACGGGGGTGATTCTTTCATCGGCTCTGCGAGAGGGTGGTCTAAACCCTTCGGGCGCGAACCGGAGAAGCCCGTGGGGCCTCATGGAAGGGAGCGCATGTGAGACAGCACCACAGAACGCCCCGCCTCCTCGGCACGCTGCTGCTCGTAGCGGCTGCCGGTCTCTCCGTCGTCGGCGCGGCACCCGCCGCGGCCGGTCGCACCGCCACACCGCTCAGCCGCGTGATCCCGGCACCCGCTTCGGTCGACGCGGGCGGAACCCCGTACAAGATCACCCGGGGGACGCACATACGCGTGGACGACTCGCGTGAGGCCCGCCGGGTCGGCGAGTACCTCGCGGACATCCTGCGGCCCTCGACCGGCTACCGCCTGCCGGTCACCACACACGGCGACGGAGGCATCCAACTGCGCCTCGAGGGGGAGCAGTTCGGTGCCGAGGGGTATCGCCTCGACAGTGGAGCCCAGGGCGTCACCATCACCGCCCACAGGTCCGCCGGCCTCTTCCACGGTGTGCAGACCCTGCGTCAGCTTCTGCCCGCGGCCGTCGAGAAGAAGACCGTGCAGCCAGGGCCCTGGCTGGTGGCGGGCGGCACCATCAACGACTCCCCGCGCTACGCCTACCGCGGCGCGATGCTCGACGTCTCCCGCCACTTCTTCACCGTCGCGCAGGTCAAGCGCTACATCGACGCGCTCGCGCTCTACAAGGTCAACACCCTGCATCTGCACCTGAGTGACGACCAGGGCTGGCGCATCGCCATCGACTCCTGGCCGCGCCTTGCCACGTACGGCGGTTCGACCCAGGTCGGCGGCGGCAAGGGCGGCTACTACACGAAGGCCGACTACCAGGAGATCATCCGCTACGCGGCGTCCCGCTATCTGGAGGTGGTCCCCGAGATCGACATGCCGGGTCACACCAACGCCGCCCTCGCCTCGTACGCCGAACTGAACTGCGACGGCGTCGCGCCCCCGCTCTACACCGGCACCAAGGTCGGGTTCAGCTCGCTGTGCGTGCCCAAGCAGGTGACGTACGACTTCGTGGACGACGTCATCCGTGAGCTGGCCGCGATCACACCGGGCCGCTACCTCCACATCGGCGGCGACGAGGCGCACTCCACGAGCCACGACGACTACGTGGCCTTCATGGACCGGGTGCAGCCCGTCGTCGCCAAGTACGGCAAGACGGTGATCGGTTGGCACCAGCTGACCGGGGCGCATCCGGTCGAGGGCGCGCTGGCCCAGTACTGGGGGCTCGACAACACCGGGGCCGCGGAGAAGGCCCAGGTCGCGAACGCCGCGCGGAACGGCACAGGGCTGATCCTGTCCCCGGCCGACCGGGTCTACCTCGACATGAAGTACACCAAGGACACCCCGCTCGGGCTGGCCTGGGCGGGCCTGGTCGAGGTGCAGCGGTCGTACGACTGGGACCCGGCCACCTACCTTCCAGGGGCGCCGGCCTCGGCGATCCGCGGGGTCGAGGCGCCGCTGTGGTCGGAGACGCTCGTGACGGACGCGGACATCGACTACATGGCCTTCCCCCGGCTGCCGGGTGCGGCCGAGCTGGGCTGGTCGCCGGCCGCCACCCATGACTGGGACACGTACAAGGTGCGGCTCGCGGCGCAGGCGCCGCGGTGGGAGGCACTGGGGATCGGGTACTACCGTTCGCCGCAGGTTCCCTGGTCGACGCCGTAGGCGCACGACGCGCACCCCGGTGGACCGTACACCGGGGTGCCCGCCCGTCCCGGGAAGGGCCGCGTACGGGAGGGCCCTGACGCGGTGGCCGAGGACGCGTCAGCTGACCTTCTTCGCCGTCTCGATCGCCTTGGCGAGGTCTTCGAGCAGCGGGGCGCACTTGTCATACGACAGGATGGGTTCGGTGGTACGGGCGATGACCTGGCCGGCCTTGACGGCGGGGAGCTTCTTCCAGGTCGCCTCGGTGATGTCGGCGGGCTGGATGGCCGAGGAGCGGTTGTCCATCATGATGACGTCGGCCCGGTACTTGTCGACGTTCTCCCAGCTCAGGTTCTCGTACCAGCCGCCGCTGGCCCTGAGGGCGGAGGCGGAGGGCTCGACGAGGTTCACGCCGAGCGACCTGAAGTACTCGAGGTCGATCGAGAGGTTGGAGCCGGAGACGTAGAAGACGTCCTGGCTGGCGGAGCCGACCAGCACCTTGATACCGGGGTTGGTCCTGGCGGCGGTGCGCAGCCGGGCCGCGGCGTCCTCGAACCGCTTCTTCGCACGGGTGATCTTCGCGGACGAGGTGTCCGCGCCGAGCCGCTTCGCGAGTTGGAACATGCGCTGCAACGGCTCGGTCATCGGGCGGTCGTAGACGGAGATCCCGACACTCGGGGCACCCACGGCGAGGATCTTCTTCTTCGACTCCTCGGGCACGTACCAGAGGGTTCCGGCGTCGTCGAACATCGTGGTGACGAGCAGGTCGGGGGCGAGGGCCGCGTACTTCTCGATGCTGAACTGGCCCCACTCGTTGCCGAGAAGCGTGAGCTTGTCGATGTCGAGGTCGCCGGCCTGGACGTCGGCCTTGCCGGCCTTGGTCCTCGTCGGCCCGAAGACGCCCTTCACCTCGACCCCGTAGTCGTGGAGCGCGGCGGCGACGCCCACGAACGCGACGATGCTCGACGGGGCCCGGTCCGTCTTCGCGGTCTGCCCCCGGTCGTCCTTGAACGACCAGGGCCCGGACGCCGCGCTGTCCGAGCCGCCGCTTGTCGCCTTGCCGTCACCGCAGGCCGCGAGCGCGACGCCGAGGCCGAGGGCGCCACCGGCGGCGAGGAGGCCGCGGCGGGTGGGGCGGGGGGCGCGGGTGTAGGACATGGGTGTGGCCTGCCTTCGAACAGGGCGGGGCGTCCGCCGGATGAATCCGAAGGAAGGTTAGCCTAACCTTAGTTACCGCCCCAGGGGTGGGGCCGTACGAGGGCCGGTACTCGGCGTGAGACCGCCGCTCACACAGGAGGGTCCGCGCCAGGCGCGGACCCTCGGGTGTGCATGATGTTCGTACGGACTCAGTCCGTAAGCCCCAACTCCCGCGCGATCAGCATCCGCTGCACCTCGCTCGTGCCCTCCCCGATCTCCAGGATCTTGGAGTCGCGCCACATGCGGGCCACCGGGTACTCGTTCATGAAGCCGTAGCCGCCGTGGACCTGGGTGGCCTCGCGGGCGTTGTCGACCGCGACCGTGGACGAGTAGAGCTTGGCCAGGGCCGCTTCCTTCTTGAAGGGCTCACCCGCGACCATCCGGGAGGCGGCGTCACGCCAGGCCAGACGGGCCGTGTACGCCTTCATCTCCATGTCGGCGATCTTGAACTGGATGGCCTGGTACGCGCCGATGTTCCGGCCGAAGGTGCGACGCTCCTTCGCGTACTTCACCGACTCGTCCACGCAGCCCTGCGCCAGACCCGTCGCCAGCGCCGCGATGGCGATGCGGCCCTCGTCCAGGATGCGGAGGAACTGGGCGTAGCCACGGCCCTCCTCGCCCAGCAGGTTCGCCGCGGGGACGCGGACGTCCGAGAAGGACAGTTCACGGGTGTCCGACGCGTTCCAGCCGACCTTGGAGTACGGGGCCGCCACGGTGAAGCCGGGGGTGCCGGACGGGACGATGATGGAGGAGATCCGCGGCCGTCCGTCCGGCTTGCGGCCGGTCACCGCCGTCACCGTCACCAGGCCCGTGATGTCCGTGCCCGAGTTGGTGATGAAGCACTTGGTGCCGTTGATCACCCATTCGTTCGTCTCCGGGTCCAGGTGGGCCGTCGTACGGGTCCCGCCCGCGTCCGAGCCGGCGTCCGGCTCCGTCAGACCGAAGGCGCCGAGTATCTCGCCGGAGCACAGACGCGGCAGCCACTCACGCTTCTGCTCCTCCGTACCGAAGAGGTGAATCGGCATCGCGCCCAGGGAGACGCCGGCTTCGAGGGTGATGGCGACGGACGAGTCGACGCGCGCCAGTTCCTCCAGCGCGATGCCCAGCGCCAGGTAGTCGCCGCCCATGCCGCCGTACTCCTCCGGGAACGGCAGCCCGAACAGGCCCATGCGGCCCATGTCGCGGACGATCTCGTACGGGAACTCATGGCGCTCGTAGAAATCGCCGATCTTGGGCGCCACGACGTCGTGGGCGAACTCCTCGACCGTGCGCCGGAGTTCCTCCAGCTCGGGGGAGAGGCGGTGGTCCATGGGGGTCACTCCTTGTGGGCGAGGGCTCGGACGGTACGGGAGGGGCTGGGTCGGTCCAGGTGCGCGGCCATCCACACGCTGGCGGCGGTGAGCCGGCCGAGGTCGACCCCGGTGTCGATGCCGAGGCCGTGGAGCATCCACACAAGGTCCTCGGTGGCGAGATTGCCGGTGGCGGACTTGGCGTACGGGCAGCCGCCGAGGCCGCCGGCGGAGGAGTCGACGGTCGTCACTCCGTGCTGGAGCGCGGCCAGGGTGTTGGCGAGGGCCTGGCCGTAGGTGTCGTGGAAGTGCACGCCGAGCGCGCTGGTGGGCACGCCCTCCTCGTTCAGCTCGGACAGCAGGTCCAGGACATGGCCCGGAGTCGCCACGCCGATCGTGTCGCCCAGGCTCAGCTCGTCGCAGCCCATGTCCATGAGTGCCTTGCAGACGCGGACGACCTGATGGATCGGGACGGCGCCCTCCCAGGGGTCGCCGAAGCACATGGAGACATAGCCGCGGACGTGCGCCTTCCGGTCCTTCGCGCGCTCGACCACCGGTGCGAACATCCCCAGGGCCTCGTCCACCGTGCGGTTGAGGTTGGCCTTGGCGAAGGACTCGGTGGCGCTGGCGAAGACGGCGATCCGGCGGGCGCCCAGTGCGAGCGCGCGGTCCAGGCCCCGTTCGTTCGGCACGAGGACCGGAAGCTCCACCGGCAGGTCGGCGACGAGCGGGAACAGTTGCTCCGCGTCGGCGAGCTGGGGCACCCACTTGGGGTGGACGAAGCTCGTGGCCTCGATGGTGGTCAGGCCCGCGTCGGCGAGCCGGCGGATGAAGTCCGCCTTCACCTGGGTCGGTACCGTGCGCTTCTCGTTCTGCAGGCCGTCGCGCGGGCCGACCTCATGGATCCTGACCCGCGCGGGCAGGTCCTGGGCCGGTACGACCATGGGCAGTTCCCGAGCGGTCATTCCTGCACCTCCGTGTTCACGTGACCGTCATGGCCGTCATGGCCGTCATGGCCGTCGTCGTGCGCCGTGAGTACGGCCAGCACCTGGTCCATGGCGACCGTCGTGCCGGGGGTGACGTCGAGTTCGGCGACGATCCCGGCGTGCGGGGCGGAGATGACGTGCTCCATCTTCATCGCCTCGACCACCAACAGGCTCTGCCCGGCGGCCACCTCGTCGCCGACGGCCACCTTCACGACGGTCACCGTGCCGGGCATGGGCGCGGTCAGCGAGTCGGCGCCGGCATGGGCGGCACCGGCCAGCGACGCGGCGACCGGGTCGTGGTCGCGCACCTGCCAGGCGTCGCCGTCACGGCCCAGCCAGGTGCCCGTCGGCAGGTCGGCGAAGGTGTCGAAGGTGTGGGCGACACCATCGAGCGTGAAGGTGAACCGGGATTCCCGTGCGGCACTCGAGGGAACGCGCAGGGGCTCCTTGTCGTCGAACAGCACCTCGACGGCGCCGTCCGCCGTGCCGCGCACGCGGACGGTCACCGGGTCGTGGCCCGGCACCCGCAGGTGGTGCGCCGTCCAGGCGCGTTCACCGCCGAGGCGCCAGCCGTCGGGCACCGAGAACGGATCGACCCAGCCCTGCTCCTGGGTGTCGAGGGCGGCCTGGCGCAGCAGCGCCGCCGCCGCGTAGACCTCTTCCGGCACCTGAGCCGGGATGAGGCCGTCCATCTCCCGCTCCACCAGTCCGGTGTCCAACTCGCCGGCCACGACCGCCGGATGGGCCAGCAGACGGCGCAGGAAACCGGCGTTGGTCTGCACGCCCAGGGTGACGGTTCGAGCGAGAGCCGCCCGGAGCCTTCGCAGCGCGGTCGCGCGGTCGGGGCCGTAGGCGATGACCTTCGACAGCATGGGGTCGTAGAGGCTGCCGACCTCGGTGCCCTCGGACAGGCCGGAGTCGGTGCGCACTCCCTCGCCCTGCGGCTCGTGCAGCGACAGCACCGTGCCGCCGGACGGGAGGAAGCCACGGGCACCCTCCTTGGCGGACACGGTCTCGGCGCAGATACGGGCCTCGATCGCGTGCCCGGTGAGAGTGACGTCCTGCTGCCCGAAGGACAGCCGCTCGCCCGCCGCCACCCGCAGCTGCCACTCCACCAGGTCCAGGCCGTCCGCGGCGCCGGCCGCACCGATGGATACGGCCAGCTCGGTGACCGGGTGCTCCACCTGGAGGCGGGTGTTCATCTCCATGAAGAAGTACGACGACGGGTCTGAGCCGGGCACGATGAACTCCACCGTGCCCGCGCCCTGGTACCCGCACGAGCGGGCCGCCTGGACCGCCGCCTCGCCCATCGCCGCGCGCGTGGCCTCGTCGAGGAGCACGCTCGGCGCCTCCTCGATGAGCTTTTGGTGACGGCGCTGCAGGGAGCACTCGCGCTCGCCCAGGTGCACCACGTTGCCGTGGGCGTCGGCCAGGACCTGGATCTCGATGTGGCGGGGGCGGTCGATCCAGCGCTCGACGAGAAGCGTGTCGTCACCGAAGGCGGCGCGGGCCTCGCGGCGGGCGGCCGCGATCTCGTCGGCGAGGACCGAGGCGTCCCGCACCAGCCGCATGCCCTTGCCGCCGCCGCCCGCGCTCGGCTTCAGCAGCACCGGCATCCCGATCTCGCGGGCGGCGTCGGCCAGTTGCGCGTCGCTGAGCCCGCTGCCGTTCGATCCGGGGACGACCGGGACCCCGGCCACCTTCACCGTCTCCTTGGCGCGGATCTTGTCGCCCATGAGCGCGATGGCGTCCGCTGGCGGCCCGATGAAGACCAGTCCGGCCTCCTGGCACGCGCGCGCGAACCCGGCGTTCTCGGCGAGGAAGCCGTACCCCGGGTGCACCGCCTGGGCGCCGGTTCGTGCCGCCGCGTCGAGCAGCCGCTCCACCGAGAGATAGCTCTCGGCCGCCGGCGCGGGACCGATCCGTACTGCCGTGTCGGCCTCCCGGACGTGCCGGGCGTCCGCGTCGGCGTCGGAGAAGACGGCGACCGAGTGCACGCCCATGGACCGCAGCGTGCGGATGACGCGTACGGCGATCTCGCCCCGGTTGGCCACAAGCACCGTGTCGAACATGGACTCCCCCTTACATCCGGAAGACGCCGAACTGGGGGTCACCCAGGGGCGCATTGGCGCACGCGGTCAGGGCCAGGCCCAGCACCTGCCGGGTCTCCAGCGGGTCGATCACACCGTCGTCCCAGAGGCGGGCCGTCGCGTAGTAGGCGTTCCCCTGGCGCTCGTACTGCGCGCGGATCGGGGCCTTGAACGCCTCTTCCTCCTCCACGGGCCAGGACTCCCCGCGGGCCTCCGACTGGTCGCGCTTGACGGTCGCGAGGACCGAAGCGGCCTGCTCGCCGCCCATCACCGAGATCTTGGCGTTCGGCCACATCCACAGGAAGCGCGGCGAATACGCACGGCCGCACATCGAGTAGTTGCCCGCGCCGAACGAGCCGCCGATCACCACCGTGAGCTTCGGCACGCGGGTGCAGGCCACGGCGGTCACCATCTTGGCGCCGTGCTTGGCGATGCCGCCCGCCTCGTAGTCGCGCCCCACCATGAACCCGGAGATGTTCTGCAGGAACACCAGGGGGATGCCGCGCTGGTCGCACAGCTCGATGAAGTGGGCGCCCTTCTGGGCCGACTCGGAGAACAGAATGCCGTTGTTGGCGACGATCCCGACGGGGTGGCCGTGGATACGGGCGAAGCCGGTGACGAGTGTCTGCCCGAACTCCGCCTTGAACTCGGCGAAGCGCGAACCGTCCACGACGCGCGCGATGACCTCGCGTACGTCGTAGGGGGTGCGGGAGTCGACCGGCACCGCGCCGTACAGCCCGGACGGGTCCGCCTTCGGCTCGATGGACGGGACGACCTCCCAGGGCAGCGGCCTGCGGGCGGGGAGCGTCGAGACGATGGTCCGTACGATCCGCAGGGCGTGCGCGTCGTCCTCCGCGAGATGGTCCGTCACGCCCGACACGCGGGAGTGGACCTCGCCGCCGCCCAGGTCCTCGGCACTGACCACCTCGCCGGTGGCCGCCTTCACCAACGGCGGGCCGCCCAGGAAGATCGTGCCCTGGTTGCGCACGATCACCGCCTCGTCGCTCATCGCCGGGACATACGCCCCGCCCGCCGTGCAGGAGCCGAGGACGGCGGCGATCTGCGGGATGCCGGCGCCGGACATCCGCGCCTGGTTGTAGAAGATCCGCCCGAAGTGCTCGCGGTCGGGGAAGACCTCGTCCTGCAGGGGCAGGAAGGCGCCCCCGGAGTCGACGAGGTAGACACAGGGGAGGCGGTTCTCCAGGGCCACCTCCTGCGCCCTCAGGTGCTTCTTCACCGTCATCGGGTAGTACGTGCCGCCCTTGACCGTGGCGTCGTTGGCGACGATCACGCACTCGCGGCCACTGATCCGCCCGATCCCGGCGATCACTCCGGCGGCCGGGGCCTGTCCGTCGTACATCCCGTCGGCGGCGAGGGGCGCCAGCTCCAGGAAGGGCGACCCCGCGTCCAGCAGGGTGTCCACGCGGTCGCGCGGCAGCAGCTTGCCGCGCGCGGTGTGACGTGCACGGGCCTTCTCACCGCCGCCCAGCCGAGCCGTGGCGAGCTTGCCGCGCAGCTCCTCGACGAGGGCGCGGTGCGCCTCCTCGTTGGCTTGCCAGGCCTCCGACGCGGGCTCTGCCGCGCTCGTCAGCTCCGGTGCCTCCTGCATCCTGCGATCCCCTCACCTTGTTAATGAGCGTTAACGCATTTTCCTTCAGGTTAACGACCGCTAACCTCCCTGTCTAGAATCGATTCCATGGCCACCAGAACCGACGGCCCCACCCGTCGCGAGCAGATCCTCAAGGAGGCCGCGCGGCTGTTCGCCGAGCGCGGCTTCCACGGCGTCGGGGTCGACGAGATAGGAGCCGCGGTCGGCATCAGCGGACCCGGTCTGTACCGGCACTTCGCGGGCAAGGACGCGATGCTCGCCGAGCTGCTCGTGGGGATCAGCGGGCAGCTGCTGACCGGGGCCAGGCGGCGGGTCGCCGAGGCCGACGGGTCCCTCGCGGGACGGGACCCCGGGGAGGTCCTCGACTCGCTGATCGAGGGGCACATCGACTTCGCGCTCGACGACCGTCCCCTGATCACCCTGCACGACCGGGAGCTCGACCGCCTCCGGGACAGCGACCGCAAGCTGGTGCGGCAGTTGCAGCGGCAGTACGTCGAACTGTGGGTGGGGATCGTCCGCGAGGTGTACCCGGAGCTGGCCGAGCCGACCGCGCGCTCGGCGGTGCACTCGGTGTTCGGCCTGCTGAACTCGACCCCGCACCTGGGCCGCCCGGGCTCCCCCCTGCCGGGCCGGGAGGCGACGGCGACGCTCCTGCACCGGATGGCCAGGGGGGCCTTCGCCGCGGCCGGTAAGGCCTGAGTCGAGCGGGCGGGCTGCTCCGGGAGCGTGACGAGCGTTACGGGCCGGGAGCTCTGGACGATCGTCCTTACCCGCCGGTACGGTGCAGTCTGAGCAAGCGCTTAGACAGACCGAGGTGGAGGTGGCGGCGGTGCGCCGTACGGTGTTCAACGAGGATCACGAGGCGTTCCGGGAGACCCTGCGCGCCTTCATCGAGGCCGAGGTCGTACCGGTGTACGACGAGTGGTTCGCCGCCGGCCAGGCCCCGCGCGAGTTCTACTACCAGCTCGCCGAGCTGGGCCTCTTCGGCATCAACGTCCCCGAGGAGTTCGACGGCGCCGGCCTGGACACCCACAAGTTCGAGGCCATCGTCTACGAGGAGACCGCCCGCGCCGGTGTCACCTTCGGCGGCTCCAACGTGCACACGCTGCTCGGCCTGCCGTACATCAAGCTGCTCGGCACCGACGAGCAGAAGAAGCGCTACCTGCCGAAGTTCGTCTCCGGCGAGGAGATGTGGGGCATCGCGATGACCGAGCCGGGCACCGGCTCCGACCTCGCGGGCATGAAGACCACCGCCAAGCTCTCCGAGGACGGCACGTACTACGTCCTCAACGGCGCCAAGACCTTCATCACCGGCGGCGTGCACGCCGACCGCATGATCGTCTGCGCCCGCACCGCCGCGCCCACCACCGAGGACCGCCGCCACGGCATCTCCCTCTTCGTGGTCGACACCAAGGCCGAGGGCTACTCCATCGGCCGCAAGCTCGACAAGCTCGGTCTGCGCGTCTCGGACACCGCCGAGCTGGCGTTCGTCGACGTCAAGGTGCCGGTCGAGGACCTGCTCGGCGAGGAGAACAAGGGCTTCTCCTACCTCGGCCACAACCTCGCCTCCGAGCGCTGGGGCATCGCCTTCGGCGCCTACGCGCAGGCCAAGGCCGCCGTCCGGTTCGCCAAGGAGTACGTCCAGGAGCGCACCGTCTTCGGCAAGCCCGTCGCGTCCTTCCAGAACACCAAGTTCGAGCTGGCCGCCTGCCAGGCCGAGGTGGACGCCGCCGAGGCCGTCGTCGACCGCGCCACCGAGGCCCTCGACGCCGGTGAGCTGACCGCCGCCGAGGCCGCCTCCGCCAAGCTGTTCTGCACCGAGGTCGCGCACCGCGTCATCGACCGCTGCCTCCAGCTCCACGGCGGCTACGGCTTCATGAACGAGTACCCGATCGCCCGCCTGTACGCCGACAACCGCGTCAACCGCATCTACGGCGGCACCAGCGAGATCATGAAGTCGATCATCGCCAAGGACATGGGGCTGTAAGCCCCGCGACCGGACGGTCTCGTCAACCGACGCCATGAGTAAGGCACTTCAGTCCCTGCTCGATCTGCTCGACCTGGAGCGGATCGAGCAGGACATCTTCCGCGGCCAGTCCAGGCCCTCCGTCGTCCCCCGCGTCTTCGGTGGACAGGTGGCGGCCCAGGCACTGGTCGCCGCCGGGCGGACGGTCCCCGAGGACCGGCACGCCCACTCCCTCCACGCCTATTTCCTGCGTCCCGGTGACCCGGGCGCCCCGATCGTCTACACGGTCGACCGCATCCGGGACGGCCGCTCCTTCACCACCCGCCGGGTGGTCGCGGTCCAGCACGGGCAGCCGATCTTCCATCTCTCGGCGTCCTTCCAGACGTACGAGGAGGGCCTGGACCACCAGGCCCCGATGCCGCCCGCGCCGGACCCGGAGACGCTGCCCGCGGGCGAGGAACTGCTGCCGCGCTACGCGGACGTCTTCGACGGTCCCCATGTCCTGGAGCGACTCCTCGAGGCCCGCGCGGCCGTCGACCTGCGGTACGTGGACGAGCCGCCGTTCGCCACCGCCGGAACGGTCCGCGAGCCGCGCTCCCAGGTGTGGTTCCGGACGAACGGCAAGCTCGACGAGTACGCGGACGACCCGCTGCTGCACGTCGTCCTCGCCACGTACGTCTCCGACATGACGCTCCTCGACTCGATCCTGCTCGCGCACGGGCGCGGCGGCTGGGCCGTCGGCGACGTCGTCGGGGCGTCGCTGGACCACGCGATGTGGTTCCACCGCCCGTTCCGGGCCGACGAGTGGCTCCTGTACGACCAGGAGTCCCCGTCGGCGTACGGCGGACGCGGGCTCGGGCAGGCCCGTATCCACACCCGGGACGGCCGGCTCGCGATATCGGTGATCCAGGAGGGTGTGGTCCGCGTCCCGCGGTGACGGCCCTCCGCCGGCCTCAGTCGGCGGCCGTCAGGCCGGCCTGGCCCAGCAGATACGCCGTCATCGGGTCGTAGTAGCGAGGGCTTGCGACGTGGTCGTCGAGGGGGACCGTCACCTGGACGGTGCCCTCCGCCTCGGCGAGGAAGAGCGCCGGGTCGTTGCAGTCGGCGTACCCGACGGAGTCGACGCCGAGCTGGCCCGCGCAGCCCGCCCAGCCGTGGTCGGCGACGACGAGGTCGGGCAGCGGGCGGCCCTCGGCCTGAAGGCCCTTCAGGATCGCGCGCATCGGCTCGGGGGAGTGGGTGTGCCAGAGAGTGGCGCCGTGCTCCAGGACGGCGACATCGGCGAACTGCATCACATACCCCTCGTCGGTCCCCAGCCCGTCCGGGATGACGACGATCTCGCAGCCGGCGGCGCGCAGAGCCGCGGCGGTGGCACGGTGGACGTCGAGGAGCCCGCCGGGGTGGCCGGTGGCGAACAGGACGCGCTGTTCCCCGTCGGCGGCCTTGCGCAGCCGGGCCGCGAGGCGTTCCACGGCGTCGACCGTCAGTTCCGGGTCGATGGTGTCCTGGCCGTAGCGGTGCTCGGGGTCGTCGTTGACGCCGCAGCGCTCCGCCATGACCGCGAGGACGTCCTGCTCGTCGCTCCAGCGGTCGCCGAGTTCCAGGCCGAGCCAGTAGTTGCGGTCGCCGTTCGCGAGCGCCCGGTAGTGGGAGAGGTTGTTCTCGCGGGGGGTGGCGACATGGCCCGCGATACGGGTCCGTACGAGGTGGTCGACGAGCTCGGCGCGGCTGGGCATCCCGGGTATCGGCATGGCACCCATTCTGCCGTCGCGGTCCGTCCGGTGTCCCGGGCCGTGGCGGCGCATCACCCGGTGGCGGGAGCGCCGGACCGCCGGCTCTGCCCGCTGTTTGAGGGGAAACGTACACTTCAGCGGCGCTTCCAGCCAGGTACTTCGGCTGGGTCGCCGACCAGGCGGGCCGGTAAGGGGCCCGTAACACCGGAATGAAAACGTATGACTTGGAGGAGCCCGACGATGAGCAGCACCGAGAACTCCGCAGCAGGCGGCAATGGGCCGCGTGGCCCTGTCGACTCGTCACGCGTTCCGCGGTACGCGGGTCCCGCGACCTTCGCCCGGCTGCCCCGCCTCGACGAGGTCGGCACCGCCGACGTCACGGTGGTCGGCGTGCCGTTCGACTCGGGAGTCTCCTACCGTCCCGGCGCCCGCTTCGGCGGCAACGCGATCCGCGAGGCCTCCCGCCTGCTGCGCCCCTACAACCCGGCCCAGGACGCCTCCCCGTTCGCGCTCGCGCAGGTCGCGGACGGCGGCGACATCGCCGTGAACCCGTTCAACATCAACGAGGCCGTGGAGACCATCGAGGCCGCCGCCGACGACCTGCTCGGCACGGGCGCCCGCCTGATGACGCTCGGTGGCGACCACACCATCGCGCTGCCGCTGCTGCGCTCGGTGGCGAAGAAGCACGGCCCGGTCGCGCTGCTCCACTTCGACGCCCATCTCGACACCTGGGACACGTACTTCGGCGCCGAGTACACCCACGGCACCCCCTTCCGCCGTGCCGTCGAGGAGGGCATCCTCGACACCTCCGCGCTCTCCCACGTCGGCACCCGTGGCCCGCTGTACGGCAAGCGGGACCTCACCGACGACGAGAAGATGGGCTTCGGCATCGTCACGTCCGCCGACGTCTACCGGCGCGGCGCGGACGAGATCGCCGACCAACTGCGCCAGCGCATAGGCGATCGCCCGCTGTACATCTCCATCGACATCGACTGTCTGGACCCGGCGCACGCCCCCGGCACCGGCACGCCCGAGGCCGGCGGCATGACCTCGCGCGAACTCCTGGAGATCCTGCGCGGCCTCGCGTCCTGCAACCTGGTCTCCGCGGACGTCGTCGAGGTGGCGCCCGCCTACGACCACGCGGAGATCACGTCCGTGGCCGCGTCCCACACGGCGTACGAGCTGACGACCATCATGTCCCGTCAGATCGCGGCGGCTCGTGGGGAGAAGGAGGGCCAGTGACCGCTGCGTGGGCCGGACCACGCCGCTGGATGGTCGGGTGCCTCACCTGACGGACGGCCCGTCCTCCTCCGGGAGGACGGGCCGCCGTGCGGGCGGCGGAAGCGGGCCGCGCGTGCCGGCGCGTTTCCGGGTGTGGGAACCGAAACAGCGTCAGAAGACGTCTTCGAGCCAGGCCGCCAGGAAGCCGGCCGCCCTGGTCGTTGCCGGTCTCGTGCTCCACTCGTTCCTCTCGGCGTGTGTGCCGTACAACTTTCGGTCATCCCCGCGAGTCAAAAGAGCACGGGCGCGCCCGGGGGCGCGTCTTTTGCAGAAGCAAGGGGATGGGGAACCTCCATGACCAACCGGATGACCGGCATGTCCCGGACATCTCGACGTGCCCGTGTGCTCGCGGCCGGGCTCGGCGCCGGGATGCTCATACCGCTCGTGGCCGCCGCCACGCCCGCCGCTGCCGCCACGGCGCCGACCGTGAGCTGCACATCGGGCAAGGCGGGTCTGGCCGCCAAACTGAAGAAGGACATCACCGCGGCCCTCGCCACCCGCAAGGGGACCGTCGCGGTCGGCCTCTACGACCGCTCCACCAACACCACCTGCTCGCTGCGCAGCACCAGCGCCTTCGACTCGGCCAGCGTGGTCAAGGTCACCGTGCTCGCCACCCTGCTGTGGGACGCCAAGAAGCACAACCGTTATCTGACGAGCCGCGAGGTCAGCCTCACCACGGCGATGATCACCAAGTCGGACAACAATGCGACCAGCACGCTGTGGAAGCAGTTGGGTCTGACGAAGATCAAGGGCTTTCTCACCGCCGCCGGGATGACCCAGACCAAGCCGGGCGCGGGCGGCTACTGGGGGCTGACCCAGATCACCGTGCAGGACGAGCAGAAGCTGCTCAAGCTCATCACGGCCAAGAACTCCGTACTGAGCGACAACTCCCGCGACTACATCCAGAAGCTGATGGGGAAGGTCATCTCCTCGCAGCGCTGGGGAACCCCGGCCGGTGCGCCCTCCGGCGTCTCCGTGCACGTCAAGAACGGCTGGCTGCCGCGTTCCACGCACGGCTGGCGCGTGCACAGCGTCGGCACGTTCAAGGGCGCAGGGCACGACTACATGATCACCGTGCTCACCCATGGCAACAGCACCATGAACTACGGCGTCACCACCATCCAGAACGTGGCCAAGGCCATCCACAAGGACCTGGTGCCGAAGACCGCCACCATGACCGCGTACGTGCCCACGAGCACGCCGCAGGAAGTGGTCCCGGAGGTCCCCGAGAACACACCACAGGAGACCCTCCCGGCGGTCCCCGAGAACTGACCCGGCCCGGCCGGGCTCCCCGTGATCCACGGGGAGCCCGGCCGCGGTCCGTCCGCCGTGCCCCGCCCCGGGTCGTCGCCGAGGGATGAAATCCGCTCCCGCCCGTGTTGGTGAGTGACGGGAAGATCGGCACGGCAGGAAGGGACCGGCGTGGCAGCGCACGAGGGGGAGAAACGCGGCTGGGCGTACCGGCTCGCGGGATACGCCTGGCGGTACCGGAAGGACGTCGTCCTCGCGCTCGGGTCCTCCCTCGGCGGCATGGCCGTCATGGCCTTCGTCCCGCTGATCACCAAGGTGATCATCGACGATGTCATCGGGAACCACAGCCGTTCCATGGCGCCCTGGGCGGGCGCCCTGGTCGGCGCGGCGGTCGTCGTCTACGTCCTCACCTACATCCGGCGCTACTACGGCGGCCGGCTCGCCCTCGACGTCCAGCACGACCTGCGCACGGAGATGTACGGGACGATCACCCGGCTCGACGGGCGGCGCCAGGACGAGCTGTCCACCGGGCAGGTCATCGGCCGGGCCACCAGCGACCTCCAGCTCATCCAGGGCCTGCTCTTCATGCTCCCGATGACCATCGGGAACGTTCTGCTGTTCCTGGTCTCGCTGGTGGTCATGGCGTGGCTGTCGCTGCCGCTGACGCTGGTCGCGCTGGCCGTCGCGCCCGCCCTGTGGTTCATCGCCCGACGCAGCCGCTCCAAGCTGCACCCGGCCACCTGGTACGCACAGGCCCAGGCCGCCGCCGTGGCGGGCGTGGTGGACGGTGCCGTCAGCGGCGTCCGCGTGGTCAAGGGCTTCGGGCAGGAGGAGCAGGAGACCGGGAAGCTCCGCGAGGTCGGGCGGCGGCTCTTCGCCGGACGGCTGCGCACCATCCGGATGAACGCCCGCTTCACCCCCGCCCTCCAGGCCGTGCCCGCCCTCGGTCAGGTCGCCATGCTCGCGCTCGGCGGCTGGCTCGCGGTGCGCGGGCACATCACGCTCGGCACGTTCGTCGCCTTCTCCTCCTACCTCGCCCAGCTCGTCGGCCCGGTGCGCATGCTCGCCGTGGTCCTCACCGTCGGCCAGCAGGCCCGCGCGGGCGCCGAGCGTGTACTGGAGCTGATCGACACCGAGCCGTCGCTGCAGAGCGGCACCAAAGACCTGCCCGCCGACGCTCCCGCGACCGTCGAGTTCGACGACGTCTCCTTCGGGTACGAGAGCACCTCGAAGAAGAGGACCCCGGTCCTCGACGGGCTCTCCTTCGAGATCCGCCCCGGCGAGACCCTGGCCGTCGTGGGCTCCTCCGGCTCCGGCAAGTCGACCGTCTCGCTCCTGCTGCCCCGCTTCTACGACGTCACGCACGGCGCCGTCCTCGTCGGCGGCCACGACGTGCGCGAGCTGACCCTCCCGTCGCTGCGCGCCGCGATCGGACTGGTCCCCGAGGACTCCTTCCTCTTCTCCGAAACGGTCCGCGACAACATCGCCTACGGCCGCCCCGACGCGAGTGACGAGCAGATCGAACGCGCCGCCCGCGCCGCGCAGGCCGACCGTTTCATCGCGGAACTGCCCGACGGGTACGCCACCAAGGTCGGCGAGCACGGCCTCACCCTTTCCGGCGGCCAGCGTCAGCGCATCGCGCTGGCCCGCGCGATCCTCACCGACCCCCGGCTGCTGGTCCTCGACGACGCCACCTCGGCGGTGGACGCCCAGGTCGAGCACGAGATCCACGAGGCGCTGAAGCACGTCATGGAGGGGCGCACCACCCTGTTGATCGCCCACCGGCGCTCGACGCTCAACCTCGCCGACCGCATCGCCGTCCTCGACGCCGGCCGCCTCGCCGACATCGGCACCCACGAGGAACTCCAGGAACGCTCCGTCCTGTACCGGCGGCTGCTCACCGACCCGGACGAACTCGGCGGCGTCTCCCCGGGCCACGCCCTGCCTGCCGCGTCACAGGAGGACACCACCGTCCGGGAGGAGCTGGACGCCGAGTTCGACGCAGAGCGCGGGGTCACCCCGCACCTGTGGACCGGCGACCGCGAGCCCAAGGACCACGCGCTGACCGGGACCCCGGCGACCCCCGAGCTGCTCGCCCAGGTCGAGAAGCTGCCCCCCGCCACCGACACCCCCGGCATCGACGAGGCGCGCGCGGTCCGGCCGGAGGATTCGTACGGCCTCACCCGGCTGCTGCGCGGTTTCGGCCTGCCTCTGCTCGCCAGTCTCGCCCTCGTCGCCGTCGACGCGGGCATGAGCCTGCTGCTGCCCATCCTGATCCGGCACGGCATCGACCAGGGCGTCTCCCGGATGGCCCTCGGCGCGGTCTGGGCCGCGTCCCTGCTCGCGCTGCTCGTCGTCCTCGTCCAGTGGACGGCACAGGTCGGCGAGACGCGTATGACGGGACGGACCGGCGAACGCGTCCTCTACTCCCTCCGGCTGAAGATCTTCGCGCAGCTCCAGCGGCTCGGGCTCGACTACTACGAGCGGGAGCTGACCGGCCGGATCATGACCCGGATGACGACCGACGTCGACGCGCTGTCGACGTTCCTGCAGACCGGCCTCGTCACCGCCTTCGTCTCCGCCGTCACCTTCTTCGGCATCATGGCCGCGCTGCTGGTGATCGACCTACAGCTCGCGCTCGTCGTGTTCGCCACGCTGCCGCCGCTGATCGTGGCGACCGTCTTCTTCCGCAAGGCGAGCGTGAAGGCGTACGAACTCGCCCGGGAGCGGGTGTCGGCGGTCAACGCGGACCTCCAGGAGTCGGTGTCCGGGCTGCGGATCCTGCAGGCCTTCCGGCGCGAGCAGGACGGCGGGCGCAGGTTCGCGGCGGGCAGCGACAGCTACCGCCGGGCACGCATCCGCGGCCAGTGGCTGATCTCCGTGTACTTCCCCTTCGTCCAGTTGCTGTCCTCGGTGGCCGCGGCGGCCGTCCTGGTCGTGGGCGCGCACCGGGTGGAGGCGGGAACGCTGACGACCGGTGCGCTGGTCGCCTATCTGCTGTACATCGACCTGTTCTTCGCGCCGGTGCAGCAGCTTTCGCAGGTCTTCGACGGATACCAGCAGGCCACGGTGTCGCTGGGCCGCATCCAGGAACTGCTCCGGGAGCCGACCAGCACGAAGGCGGCCGACGAGCCGCTCGAGGTGCCGTCGCTGCGCGGGGAGATCACCTTCGAGGACGTCGGCTTCGCGTACGGCGACGACGAGGAGGCACTCAGCGGAGTCGACCTGAGGATCCCCGCCGGGCAGACCGTCGCCTTCGTCGGCGAGACGGGGGCGGGCAAGTCGACGCTGGTGAAGCTGGTCGCCCGGTTCTACGACCCGACACGCGGCCGGGTGCTGGTCGACGGCACCGATGTGCGGTCCCTCGACCTGACCTCGTACCGGCACCGGCTCGGTGTCGTCCCGCAGGAGGCGTACCTGTTCGCGGGAACCGTCCGGGACGCCATCGCCTACGGGCGCGCGGACGCAACCGACGCCGAGGTGGAGGCCGCGGCGCGGGCGGTCGGCGCGCACGAGATGATCGCCGGTCTTGAGGGCGGTTATCTGCACGAGGTCGCCGAACGCGGACGCAACCTGTCCGCCGGGCAGCGACAGCTCATCGCCCTGGCCCGCGCGGAACTGGTCGACCCCGACATCCTGTTGCTCGACGAGGCGACCGCCGCGCTCGACCTGGCCACCGAGGCGCAGGTCAACCAGGCGACGGACCGCCTCGCCGGCCGCCGCACGACGCTGGTCGTCGCCCACCGCCTGACCACGGCCGCCCGCGCGGACCGGGTCGTGGTAATGGATCACGGCCGGGTCGCCGAGGACGGCACGCACGAGGAACTGCTGGCACGGGGCGGCAGGTACGCACGGCTGTGGCGGACCTTCGTGGGCGCGCCGGAGCCGGAGGAACCCGTCGGCTCGTCGGTGTGATGCCGCAGATCCTCCGCGTCGCCCTGGTGTTCCGGCGGTCCGATGCAACCGCCGGCGTACGCCACGCGTCGTACATCAGTACGCCGGGGGTCGGGGAGGGACAAGAGTGGACAGCCGTGGGATATGTCGGCGCCTGGCAACGGGCCTGGCCGTGCTGACGGTGTCCGGGCTGCTCGCGGTGGCGAGCCCCGGGCACGCCGAGGCGGCGACCGGCTACTGCCCCGGACGGAAGGTCCGCACACTCCCGTTCTCGACCGGCTCCGTGTTGGTCTACAAGCGCGACAGCTACGTGTGCGCGGTGACCGTCGCGAAGAAGACTTCCTCCCCCAGGCCGATGTCGGTCAGTGTGCAGGGGCGCGGCAGCCGCCCCGTGGTGGACAAGGGACGGTACAAGCGTCACGCCGGGCCGGTGACCGTACACGCCGGGCATCGCTGCGTACGGGTCCGTGGATCGGTGGGGTCGGGGTCGGTCGACTCGGGCTGGATCATGTGCTGACGGGCCGCCGGAAGATCCAGGGACCTTCTTCGCGTATGGACATGATTCCC
Source organism: Streptomyces sp. NPDC001020 (assembly GCF_053599115.1). Taxonomy (NCBI): domain Bacteria; kingdom Bacillati; phylum Actinomycetota; class Actinomycetes; order Kitasatosporales; family Streptomycetaceae; genus Streptomyces; species Streptomyces sp. NPDC001020. The sequence goes on along the minus strand of NZ_JBSFLQ010000001.1, from coordinate 356,010 downwards.
CGATCACCCCTGGTGCGACGGTAGTTGCTCCGCTAGGTTCCGGCGGACATCCGCGTTCTCAGGGGAGGCTGCATGCGCAAGGCGCTCAGATGGCTGCTGGCGCTCGTGGTGCTCATAGGCACCGTCAGCACGGCAGGGGCGGCCACCGCCGCCCAGCAGGAGCCGAGCGACATCAAGGACCGGCTGCTCGCGATCCCGGGCATGAGCCTGATCCAGGAGAAGCCCTACGCCGGCTATCGCTTCTTCGTCCTGAACTACACCCAGCCGATCGACCACCGGCATCCGTCCCAGGGCACGTTCCAGCAGCGGATCACCATGCTGCACAAGGACGTCTCGCGCCCCACGGTCTTCTACACCGGTGGCTACAGCGTCTCCACGAACCCGGGCCGCCGTGAGCCGACCCAGATCGTGGACGGCAACCAGATCTCCATGGAGTACCGCTACTTCACGCCCTCCCGTCCGGCCCCGGCAGACTGGTCGAAGCTCGACATCTGGCAGGCCGCGAGTGACCAGCACCGTATCTACGAGGCGCTCAAGCCGGTCTACGATCGGAAGTGGATCGCGACGGGCGGCTCCAAGGGCGGGATGACGGCCACGTACTACAAGCGGTTCTACCCGAACGACATGGACGGCGTGGTCGCCTACGTCGCCCCGAACGACGTCGTCAACAAGGAGGACTCCGCCTACGACCGCTTCTTCGAGACGGTCGGCACCAAGGAGTGCCGCGACCGGCTGAACGCGGTGCAGCGCGAGGCGCTGGTACGCCGGGAGCCGCTGGAGAAGAAGTACCAGGCGTACGCGGCCGAGAACGGCTACACCTTCGACACCGTCGGCAGCCTGGACCGGGCGTACGAGGCGGTCGTCCTGGACTACGTCTGGGGCTTTTGGCAGTACAGCCTGCTGAAGGACTGCGACACGATCCCGGCGGACGCGAAGAACGCCACGGACGACGCCATCTGGGACTCCATCGACACGATCTCCGGCTTCTCCGCCTACGCCGACCAGGGTCTGGAGCCGTACACGCCGTACTACTACCAGGCCGGCACGCAACTGGGCGCGCCGACGATCCAGTTCCCGCACATCGAGAAGAAGTACCTCCGCTACGGCTACCAGCCGCCGCGGAACTACGTGCCGCGCTCCATCCCGATGACGTTCCAGCCGCAGGTGATGCGGGACGTCGACACCTGGGTCAGGCAGCACGCGAGCCAGATGCTGTTCGTGTACGGGCAGAACGACCCGTGGGGCGCGGAACGCTTCCGGCCCGGCGCCGGCGCCCGTGACTCCTACGTCTTCACCGCCCCGGGGATGAACCACGGTGCGAACGTCGCGGGCCTGGTGGCCGAGGAGAAGGCCCTGGCCACGGCCCGCATCCTGGACTGGGCCGGCGTGGCGTCCCCGACGGTCACGTCCGACCCGTCGGCGGCGAAGCCGCTCGCGGCGTACGACGCGAAGCTGGACCGCCGGGACATGGAACGCGAGCCCGCGCTGCGGCCGTGACCTGAACTGTGCCCGGTCGGTGCTCACTTCGGCCGGGCACAGCCCATCGCCCGCTAGTACGACAGCCCGTACCCGAGGGGATACAGCACCTGTTCGGGGTCGTCCGCCCGCTGCACGGGCACCGGCAGCCTTCCGTGCGGTTTCACCTGCCCGGCGATCACCCGTGCCGCGGCGCGCAGTTCGACGTCCGTCCAGGAGTAGGTCGCCAAGCAGCTCGCGACGTCCGGGAGTTGAGCCACGTCGTAAGGGTTCCGGATGGCGACCGCGATCACCGGTTTCCCGGTGGCGACCAGCCGGTTCACCAGGGTCCGCTGGGAGCTGGTCGCGCTCACGTTGTACGTGCCCACGACGACCGCGTCCGCGTTCCCCGCGGCCGTCACCGCGTTCGCGATCGTCGCCGCCGACGGTGCCGTACCGGTGGACAGCGCGGTCGCCGTGAAGCCCAGAGAGGTGAGGGCGTTCGCCAGTACGGTCGTGGGCGGTCCGTCGGTGCCGGACGGCGACGCCGGGTCCGCCCCGACGACCAGCAGCCTGGGATGCGTACGGCGTGACAGCGGCAGCAGGCCCTGCTTGTTGACCAGCAGTGTGGTCGAATCGTCCGCGATGCGGTCCGCGGCGCGCAGATGCTCGGGGACGCCGACGTTCCGGTCGACGCCCTCGGTGGTGACGTAGGGGCGGTCCAGCAGTCCCAGCTTCGACTTCAGCCTGAGGACGCGCAGGACCGACTCGTCGAGCCGGGCCTCGGTCAGCTCACCGCCCCGCACGGCCTGCAGTACCGCGTTCCACGCGATGTCCAGGGACGGCGGGTTGAGCAACTGGTCGACGCCGGCCTTGAGGGCGAGCACGGGCACCCGGTCGTCACCGTACTTCTCGCGTACGCCCTGCATGCCCAGCGAGTCCGTCACCACGACCCCGTCGTAGCCCAGTTCCTCACGCAGGATGCCGGTGAGGATCGGGTGCGACAGCGTCGCCGGGTCGCCGGAGTCGTCGAGCGCGGGGACCATGATGTGCGCGGTCATGATCGAGTCGATGCCGGCGCGGATCGCCGCCCGGAAGGGCGCCGCGTCGAGCTTGTCCCACACCTCGCGGCTGTGCGTGATGACCGGGAAGCCGAAGTGGCTGTCGACGGCCGTGTCGCCGTGGCCCGGGAAGTGCTTGGCGGTCGCCGCGACGCCCGAGTTCTGGTAGCCGGAGACCTCCGCCGCCACCAGGCCGGCCACCGCGCCCGGGTCGGCGCCGAAGGACCGTACGCCGATCACCGGGTTGGCCGGGTTGACGTTCACATCGGCGTCGGTGCCGTAGTCCTGGAGGATGCCGAGGGCGCGCAGTTCGGCACCGGAGATCCGGCCGACCGTCCGGGCGTTGGCGCGGGAACCCGACGCGCCGATCGCCATCGCGCCCGGGAAGAGGGTGGCGGGCTTGCCCACGCGCGCCACTATTCCGTGCTCCTGGTCCGTGGCGATGAGCACGGGCAGCCCGCGGGGCCGGCCGAGGGAGGCTCGCTGGATGCCGTTCGACAGGTCCGCGATCTGGTGCGGGTTGCGGGTGTTGTGCGCCCAGGCGAAGTAGATGATGCCGCCGACGTGGTACTTGGCGATCAGCTCGGCGGCCGTCCGTACGCCGATCTCCTTGAGGTTGGCGTCGATGTCGGCCTGGTCGGGATCGGTGGCCGAATGGCCGTAGACCCGCATCACGAAGAGCTGGCCGACCTTCTCTTCGAGCGTCATGCGGGAGATGAGGGCCGTGAGCCGCTTGTCGTCGTTCCCGGCGGCCAGGGCGGTGTCGGGGGTGAGAGCGAGGGCGGCGGCCACGCCCGCCGTGGCGGCGAGGACCGTACGTCTGGATGGGGGTCTGGTGCTTCCCGTGCCGGAGTCGTGCACATGCGCTCCTTCCGGAGGAGATCGCTGAAGGAAACTTCCGAGGGGCCACCAATATCCGGAAAGTTTCTGCCAGTCAAGGCACTGCGCAGTAACCGGTCGGGGTCTGCTGGGGTGCCGGGGACCGCCATCGGCGCTGTTGGAGGGGGGCGCGCCGATGGCGGTGTGCTGCCGGCCGCGTGCGGCGGAGAGGGTGGTCAGCGATCGCAGCCAGCAGCGAGGCCGACACCGCAGCGCGAAGACTCATCCGGCAGCTCGGCGATGGGACGGACGGGCACCCCGCCGGGTTCCCCGGAACCGGCCCACCGCCGGAAGTCGGGAAACGTGAGGTCAACGGGGTTCGTGCGCCGCCGCCTCGGGCCAGAACTCCTGCAGGGTGCGTACGGTCTCCGCGATGGCCGGCCGGCGGGCCGCGCCCGTGCGCCACAGTGCGTACAGCCGGCGTACGGGCATCGGGTCGAGCGGGACCTCGACGACTTTCTCGGGCAGCGGACCCCGGCCGAGGCGGGGGATGAGGGCGACGCCGAGCCCGGCGGCGACGAGCGCGACCAGGGTCGGATTCTCCTCGGCCTGGTGGACGAGGTCCGGCGTGTGGCCTGCGGCCCGCAGGGTCCGTACGAGCCACTCGTGGCAGACCCGGCCCGGCGGCTGGCACACCCACCGCTCGCCACCCAGCTCCTCGCGCCGCACGGAGGAGCGGCCCGCGAAGGGATGTCCCACGGGGACCAGCAGGTCGCACAGGTCCTCGCCGATGATCGCCTGCTCGATCCCCGGCGGGGCGGGCAGCGGGGCGATGTCCCAGTCGTGCACGACGGCGAGGTCGACCATGCCCTTGGCGACGAGGTCGACGGACAGATGCGGGTCGACCTCGGAGAGCCGGGCGTCAAGGGCGGGGTGACGGGCGGCGAGGGCAGCGAGGACGGGAGGCAGCAGCCCGCGCGCGGCCGAGGCGAACGAGGCCACGGTCAGCCGGCCGGCGGGCAGCCCGCGCCGCTCCTCCAACTCGGTCTCGGCACGCTCCACGAGTGCCAGCAACTCCTGTGCCGTAGAGGCGAGTTGATGAGCCTCCGGGGTGAGCCGCACGCCGCGTCCCTCCCGCTCGAGCAGCACGGTCCTGGTCTCCCGCTCCAGTTTGGCGATCTGCTGGGAGACGGCGGACGGGGTGTACCCGAGCGCGGTGGCGGCCGCGCCTACCGTGCCGTGGACGGATACGGCGTGCAGGGCGCGCAGCCGCTGGAGATCGAGCATACGGAGCTCCTGTGATTAGCGATGCTTCATCCAACCATGCAGCAATCATCGCTGGTGCTTCACGGTCAGGGGGCGTGATCCTCGACGCATGCGACCCGCACACCTCACTCTCGCCGTCCTCGTCGCCGCCGTCTGGGGCGTGAACTTCACCGTCATCGAGCTCGGCCTCGGCCACTTCCCGCCACTGCTGTTCTCGGCCCTGCGTTTCCTGGCCGCGGCCATCCCCGCCGTCTTCTTCGTCGGCCGCCCCAAGGTGGCCTGGAAGTGGATCGTGAGCGTGGGGCTCGTGCTGGGCGTCGCCAAGTTCGGGTTGCTGTTCATCGGCATGGACGAGGGCATGCCCGCCGGACTGTCCTCCCTGGTGCTGCAGATCCAGGCCGTCTTCACGGCCCTCATCGCTTTCGCGGTCCTCGGCGAGCGGCCCACCCGCCTGCGCGTGCTGGGCATGGCGGTGGCCCTCGGCGGTGTGGCGCTCGCGGCCGTCGACGAGGGCACGGCCGGCCCGCTCGGCGCGTTCGCCCTGGTGATCGCGGCGGCGGCCTGCTGGGGCCTGTCCAACGTCCTCACCCGCAAGGCGTCCCCGCCGGACTCCCTGAACTTCATGGTGTGGGTGAGCACGGTGCCGGTCCTGCCCCTGCTCGGCCTCTCCCTCCTGCGGGAGGGCCCCTCCCGTGACCTGGCCGCACTGCGCGGTCTCGACTGGCAGGGCGCGGGCATCATCCTCTACGTCGCCTGGATCACCACGGTCTTCGGCTTCGGCGCCTGGGGCTGGCTGCTGCGCCGCCACCCCGCGTCCACGGTCGCCCCCTTCTCGCTCCTCGTCCCGGTCTTCGGCATGTCGTCCGCGGCACTGTTCCTCGGCGAGTCGGTGAGCCCGCTGCGCTGGGGCGCGGCGGCGCTGCTGGTGGGCGGGGTGGCGCTGACGTCGTTGGCACCGGCGAAGGCGAAGGCCCGGACGGTCACGGGAGGCCCTGCGGCCGTGGCCGGGGGGCAACCCGACAACGCGCCGCACGGCGACCTTCGGGAGAAGGCCGTGCCGTAACCGGGCGGGCCGGGATCGCTCCTGGTCGCCGGGGGACGAGAACCGCCTCTGGGACACCGCGGTCTAGTCGATCACGGCGGAGGAGTGGCCGGAGTGCCGTGCTCGACTGGAGGACAGGGTGAGGAAGTCGGTTCTGATGCTGGGTGGTTGAAGCGTCGTTCGCCGTCACACCCGTTCCGCTTGTTCCGCGGGGCGGACGGAAACAGGGCTCGTCGCGGGGGCGGAACGGCGGACGAGGTCGGGCAGGACGGTGGGCAAGCCGGCCAAGGCCATGACCGCGCCGAGCCACAGCGGGCCGCGTAGGCCCCAGGTGTCGATCACCACGGCGCCGACGGATGAGCCGAGGACGACCCCGAGCGTGATGAACGAGGCGTGGACGGTGTTGACCAACGGACCGGCGTTGCCGGCCCGTTGGACCCTGGTCGCCATCGCCGGGTTCATGGTGACACCGACCAGGCCGATGCCCATCATGCAGACCACGGCCGGGGCGGGCAGGTCGGCGACGAGGGCGAAGCCGGTGAGGAAGGCCAGGTTGAGGACGAGGCCGACGGCGAGTACGGGGACGGTGTAGCGGTCGGCGAAGCGGCCCACGACGGTGTTGCCGACGACGGTCGCGGCACCGTAGGCGATGAGCAGGAAGGGGACAGTGCCGGTGGAGAAGCCGGTGACCTCAGTGAGGATGGGATTGAAGTAACTGAAGGCGGAGAAGGTGGCACCGATGATCAGGGTGCTGGTGGACAGCGCCAGCCACAGCCTGGGCCTCTTGAAGACGCCGACCTCCTTGCGGAAGCTGCCGCCGCCTTCGGCGCGCTCGATGCGGGGTACGCCGAACAGGGTCGCCAGCGCGGCGATCACCGTGATCAGGGTGATGGTCCAGAAAGCCGCGCGCCAGCCGAAGCGCTCGCCGACGAGCGTGGAGAGCGGCAGACCGAGCAGGGTGCCGAGCATCAGGCCGTTCAGCGCGACGGCGATCGCCCGGCCACGGACCTCGGGTCGGGTGATCTGGGCACACAGCGAGATGCCCACGCCGAAGAAGGCCTGGGAGGCGACACCGGTGACAATTCGCGCTGCCAGCATCAGGCCGTAGCCCGTCGCGGTGGCGGCCAGCACATTGCCGGCCAGGAAAATGACGAACAGTATCAACAGGGCCGTGCGTGGTGGGAACTTCATCAGCGCCACGGTCAGGAACGGCCCGCCTGTCGACATGGCCACCGCGAACGCGGTGATGAGGTATCCGATCTGCGGGACGGTCACGTCCAGGCCGTCAGCCATCTGCGGCATCAGCCCGGCGACCACGAACTCACTGGTCACCATGGCGAAGATGCCGAGCGCCAGGATGTATACGGCACGAGGCACGGTTCGACTCCTTGAGTTATGGATCGGTCAGTTCAAAACGTGGGCATGCGTGAACGCCGTACGGGGTGGCGTACGGGTCAGTGGGTCAGGGCGTCCAGGGTGACCTCGGCGATCGATTCCAGGGTGGCCCGGTCCGCGCCACCCTGGCTCGAGATGCGCATACCGCCGATGGCCGCGTTGACGAAGCGGGCCAGTGCCCCGGAGTCCCGGGTGGAGGTGATGCTGCCGTCCCGGCGGCCCTCCTCGATCACCGCACGCAGGGACGCCAGTCGGCGAGCGGTGTCACGCTCCAGTATCCGCGCTGTCCGCGCGTCCCGGCCGGCCAGTTCGACCGTGGTGTTCACCGTCAGACAGCCCAGGCTGCGGCCCCCTGCCCGGTGCTCCGTCTCGCCTTCCACGATCACGGCGAGCAGGGCGCGGATGCGGTCCGCGCCGCTGAGTCGCGCATCCTCCAGGATGGCCAGTTGGGTGAGCGTCGTGGTGTCGATGTAGTGGGCCAGTGCGCGCGTGAACAAGTCGTGCTTGCTCTTGAACGTGTTGTAGATGCTGCTGCGTCCCAGCCCTGTCGCCTCGCACAGGTCCTGGGTGGACGTGGCCTCGTAGCCCTTCTCCCAGAACGTGCGCATGGCCGCGCTCAGGGCCCGTTCTTCGTCGAACATCCTTGGTCGGGCCATGATGTGAGCCTAGCCGTTTTGGATCGAACGTTGCAATACGATCCAGTGACGGCTCGAGCGCGCGGTCAAGCGGAGTCGTTCAGCAGCCGCTCCAGGTGTTCCCGCCCCCGCCCGAGCAGTTCGGGCAGCGGCATCACCGTCTCGTACCACCGCTTCTCGTACTCCCAGCACAGCCAGCCGTCCCAGCCGTGACGGGAGAGGACCTCCACGCACTCGGCCAGCGGCAGGACGCCCGCGCCGAGCGGCAGCGGGGTGGTGTCGTCGGCGGACGCGATGTCCTTGACCTGCACATAGCCGAGGTACGGGGCCAGGGCCGCGTATGTCTCCTGCGGCTGCTCGCCACCCAGCCAGGTGTGCATCACGTCCCACAGGGCGCCCACATTCCGGTGGCCGACCGCGCCCAGCACGCGGATCGCGTCGGCGCCGGTGCGGTGCGAGTCGTGGGTCTCCAGCAGGATCCGTACGCCGAGGTCGGCGGCGTACTCGGCGGCGACACCCAGCCGCCGGGCGGCGGTGGCGTCGGCCTCCTCGGGGCCCTGCTCGCTGCCGCCGCCGGGGAAGACGCGGACGTAGGGGGCGCCCACGTCATGGGCGAGGTCGAGGAGCGCGCGGACCTGGGCGAGGACGGGTACGTCGTCGCCGGGCGCGGCCATACGCGCGTATCCGGCGAGCCCCAGGATCTCGATCCCGGCCTCCCTGAACGCGTCGGCCACCTCGGCCCGTTCGGTTCTGGTGATGCCCGGGTGTACCGGCTCCTCCGGGTGCGCGCGCAGTTCGACCCCGTGGTAGCCGTGCGTGGCCGCGAGCCAGGCCACGTCCGGTACGGGCAGACCGGGGACGCCGAGCGTGGAGAACGCGAGCTTCATGCGCACGGACGCTACCCGTCGCCCCGCGCCTTCCGCCCCCTTCTCATGACTCGGGCGTGCCGTGCGGGTCAGTCGCCGATGCGTCCCTCTTTGACGGCGGTCACGAACGACGTCCAGCCGTCCGCCGAGAAGACCACGGCCGGGCCCGTGGCGGCCTTGCTGTCGCGGACGGGCACGACTGCGTGGCCGGAAGCGATCTCCACGCAGTTGTCGTTGGTGCCGCCGCTGAAGCTGGACTTGTACCACCCCGTGAGGGTGGACGCGTCGGAAACGGTGTATTCATTGCTCAGCATGTGCGTGATCCTCCGCTGCCGCCCTGACGAGGGCCAATGACTCCTGTTGCGACAACGCGTCGCTCAGAGCCAGAGCGTAGGCGGTCTGGCTGGCCTTCACCAGCGACGGATCATCCATCAGGTTGCCTGTGAGAAAGCCTTCGGCGTAGGCCACCGGGGCGGAGTCCTCGAAGCTCATCAGCGTGAGGTCGCCCTGTAGGAGAGCGTGTGCTCCGAGGCGGTGCGCAAGCACATGGAGCCGCAGCCGTCCCGCCTCGGCCATGCGTGCGATCTTGTGTAGTTGGCCGGCCATGACCTCGGGGCCGCCGACGCAATGCCGTAGTGCCGACTCGTCGAGCAGCGTCCAGACGACCGGCTGCCGGGGGCCTTCGAACATGCGGCGGCGTTTTGTTCGGTTGACGAGAAAGTCTTCAAGCTCCTCAGCCGTGTAGTTCGGCCAGTAGGCGCGGAACAGAGCGCTTGCGTAGTCCTCGGTCTGGAGTACGCCGGGGACCAGTGTCAGTCCGAACTGCTGGATCAGTGTGGCCTCTTGCTCAAGCTCCGCCGCAGCCGCGAAGTAGTCGTTGTACTTCGACTCCAGGTCCTCCAGCCACCGCTCGAAGAACCCGTCCGCCCTGAGCACTCGATCGATCCGCCGCGCGTCGTCGGGCTTCGGAAGCCGCCTCCCCGACTCGTAGTGGCTGATCAGCGTGGGCGAGCACACGATCAGTTCGCTCAGTTCCTCTTGGGTGAGGTCCGCCGCCAGCCGCCGCAGTCTCAGTTCTTCCCCGTACTTCTGGCGTGGTGTTCGAGGCGTACGGCGTGTGTCCATGCGGCCAACTCCCTGTTCTGACTGGCGCGATGTCAACCCCCAGGTGCTGGAAGCGTAGCGACCATCGACGTCAGTCTGTGAGGGATTCATTACAGAACGCCAACCTGGAGGAAGCAGGCTGATGTTGGCAGACGGACTCAGTGACCACCCGACGGCCGGACGCCTGCTGCCCTGGACGAGCCCGGAGGGCAAGCCCTGCTACCTCATGGGTGGCGGGACAGGCTACGTTTCGCGTCTCGCGGACCAGATCGAGAGCGTGCAACTCGGCATGGCGGGCACTCTCCTCGGCCACGCCGACGAGCTCCTGGCAGACCACCGCGTGACCGAGGCGGAGCTGCGCTATCTGGCCCGGCGGCTCAGCGAGTCCCTACGGGACGTCAAGAGAGTCGCGGACAGTCGCGGGGCACGGCTGGAGCGACTGGTCGTGGCGTCAGACGGGGACGCATGAGCGTAGCTCGGGAGTTCCCCGCCCGCGGCGCCCACGGCCAGGGACACTGGTGGTGTGCGTGAGTATGTAGAGATGCCGGGCCAGTTGTCTCTGCGTCCATGGTCGCCGCGGGACCGCGACAGTTTGGTCGCGGCCTTCGCGGAGCCGGAGATGGGGCGTCAGGCTGATCAGCCCGTCGATACCCCGGCGGCCGCGGCCGACTGGATCAAGCGGCGTGCAGGTCAGTGGGCCGACGGCTCGGCGTTTTAAAGGCTGGTGTGATCGGTCCTCGGGGGACTCGTGCTGGTCAGAGGCGGGAGTTCCCGGACAAGATCATCCGTCAGCGGGTTGATCTCTAGGTGCGTCAGGACGACCAGAGCGCGCAGGACTTGGGTGGCGCACTCGTCTTTTTCACGTAGGACACCGCCTTAGCGGCGGCGGGCCAGGAGTGTCGTGCCGCCGATGACGCATCCGATGGCCAGGATCTTGCCGGCCCCGTAGTAGCGGGACCAGTCGTTGTCAGCCGTGCCTCCGTGCAGGATCAGCCACAAGAGCAGCGCTATCCCGCTCACAGCGAGGACCACTCCTCCGGTCAGCCTGAGCCCGGCCCACCAGGACGCGTCTCCGGTGGGCGCGGGTTCGGTGTCCTGGACCCGCTCGCGGTCACTCACCTCGTGTCCTCTCCTATGGCCATGATCTTCTGCAGAGAAGACGTGGCCCACCACGGAGGGGTTCCACGCCATGATGCAGTGTCGGGGCGCCGCTCGTTCAGTCGCGGTCGGCTACCTGTTCCCTGGACCACGCGGTGGCGTCAGCTCCGTATTGAGCCAAGAGGTGTGCGGACTGGATCCGCTCTTTCGGTGACCAGGTGGCGGTGATTTCCTCGAACGCCTTGCGCTGTTCGGCGGCGAAGCGGTTGCGTTCGGCCTCGCCGTGTTCGGTGAGTTCGAGCACGGTGCGGCGTCCGTCGGACTGGGACGCCGTCCGGCGAAGCAGACCGTCCGCGATGGAGTTGCTCGATGCCGGCGCACGGCGGCGCAACCGTATCGACGGCGGGCGGATCGCCCGTGTCGGTGGCGACGCTCCTCAGGGCAGCGAGATCGTCGACGGCAGCGGCGCCACGCTGCTGCCGGGGCTCATCGACGCCCGTGTTCACTCCGCCCCGGGTTCCCTGGCGCTCGCCCTGAGGTTCGGGGTGACGACAGAACTGGAGATGCAGGGCATGAACACAAGGGAGAACCGGGGACCCATCGCCGCCGACGACACCCTGGCTGACGTGCGCTCTTCCGGCTTCGCCATCACACCGCCCGGTGGTCACCCGAGCGAGTTGATGCCCGAGGGTTTCCGGTCGAAGCGGGACCTTCCCCCGGTGATGCCCCTGATGCCGTTCTCGGCCACGCCCGGGGAAGCGGCCGCCTTCGTGCCCCAGCTCCTCGCCCGGGGTTCCGGCTTCATCAAGTTCATGATCGACGACGGCAGCGTTGAGGGGCACCCCGGGCTGCGCTGAAGGCACCAGCCTCAAGCCGCGGGGGTCGCTGCGGCCAGCGTGGAGATCTCGGCAGCGACGGCATTCGGGTCGGGGGCGACGGTGACACAGGAGACGCCGTCCAGGCCCGGGTGGGCGCCGACGCGCACCGAATGCCGCGCATTGCGCAGCAGGTCGAGGTCGTTGATGTCGTTACCGAAGGCGTTGTACTGGTCGATCCCCAACGAACTCAGGGCCTGCCACTTGTTCGTGGTGCCCGGGGCGAAGTCGATGATCGCTTCGTCGAGGTGGTGGTTGACGGTCATCCCGAGCGCGCGGCCGGCCTCGGCCAAGGCCGCCATGTCGGTTGCGTCGACCACGAGGAACTTCACGACGGCGGGGAGGTCGGCGAGTTCGACCCGGTGGGCGAGGCGGCCCTGGTCGACACGGCCGCAGATCGGGTGGTCGGCAGGCCCGGTGTAGGCGTAGTCCCAGGGGCCGTCAGCAAGGTAGCCCGCCCGGAACCGCTCGGCCTCGAGGAGCAGCTTGTCGAGTTCGCTGGCGCCGAACGCGGCCCGCGGCTGGACCCGACCGCCGACCGAGACGAGGCTGCCGTTCCCACCGATCAGTGTGGCGGCAGGGAAGGCCCCGTCGAGGACAGGCAGTAGGTCGCGGACGGGCCGGGCAGAGGCGAAGACAAGCTGGTGGCCGGCACGTTCGCAGTCCTCGATGGCGGCGAGGATCCGGCCGTCGATCGTCTGTCCGTCGAAGCAGAGTGTGCCGTCGATGTCGAAGACCGTGGTGCGGGTGCTGGGAATGATCACGGCGAGATGGTATCGAGCTGACGACGTACACGGCCTACCGTCCGCGGCGTGCGGGCTCCCCGCAGGGGCCTGCAGATACGCGACGCACAAAAGAGACACAACCTAGCCGCGGAAGCCTTCTCGGACGATGAGCTGGGCTGTCTTGCCATGTGCGCTCTGAGTCGCTCCCACAGGTGCTCCGCCCCGGCCTCGACCGTACGGGAGCCGCGCGGTCCGGCGAGGGCGGCCTGGTGGACATCCTCCGCATCCTCAGTACCCGCCGGTCGCCCCGTCATCCCGCCGCCTGATCACCGCGGCGACAGCCACACCAACGCGATCTTGCCCACGACCAGCTGTCACAGGGAACCTCTAGGGTGAACGGATGCTCGAACGCGATGTCAGAGGCACGCAGGCGGCACTGCCTGCCCACGCGATAGAGGTCGGGACCGAGCCGTTGGACCGGCCCGCGCGGAACTCGGTGGGTGGCTGGCCTTTCCTCGATGATGCCCAGGAATGGCCCGAGTGCTTCTGCGGCCTGCGGATGGCCCTGTTCTTCCAGTTGGACATTCCGCCGGGCCTGGGGCCCTTCGGCGGGGACCACCTGCTGGTCTTCCACTGCCGTGCGCACAACGACGCGTCCGACGCCGAGTTGGCCGATGGCCGGCTCGTGCCCCGGTACTGGGACGCTCCGCAACCGCCTTACCCGCGCCCGTTCTGGCGCGTGCTGCTCCAGCGCCACGCGGTGCTACCGGCCGCCGAAGCCGAACCGTCCCTGTGCGCGTTGCCGCTGACGCTGCGGCCCTTCGTGGACGAGCCCGACGCGCGAGGGCTCGGGGCCCAGGCGTTCAAGGTGGGGGGTACACCGTCCTGGGCGCAGGATCCGGAGGACTACCGGTGCGCGTGCGGAGCGGATCTGGTGTACCTCTGCCAGGTGCCGGAGGGGATGGAGTTCGCCGTCCGCCCGGGCCAACCAGAGCAGCCTTACAGCCTCCGTGCCGACACCTACTGGCTGTTCCTCGGCAACGAGGTCTACCTGCTGGCGTGCCCGGCCCGCTGCGATCCGGCGGCAGTGTGGCCGGTGAACCAGAACTGACACTCGGGATCGCCGACGCGCACAGCCCGGCGGAGCCACGGGGGTCACCGGCGTCCGGTGCGGAGAGGAAACGCCGAGGGGCCCGGTCCATCCGACCGAGCCCCTCGAAGCACAGCAACGACCAGCCGTGTCAGAAGAAGACCCCGCAGCGCAGCAGCACGTTCGCGTACGGACGGGCCTCGCCCGTACGGACGACCAGACGCGCGCCCGCCGTCAGCTCCTTCAGCTTCTCGTGCGCGACCAGCTCCAGGTTCGGGAAGTGGCGCTCCAGCAGCGCGGACGCCTCCGGGTTCGCGCCCCGGACCTCGTGCGCCGCCGTCGCGCCCTCCACCACCAGTTCGTCCAGCAGACCGTCCAGGACCTCGGCGAAGGACGGCACCCCGGCGCGGAACGCCAGGTCCACCACCCGCGGGCCCGCCGGGATCGGCATGCCCGCGTCGCACACCAGCACGCCGTCCCCGTGCCCCAACTCGGCGAGCGCACCCGCCAGATGACGATTCAGAATTCCGGCCTTCTTCACAGTGCCGCGACCTCCTTTGCGGTCGGGTAGGACTCCTGGGCGCCGGGCCGCGTGACCGCCACCGCGCCCACCCGTGCCGCGTACGCGGCCGCCTCGGGCAGCGACGCGCCCGTGCCCAACTGCCATGCCAGCGCCGCCGTGAACGCGTCGCCCGCACCCGTCGTGTCGACCGCGTCGACCTTCACGGACGGCACCCGGGTCATGGTCTCGCCGGTCGCCACCAGCGCGCCTTCGGCGCCCAGGGTCACCACGACCGAGCGGGGACCGAGGGCCAGCAGCGCCTTCGCCCAGTCCTCGGGCGAGCCGCCCAGCTCGCCGCCCGCGATGACCCGCGCCTCGTGCTCGTTCACGATCAGCGGGTCGCACGCCGCCAGCATCTCGTCGGGCAGCGGCCTCGGCGGCGACGGGTTCAGTACGAAGCGGGTGCCGGACGGCAGGTTCCGTACGACCTCCACGACCGTCTCCAGCGGGATCTCCAGCTGCGCCGAGACCACCCGGGAGGCGTGCAGCAGGCCGACCGCGGCCCGGACGTCCTCCGGAGCGAGTCGTCCGTTGGCTCCCGGCGACACCACGATGCTGTTGTCCCCGGACGGGTCCACCGTGATCAGCGCCACCCCGGTGGGCGCCCCGCCGACCAGGACCCCCACGCTGTCGACGCCGGCCTCGCGCTGCGCGTCCAGCAGCAGCCGGCCGTGCGCGTCGTCGCCGACCCGGGCCAGCAGCGCAGTACGGGCACCGAGGCGCGCTGCGGCCACCGCCTGGTTCGCGCCCTTGCCGCCCGGGTGGACGACCAGGTCGGAGCCGAGCACGGTCTCCCCGGCCGCGGGCCGTCGCTCGACCCCGATCACCAGGTCGGCGTTGGCCGATCCCACGACCAGGAGGTCGTAGTCGTACATGAACTGTCTCCCTACGGATCCCAACGGACCCCATGGATCAACGGACCCCAAGGTTCCCTGTCACCGGGCCCCGCGGATCCCTCCAGCGGTCGAAGCCGGGGCCACGGCCGCGAGCTGCGCGTAGGGCGCGACCCGCGGCCGTGGCGACCGGACGGACGCGACGTCAGCCGGCGAACTCGGCGACGTTGCCCTTGGTGACGACCTTGACCGGGACCTTGACCGTGGCGTCGATCTTCTCGCCCTTGGCGGCCTTGACGGCGTTCTCCACGGCCAGCTTGCCCAGCAGCTTCGGCTGCTGCGCCACCGAGGCGAGCAGCGAGCCGTCCTTGACCGCCGTCAGGCCGTCCGGCGTGCCGTCGAAGCCGACGACCTTGACCGACTTGCCGGCCTTGCTGCCCAGGGCCTTGATCGCGCCGAGCGCCATCTCGTCGTTCTGCGCGAAGACGCCGTTCACGCCGGGGTGGGCCTGCAGCATGTTGGTCGTGACGTCCAGACCCTTGGTGCGGTCGAAGTCGGCCGGCTGCGAGGCGACGACCTTGATGCCCGGGTAGGCCTTCAGACCCTCGGTGAAGCCCTTGCCGCGCTCGTTGGCGGCCGAGGTGCCGGTGACGCCCTGGAGGACCAGGATGGTGCCCTTGCCGCCGAGCGCCTCGGCGATCGTCTTGGCGGCGAGCTTGCCGCCCTCGACGTTGTCCGAGGCGACGGTGGCGGCGACATCGGCCTTGTTGACCGTGCGGTCGGCGGCGACGACCGGGATGTTCGCGTTGTTGGCGGCCTTGACGGACGGGCCCGCGGCGTCGGAGTCCACCGGGTTGATGATGATCGACTTCACGTTCTGGCTGGTGAAGTTCTGGATCTGGTTGCCCTGCTGCGAGGCGTCGTTCTGGGCGTCGGTGACGGTGAGGGAGACGCCCTCCTTCTTGGCCTCCGCCTGGGCGCCCTGCTTCAGCTGTACGAAGAAGGGGTTGTTGAGGGTGGAGACCGACAGGCCCACCTTCATGTCGGAGGAGTCGGACCCGGAGTTGCAGGCGGTGGCGGTGAGGGCGAGCGTGGCGACGGCGGCTACGGCGATGGAGATCTGCTTGGTGCGCATGGTTCTTCCTTGCGGATGGGGGTTGATTCCGTGGGGATGGGAGAACGGAGTGACGAGGGCTGCTACGCGCGGCGGCGAAGCGTGTCCACCAGGACGGCGAGCGCGATGACGACGCCGATGACCACCTGCTGCCAGAAGGCCGAGACGGAGAGCAGGTTGAGGCCGTTGCGGAGCACCGCGAGGATCAGCGCACCGATGAGAGTGCCTGACGCCTTGCCGACACCACCGGAGAGGCTGGCGCCGCCGATGACCACCGCGGCGATGGCGTCGAGTTCGTATCCGTACGCCGCCTGCGGCTGCGCCGAGGCCAGCCGGGAGGCGAGGACGATGCCCGCCACGGCCGCGAAGCCACCGGCCAGGGCGTAGATGACCAGCTTCTGGCGCTTGACGCGGATACCGGAGAGCCGGGCGGCTTCCTCGTTGCCGCCGATCGCGTACATGGTGCGGCCGGCGTACGTACGGTTCAGCACCACGGCGGTGATCAGGCCCATCGCGATCATCACCAGGACCGGCACCGGCAACCAGCCGCCGATGGTGGTGCCCAGCTTGGACACCGAGTCGGGGAACGCGATCGGGCTGCCCTGCGAGATCACCAGGGCGAGGCCGCGGCCGATCGACAGCATGGCGAGGGTCGCGATGAAGGGCGGCAGCTTGCCGAAGGAGATGAGCGCGCCGCTGACCAGGCCGCAGGCGATGCCGGTGCCGATGGCGAGCAGGACCGCGATCCAGACCGGCAGGCCCTGGTTGGTGGCGGTCCAGGCCAGGACGGTGGCGGAGAGCGCGGCGACCGAGCCGACCGACAGGTCGATGCCGGCCGAGACGATCACGAAGGTGACGCCGAAGGCCAGGATCGCGGTGACGGCCGCCTGGACGCCGACGTTGAGGAGGTTCTGGGTGGTCAGGAAGTCGCCGGACAGGAGCGACATCGCCACGACCAGGGCGACCAGGGCGGTGAGGGCCCCGTTGTTGAGGAGTATGCGGCGCAGTGCGGGGGCAGCGCCCGTGTCCGTACTGCTCTTGAGCGTGTCAGTGGCCACGGGAGACCTCCACATCCTTTGCTGCTGTGTTCGTTGTTGCGGCGGCGCTGACGGCCAGCGCCATGACGGCGTCCTGCGTCGCTTCCTGCGCGGCGAGTTCGCCCGCGATCCGGCCCTGGGACATGACCAGGACGCGGTCGCTCATACCCAGTACCTCGGGGAGATCACTGGAGATCATCAGAACGGCGTGACCGGAGGCGGTCAGTTCGTTGATCAGCTGGTAGATCTCGACCTTGGCGCCCACGTCGATGCCGCGGGTCGGCTCGTCGAGGATCAGCACCTTGGTGTCGGCCAGCAGCCACTTGCCGATGACGACCTTCTGCTGGTTGCCGCCGGACAGTGTCCGTACGTGCTGGTGCAGTCCGGCCATACGGACCTTGAGCTGCCCGGAGATCCGGTCGGCAGCCCGCCGCTGCCCGGCCCGGTCGACGAAACCGGCGCGGGTGGAGCGGCCCAGCGTGACCAGGCCGAGGTTCTCCTGCACGGTGGCGTCGAGCACCAGGCCCTGACCCTTGCGGTCCTCGGGGACCAGGCCGATCCCGGCGTCCATGGCCGCGTTGACGTCGTGCGGGCGGAGCGGGCTGCCCTGCACCTCGACGGTGCCGGAGTCGTACGGATCGGCACCGAAGACGGCGCGTACGACCTCGGTACGGCCGGCGCCGACAAGGCCCGCCAGGCCGACGACCTCGCCGGCCCGTACCTCGAAGTCGATGTCGTGGAAGGTGCCGGCCCGGGTGAGTCCGCGGACCTTGAGCAACGGCGCCCCGGCGTCCCCGCGTTCGCGCGGGTACTGCTGGTCGATGCTCCGGCCGACCATGAGCCGCACGAGCTCGTCCTCGGGGGTGCTCGCCGGTACCTGGTCGACGCTGCGGCCGTCACGCAGGACGGTGACGCGGTCGCCGAGGGCGGCGATCTCCTCCAGGTGGTGGGTGATGAAGACGATGCCGACGCCGTCGTCACGCAGTTTCCGCACGATCCGGAAGAGCTTGTCGACCTCTTCGGTGGTCAGTACGGCGGTGGGCTCGTCCATGATCAGGACGCGGGCGTCAAGGCTCAGCGCCTTGGCGATCTCGACCATCTGGAGCCGGGCGATGCCCAGTTCGCGCACCGGGGTGCGCGGGTCGACATCGACACCGACGCGGGCGAGGAGTTCGGCCGCGTCGGCGTTCATCCGCTTGCGGTCGATGAGGCCGAAGCGGCGCGGCTGGCGGCCCAGGAAGATGTTCTCGGCGACGGACAGGTCGGGAACGAGGTTGAACTCCTGGTAGATCGTGGCGATCCCGAGGCGCTCGGAGTCCTGCGCACCATGGATGCGCACCTCCTCGCCGCCGACCACGATCCGGCCGGAGTCGGGGCGGTAGGCGCCGGAGAGCATCTTGATGAGAGTGCTCTTGCCCGCGCCGTTCTCACCGAGCAGCACGTGCACCTCGCCCCGGCGCAGGTCGAAGTCGACGCTGTCGAGCGCCACCACGCCAGGAAAGGTCTTGCGTATGCCTTCGATGCGCAGCAACTCGTCCGGGTTGCTCACGACTTGCTCCTTTGCAGGGGGGAGGGCTGCGCGGCGGGGGCCTGCGCAGCGGCCGGCTCGCCGCACGAGCGGCGTACGACAAGACGAGCGGGGAGGGTGACGGACTGCGGAGGCCGTCCTTCGACGCGGTCGACGAGCGCGCGGACGGCGGCCCGCCCCAACTCGGCGGTCGGCTGGGCGATCGCGGTGATCGGCGGGTCGGTGTGCACGAACCACGGAATGTCGTCGAACGCGGCGAGCGCGATGTCGTCCGGAACCCTCAGGCCGCGCGCGTGGATGGCGTCCAGTGCGCCGAGCGCCATCAGGTTGTCGGCGGCGAACACCACCTCGGGCGGCTCGGCCAGGTCGAGGAACCGTTCGGTGGCCCGGCGACCGCTCTCCACCTGGAAGTCGCCCTGCCCTGTGTAGGCGTCCGGGAGGGGAAGCCCGTACTCGCCCATGGCCACGCGGAACGCCTCCACGCGTTCGCTGCCGGTCGTGGTCGCCGCCGGGCCCGCGATGATCGCGAGCCGTCGGTGACCGAGCGCGTACAGGTGGGCGACGAGATCGTGGACGGCGGCCCGTCCGTCGGCGCGCACGACGGGGACGTCGACGCCCGCGATCCACCGGTCGACGAACACCATGGGGGTGCCGGCCCGTGCGGCGTCCAGCATGAGCGGCGACCCGCCGTCGGTGGGGGAGACGAGCAGTCCGTCGATCCGCCGGTCCAGCAGGGTCCGCACATGGTGGTCCTGGAGGTCGGGCCGCTCGTCGGCGTTGCCGATGATCACGCTGTAGCCGAGCGCGCGGGCCTCCTCCTCGACGGAGCGGGCCAGATGCGCGAAGTACGGGTTCAGTACGTCGCTGATGACCAGGCCGAGGGTGCGGGTCTGGTCGGTGCGCAGGGACCGGGCGACGGCGTTCGGGCGGTAGCCCAGCGCCTCGACGGCGGCCAGTACGCGGGTGCGCGCGTCGGCGCTGACCGACGGGTGGTCGTTGAGAACGCGCGACACCGTGGCGACGGATACGCCCGCCTCGGCGGCAACGTCCTTGATGCTCGCCATCGCCGGAACCACCTCCTTGTGAGTCCGTTCGCGCAGGCCGTGGAATCGTTTACACGGCACATACGAAGGATTGGAATCGATTACACGGGGGTGAAGCAAGGGTGAAATGGGGGTCGAGACCTGATTGTGACCTCATGTGACCGGTGGTGCTCAGATGAGCGGACTGGAGTGACGGATCCCGGACCGAGCGGATCCGGTAGGCGTGTTCGCCCACCCGTCCCCGGCTGTCGGCCCCCGGCGGTAGCGTCGGATCATGCACAGGGAGGCGAGTCGGGCGGGGCAGCAGGGCGGCGGCGAGCGGCAGTGTGCCGTGCTGGAGGGCGTGCTCGAGCGGATCACCTACGCCAACGAGGAGAACGGATACACGGTCGCCCGGGTCGACACCGGCCGCGGCGCGGGCGATCTGCTCACCGTCGTCGGCGCCCTCCTCGGTGCCCAGGTGGGGGAGTCGCTGCGGATGGAGGGGCGCTGGGGCTCCCACCCCCAGTACGGCAAGCAGTTCACGGTGGAGAACTACACGACCGTCCTCCCGGCCACGGTCCAGGGCATCCGCCGCTATCTCGGCTCCGGCCTCGTCAAGGGCATCGGCCCCGTCTTCGCCGACCGCATCACCCAGCACTTCGGGCTGGATACCCTGGCGATCATCGAGGACGAGCCCAAGCGGCTCATCGAGGTCCCCGGCCTCGGCCCGAAGCGGACCAAGAAGATCGCCGAGGCCTGGGAGGAGCAGAAGGCGATCAAGGAGGTCATGCTCTTCCTGCAGACGGTCCAGGTCTCCACATCCATCGCCGTGCGCATCTACAAGAAGTACGGCGACGCCTCCATCTCCGTCGTCAAGAACCAGCCCTACCGCCTCGCCGCCGATGTCTGGGGCATCGGCTTCCTCACCGCCGACCGGATCGCCCAGTCCGTCGGCATCCCGCACGACAGCCCGGAGCGCGTCAAGGCCGGCCTCCAGTACGCCCTGTCGCAGTCCGCCGACCAGGGCAACTGCTACCTCCCCGAGGAACAGCTCATCGCGGACGCGGTCAAGCTCCTCCAGGTGGACACCGGACTCGTCATCGAGTGCCTGGCCGAACTGGCGGCGCCCCCGGAGGACGACTCCGACCCCGGTGTCGTACGGGAGAAGGTGCCCGCCCCCGACGGCGGCGACCCCGTCACGGCCGTCTACCTCGTCCCCTTCCACCGTGCCGAACTCTCCCTCTCCGCCCAGCTCCTGCGCCTCCTGCGCACGGACGAGGACCGGATGCCCGTCTTCCGGGACGTGGCCTGGGACAAGGCGCTCGGCTGGCTCAAGGGGCGTACGGGCGCCGACCTGGCACCCGAGCAGGAAGAGGCCGTACGGCTGGCGTTGACCGAGAAGGTGGCCGTCCTGACCGGAGGGCCCGGCTGCGGCAAGTCCTTCACCGTGCGGTCCGTGGTCGAGCTGGCCCGGGCCAAGCGGGCCAAGGTCGTACTCGCCGCGCCCACCGGACGGGCGGCCAAACGGCTGTCCGAGCTGACGGGCGCCGAGGCCTCCACCGTGCACCGGCTGCTGGAGCTGAAGCCGGGCGGCGACGCGGCCTACGACCGGGACCGTCCGCTCGACGCCGACCTGGTCGTCGTCGACGAGGCGTCGATGCTCGACCTGCTGCTCGCCAACAAGCTGGTGAAGGCCGTGGCGCCAGGCGCCCACCTGCTCTTCGTCGGCGACGTCGACCAGTTGCCGAGTGTCGGCGCGGGGGAGGTCCTCAGGGACCTCCTCGCCGACGGGAGCCCCATCCCCGCCGTCCGCCTCACTCGGGTCTTCCGCCAGGCCCAGCAGTCCGGCGTGGTCAAAAACGCGCACCGCATCAACTCCGGACAGCACCCGCTCACCGACGGCCTCAAGGACTTCTTCCTCTTCGTCGAGGACGACACCGAGGCGGCCGGCCGGCTCACGGTGGACGTGGCGGCGCGGCGGATCCCGGCCCGGTTCGGCCTCGACCCGCGCCGGGACGTGCAGGTGCTCGCGCCCATGCACCGGGGGCCCGCCGGCGCGGGCACGCTCAACGGCCTGCTCCAGCAGGCGATCACCCCCGCCCGCCCCGACCTGCCGGAGAAGCGGTTCGGTGGGCGCGTCTTCCGTGTCGGCGACAAGGTCACCCAGATCCGCAACAATTACGAGAAGGGTGAGAACGGTGTCTTCAACGGCACCGTCGGCGTTGTCACCTCGCTCAACCCGGACGACCAGCGCCTGACGGTGCTGACGGACGAGGACGAGGAGGTCGTGTACGAATTCGACGAACTGGACGAGCTGGCGCACGCGTACGCGGTGACCATCCACCGCTCGCAGGGCAGTGAGTATCCGGCCGTGGTGATCCCGGTCACCACCGGTGCGTGGATGATGCTCCAGCGCAATCTGCTCTACACGGCGGTCACCCGCGCCAAGAAGCTGGTCGTCCTCGTCGGCTCGCGCAGGGCGATCGGCCAGGCGGTGCGCACGATGTCGGCGGGACGGCGCTGCACGGCCCTGGATTTCAGGCTCTCGCCCCGGCCCCTCGAAGGCTGAACCGCCCCTCGGCGACCCCTCTCGGCAGGGCATCGAAAAAAATGATCGATCAAATGAGTCGGAAAGGTCACACAGCACTTCCGGAACCGGGCGGCGGGGGGCAGGATGAGCAGGTTGGCGGCACTCAGTGCCGCCAATGAGCCCAATGGTCGACCCCGAGTGCACTCTCCTGCGCCAAATGGGGGATGGTAGAGACAGTCAGGGCACCTCGAAGATGAGGCACTACGTCGGTGAGGGAAGACGTGAGCGACAACTCTGTAGTACTGCGGTACGACGGCGGCGAGTACACCTACCCGGTGGTCGACAGCACCGTCGGTGACAAGGGCTTCGACATCGGGAAGCTGCGCGCCCAAACCGGTCTGGTGACCCTGGACAGCGGCTATGGCAACACCGCCGCCTATAAATCCGCCATCACCTACCTCGACGGCGAGCAGGGCATCCTCCGGTACCGCGGCTACCCGATCGAGCAGCTGGCAGAGCGTTCCACCTTCCTGGAGGTCGCCTACCTGCTGATCAACGGCGAGCTGCCGACCGTCGACGAGCTCTCCACCTTCAAGAACGACGTCACGCAGCACACCCTGCTGCACGAGGACGTCAAGAACTTCTACAAGGGCTTCCCGCGCGACGCGCACCCGATGGCGATGCTGTCCTCGGTGGTCTCCGCGCTGTCCACCTTCTACCAGGACAGCCACAACCCCTTCGACGAGAAGCAGCGCAACCTCTCGACGATCCGTCTGCTCGCCAAGCTGCCGACGATCGCCGCGTACGCGTACAAGAAGTCGATCGGCCACCCCTTCGTCTACCCGCGTAACGACCTCGGGTACGTCGAGAACTTCCTGCGCATGACCTTCTCGGTCCCCGCTCAGGAGTTCGACCTGGACCCGGTCGTCGTGGCCGCGCTCGACAAGCTGCTGATCCTGCACGCCGACCACGAGCAGAACTGCTCGACCTCCACAGTCCGCCTGGTGGGCTCGTCCCAGGCCAACATGTTCGCCTCGATCTCGGCCGGTATCAACGCGCTGTGGGGCCCGCTGCACGGTGGCGCCAACCAGTCCGTCCTGGAGATGCTGGAGGGCATCCGCGACTCCGGCGGCGACGTCGACACCTTCATCCGCAAGGTGAAGAACAAGGAGGACGGCGTCCGCCTGATGGGCTTCGGCCACCGGGTCTACAAGAACTTCGACCCGCGCGCCAAGATCATCAAGGCCGCCGCGCACGATGTGCTCTCCGCTCTGGGCAAGGATGACGAACTCCTCGACATCGCCCTCAAGCTGGAGGAGCACGCGCTGTCCGACGACTACTTCGTCGAGCGCAAGCTCTACCCGAACGTGGACTTCTACACCGGTCTGATCTACCGGGCGATGGGCTTCCCGACCGAGATGTTCACGGTCCTGTTCGCCCTCGGCCGCCTGCCGGGCTGGATCGCCCAGTGGCACGAGATGATCAAGGAGCCGGGCTCCCGCATCGGCCGCCCGCGTCAGATCTACACCGGCGTGGTGGAGCGCGACTTCGTCCCCGTCGAGGAGCGCTGAGCGCCCACCGTACGTACCCGAGGCGTACGTCGTAACCGCACAGCGGCGTACGCCGGGTTGCCCCCCATGACATAAAGCGGAAGGCGCCCTGAGCCGTCAGTCCCCCCACGGGCCGACGATCAGGGCGCCTTCCCGTGTCCCGGTGCGGATTCCCCCCACGGGATCCGGCCGGGCGTTTGCGGGACAGCGCCTGAATCGCTGCGAGCAAATCGAGCGGAGCTCGGAGTACCACTGCGGCGCGGTCTGCCGGGACGCGTACGGACGGGAGGGCCGCTCAAAGCTCCCCGGTGTACGTGCCCCGGCAACGCCGTTTCCCGGGAACGTCCCCCAAGACATCCCCAGATGTCAGTCACGCCCCCCAAGACGCTTCTGACATCGCCAACTTAGACTCACGAACCCTTCCCTTGGTTACGTTCACATCACTGTGATCTGCGTCTCTTGCATATGTCCGGAAGATACGCAAGAGCCCTGTATGGCGATCGAGGGCCCGCGTAAGGATGATGCGTGAGCCTTGTGAAGAGCTTATGTGAGGGCGCGCGTTGGTCTCTAGAGGGGCTCCCTCTTGCATCATGCGAATGTTCCGCGCCGCAGCCTGTTCGTGACCACGAACGGCGGCGGGAAAGTTGCCGTCGCGCTCCGCCTGGAACCCAGCCCCGAACGGCACGCCGGCGTTCGCGTCCGAGGCGGTGAGAGGGAAAGCGAAAGCCACTGCCAGGTGTCGAGCCGCAGGGTCGACATCATCGAGAGTCGGGTGAGCAGGGCGGAAGCGGTCGCCGCCGACGGAGGGCGGCCGACTCCAGACTTGCCCGGTCGTCGACCGACGCGCCGGGCCGTGCCGAACCGGTGTCAGACGGTCGGCACGGCCCGGCGCGGAGGGCGGTGCTGGTGATTCAGGCCTTGCCGACGAGTTCGTAACCCGCCTCGTCGACGGCGGTGCGCACGGCCTCGTCGTCGAGGGGCGCGGCGGAGACCACCGTGACTTCGCCGGTCGAGGCGACGGCCGTGACCGAGCTGACGCCGGCGATCTCGGAGATCTCACCGGAGATGGCTCCTTCGCAGTGCCCGCAGCTCATCCCGCTCACCTTGTAGACGGTCGTCACGGAACCCGGGGTTTCGGTCTGCGCGGTCATGTCGTTACTCCTCAGGGAGGCGTGTGGCTTACGTAAAGCAGAGTATACCCCTAGGGGGTATCTGTCCACGAGGGTTCCCGGCGTGTCAGCGCACGCGCCCATGCGAGGCCGAGCAGGCACACCGCGATCAGCTCGCCCGTGGAGAAGAACACGAAGAACTGCCGCTGCTCCACGGTGGGGGCGGGGATGTGCCCGTGGACGAAGAACGAACGGCCGAGCTTCGCGCCCGTCATCAGGGTGGCCAGCCAGATCGCAAGGCCGTGCGCCGAGTTCCACAACGTGTGCAGCAGTGAGACTCCGAGATAGGTGCCGATCGCCGGTCCGGTGCACGAAAAGCGCCCGTTCGGGCGGCGGCGGGAGAGCAGGGCGGCGCCTGCGATCGCAGTCCACAGCCCGTGCCCGAAGGGAGTGAGCACGCCGCGCAGGATCTCGGTCTGGAGCAGCGCGCGCAGGTCGATGCCCTCCATGGAGACGGCGGCGTTGAACGCGTACCCCGCACTCTCCAGGGCCGCGAAACCGAAGCCGACGGTCGCGCCGAGCACCAGCCCGGCGCGCAGCCCGCGCAGCCGGGCGTGCCGACGCAGTACGAACATCAGCGCTGAGAGTTTCGCCGCTTCCTCGATCAGGCCGACGCCCGCGAACATCCACAGGGACGGGTGCAGCAGGTAGTACTCCATCATCGACGCGCCTAGCACGCCCAGGGTCCCGCCCGTCAGGAAGCAGCCGAGGATCACGTTCACGCCCAGGTCCCGGCCGTGCCGCTCGTAGGCCCACAGGACGAACGTGACGGGGGTCAGGAAGCTGCCGAGCAGAATCACGGTCGGCAGCAGGGTGGTGTTCTTCGTCGCGTAGGTGACGATCGCGGTCAGCGCCCAGAGGATCAGGCCGCCCCACAGCGCGCGCTTCCACAGGCCTGCGCGGATCCGGGGGTACGGCGGCGCGGCTTGCTGGGGGGCGGGGACGCGCGTTTTCGGGGTGCCGGGTGGCGGAGGCTGGGTCACTGCGGCTCCCTCGGTTCGGGCGGCTTTGTCCGAACTTTAGGGTGGGGGCGAGGGTGTCGCAGGCCGAGATGGTTTCTTCGGGTGCAAGCTCAGCCGACGGCGGTGTCGTCGAACAGGGGCTTCGGGCAGCGGTACTTGATTGCCTCGAGTTCGGCTGTACAGGCGTCGCGCGCCGCTCCCTCGTGGGTCGTGCCGGGTCGCGTCGGCGACCCCCTGAACGCTCGAACCGTGGGGCTGACGGGGGCAGGTCCTCCGAGCCCGTCCGGACGAGCGAGTGGCCCGCCCCGGGCGGGACGGGCCACTCTTGAGAGGAAAGGGACGGTCAGGTCTTTCCGCGGCTGCGGTTGCCGGGGCGGGAGGCGACCCAGGCGCGGACGGTATCCGCGTACCAGTACGGTCTTCCGCTCTCCACATGGTCGGGCGGGGGCAACAGTCCGTGTTTGCGGTACGACCTCACGGTGTCCGGTTGCACCCGGATGTGCGCGGCGATCTCCTTGTACGACCAGAGTCGACGGTCGGTCATCAGTAGCACCTCCCCGCGCGCGCCCCGGCGGCGACCGGGGGAGGTCGTCGGGGGAGCCGGGCGCTGCGCTGGCGATCACGAAGCCTGTGCTCGGTCAACGACAGGGAGTGCGCGGACGGAAGGGGCTGTGAACCGGGTGTTACGGAAGGCTCGCGTACCCGGGACATCTGTGACAGGGGCGAGTTCTTTGTGACACGGATGATGAATTCGCCCGGCAGGGCTGCCGTTTCGGCGGCGGCGTACACAGCCCACGGCGCCGTCCGCACAGCATGCGGACGGCGCCGTCCGAGGAGATGGCTCACCGGTGTGGGTGAGTGGCGAAGACGCCGGGCCTGAGGCGCCCGGCCCCCGTCGCGCTACCAGCGAGACGCGCCCCGGGCCCGCCGGTAGAGGATGAGCCCGCCGGCCATCAGAGCAACGCTGATGGCCGACGCCGCGAGCATCTCCTCACTGCCGGTCTCGGCCAGGGTGGCCGGCTTGTGCGACGACATGACGGGCTTGGAGCCGATGTGCGTGGTGACCGGTACGAGCGGCGGCTGGTGCGTGGTCCCGTGCGGTGTGACGTGGTCGGTGTGGTGGCGGTTGTGACCGCCGACCGGTACATGCGGTGAGGTGTGGAAGTCGCCGTGATCCACGGTGTGGCCCTGCCCGGGCCCGTGCCCGCCTTCCGGTACATGCGGTGAGGTGTGGAAGTCGTCGTCATCCACGGTGCCGCCGTGCCCGCAGAAACAGGGAGTTTCGGTCGGGCCGTGCGGAGGGATCCCAGCCGCCGGAGCGATCGGAACGGACCCGGGCGTATGGGGTCGGTTGGCACAGAAGTTGCCGAACGCCGGGTTCAGGATGCCGACCACGTCCACCGAGTTGCCGCAAACGTTGATCGGGATGTCCACGGGGATCTGGAGCGTGTTACCGGAGGCGATACCGGGTGATCCAGTCGTGGCGCCGTCAGCGGCGGAGTCCGCGTACACCGGGTTGCCGCACAGGGACAGAATTCCTGTCGCGGCGGCAGCCGCGACCATTCCCCTGCTCAGGGTCTGTCGCACTCTTGTTGTCTTCCTGCTGGTAGAAGTGGGAAAAAGTGGGAAAGCCGGCCCTGGAACCTGAGAGGGCGCTCCAAGGCCGGCCGTGACACAGCCGGGCGGCTGGTGTAACGACATCAGCCGTTGGCGGCTACAACGTCACCCGTTGGTGCACGTGTTGCCGATGCTCGGGTTCAGCAGCGAGAGGACGCCGATGCTGTTCCCGCACACGTTGATCGGAATGTCGATCGGGATCTCGGTGACGTTGCCGGAGAGGAAGCCCGGGGAATTGGACGCGGCACCGCTCGCACCCGAGTCGGCCATGGCCGGGGCGGCCATCCCGAGAGTCATGATGGCGCCGGCGACAACGGCGGCGCACTTCTTGTGCTTCACGCAGTTTCCCTTCTCTGCAGTCGTACCCCTGTTGACGGCCGAAACCGAGCGAGCGCAGCCTGAACGGCTCGCAGCACGACCTGCAGTCTGTGAAACGAGGAAAAGGTGTCCGAAGCAACTCGGGAATGCGAGGAGCCGCGTAATTCACTCGAACGCTGCAACCGGAATTACGTGGGCCCTGGACGGGGAATCGCCGACGTAACCCTGTAACCCCGTAACTCCGCAACCACGGACGGCCCCGCTGATGCGCGCATGCTCTCAGCCGGTGCCGGATAGGACCCCGGGTCCGCCTCTGGTCCCTGGCGGTGCCTCAGAGTCCGTACGCTGCCCCGACAAATGACCGGCCCATGGGCGACCGCTTCGGGGTCCAGGGTGCTCAGGGCCCGCAACGTACGTTGGCCGCGGGCGCGGCGCGCGCAGCCGTACTAACTTGACTCTGTCGGGGATCTTGGTGTTTCCCGGTGCGGCAGCATGATCAGCGGGCATGCTCGGGGCTGTTTCGAAGGCCGATGCAGTTGTCGAGGTGTCCGTTGTCGCTCCGCCCGCGTTCCGGTGAGCAAGTCCCTTCTCTGACTGCGCAGATCGCGCGGGCGAGTAACCCGGACGGTACGGCGGCGATGTGGGTGAGAGACCGGCTGGACGGGCTGTGGTGCGACGAGGACTTCGCCGGCTGGTACCCGCGTGACGGGCGCCCCGGCCTCTCACCCGCCCAACTGGCCACCATCTCGGTTCTGCAGTTCCTGCTCGGACTGTCCGACCGGCAGGCCGCCGAGGCGGTGCGCTGCCGCATCGACTTCAAATACGCGCTGGCCATGGAGCTGGACGATCCCGGCTTCCACCACAGTGTGTTGGCCGACTTCCGCGAGCGCCTCGCCCAGGACGACCGTGCCGACCGTCTTCTCGATCTGGCGCTCGCCCGCCTGAAGGAGGCCGGACTCGTACGCGATCGGACCGCGCAGCGCACCGACTCCACCCACGTTCTGGCCGCGGTGCGCGACCTGACCCGGCTGGAACTGGTCACCGAGGCGGTCCGCGCCGCGCTGGAAGAAGTCGCCCGCACAGCCGCACACATGCTGGTCGGTCTGGTCGACGAGGACTGGGGGCGCCGATACGGCCGTCCGGTCCGCCTGGGCAAGAACCCCACCCGGCCCAAGACCAGGGCCCTCGCCGCCGGCGACGACGCCTGTCGGCTACTGGAACGCCTCCACCGGCACGAACCGGGCTACCGGCCCGGCCCGCAGGCCGAGGCCCTGCGGCAGATCGTCGTGCAGAACTACTACCGCGACGCAACAGGCCGGCTGCGCTGGCGCACCGCCGACGACGGTGGGCTACCGCCCTCCTCCTCGGCAGTCGTCTCCCCTTACGACACCACGGCGGGCTACGTCCGCCATGGACACATCATCCGATGGAAGGGGTTTGCTGCGCATGTCACCGAGACGTGTGGCTCCGACAGCGTCAACGTGATCACGGACGTGGCCACCACCTCGGCCGCCACGAACGACGGCCAGGCCCTACCCGGCATCCACACCCGACTGGCGCGTCGCAGACTGCTGCCAGCCGAGCACCTCGTTGACGGCGGCTACACCTCCCTCGTCCACCTGGAACGAGCCCAGCGCGAACACCAGATCACCGTCAGCGGCCCCCTGCCGGGCAACCCCACCCACCAGCACCGCAAGAACGAGGGCTTCGACCGGGACGACTTCCACATCGACTTCGACCGCCGGCAGGTCACCTGCCCCCAGGGCCAGGTCAGCCAGGGCTGGCACGGCCCCTACCCGACGTCCTCGCCCACCGCCGCCCCGTTGATCGTGGCACGGTTCACCAAGAGCCAGTGCCGCCCCTGCCCGGTCCGCACCCGGTGCACCACCACCGCCGACAGCGCCCGGACCGTGGGCTTTCCCCCACGAGAACTCCGCGACCTGCAACTCCGCGTCCGCGCCGAGCAGCAGACACCCGACTGGAAGACCCGCTACGCGGTCCGCTCCGGAGTCGAGGGCACCATCAACGAGTTCGCCCACGGACACGGCATGCGCCACTGCCGCTACCGAGGACAGCCGAAAACCCATCTGCAACACGTACTCACGGCCATCGCCGTGAACATCGAACGCCTCAGCAGCCTGCCACCGACTGAGGAAACCCCCTCACCACGGCCACCGACCACCTTCCAGACCTTCCTGGACCAACACGGCATCCCCCGGTCGAAGTCCTGGCGAACGATGGGCAGTTGACGTCGACCGCTCCAAGATCCCCGACAGAGTCAAGTTAGGGAAGCCCGCACCCACCTTCGGGCAGACACGGCTCCCTAGGAGACGACGTCCTTGCCCGCGAAACCTCGGAAGGCCAGGGCGAACAGCACGAGCGCGTACGTGAGGGACATCGCCGTCCCCTGGATCATGCCGGACCACTCCGGGTGGGGCTGGACGGCGTCGGCCCAGGCGAACTGCCAGTGCGCGGGCAGGAAGTCGCGCCAGTGGCCGAGGGCCGTGACCGCGTCGAGCACGTTCCCCAGGATCGTGAGGCCGACCGCGCCGCCGACCGCGCCCAGCGGTGCGTCCGTTCTCGTCGACAGCCAGAACGCGAGCCCGGCGGTGACCAGTTGGGACACGAAGATGTAGGCCACCACGACGACAAGCCGCTGGGCGGCCGTGTTCGCGGAGAGGGCGCCGCCGGTGGGGATCTCCAGCGGCCCCCAGCCGTAGGCGGCCGTGCCCACCGCGAGTGCGACGACCGGCAGCACCACCATGGCCGCGAGACTCAGGCCGAGGCCGACCGCGAGCTTGGACCACAGCAGACGGGCGCGTGGGACCGGTGCCGCGAGCAGATAGCGCAGCGACGACCAGCTCGCCTCGGAGGCGACCGTGTCCCCGCAGAACAGGGCGACCGGGATGACCAGCAGGAACCCGGCGGAGACGAAGAGGTTCACCGCGGCGAAGTTGGTGCCGGACGCGGTGGCCGTGTTCATCAACGTGACCCGGCCGTCGCGGGTGCCCGGGTCGCCCCCGATGGCGAAGGCGACCAGAAGCACGAACGGCAGGAGGGCGAGCACCGCGCCCATGACGAGCGTGCGGCGCCGCTTCAACTGACGCATGAGTTCGACGCGCAGGGGCAGCGTCCGCAGCGCCCGGTATCCGTCGGCCGTCCCCGTCCGCTCGACGAGCGCACTCATGCGGCACCTCCGATCAGGGTGAGGAAGGCGTCTTCCAGGCGGCGGTGGGGGCCGAGCGAGGCCACCGGGACTTCCAGACGGACGAGTTCGACGAGCAGCCGCGCGGCAGCCGCGGAGCCGGGGGCGACGGGCCGGGTGGAAGCGTCGGCGGACGTGACCGACCCGGCCGTCAGCGCGGAGGAGTCGGTGCTCGCCTCCGCGGCCACGCCGACGCCCGTCGTTGCGGTCTCGACGGTGCCGGTGACTGCCTGATGCAGCGGGCCGGGGCCGGCGTCCACGGTCTGCGGAGCGTCCGCGGCCCCGTCGGCGCTCCGGACAACTCCGGCCGCCGTGGCCGGTGCCAGGCGTACGAGGATTCCACCCTCCGTCCGTGCCGCCGACGACACGCCGGGCAGTGCTGCCACCTTCTCCACCAGCGGGTCGGCGATGTCGGCCGCCAGCCCGACGAGCAGGGTGTCGCCGGAGCCCACGATCTCGTCCACCGGGCCTGCCTGCACCAGCCGACCTCGGTCCATGACCACCAGATGGGTGCAGGACTGTTCGACCTCCGCCAGCAGATGGCTGGAGACGATGACCGTACGGCCCGCCGCCGCGTACCGGATCATGACCTCGCGCATCTCGCGGATCTGCGGCGGGTCCAGGCCATTGGTCGGCTCGTCGAGGATGAGCAGGTCCGGCAGGCCGAGCATCGCCTGAGCGATGGCGAGGCGTTGGCGCATGCCCTGGGAGTAGGTACGCACCGCACGGGCCAGGGCGTCGCCCAGTCCCGCGATCTCCAGTGCCTCGTCCAGATGCGCGTCCTCGGGTGGGCGGCCCGTCGCCTGCCAGTACAGCTCCAGGTTCTCCCGGCCGGTCAGGTGCGGCAGGAAGCCCGCGCCCTCCACGAAGGCCCCGACCCGTGACAGCACGGGGGCCCCCGGACGGATCGCGTGGCCGAAGACGCGGATGTCGCCGCCGTCCGGCTTGATGAGGCCCATCAGCATGCGCAGCGTCGTCGTCTTACCCGCGCCGTTCGGCCCCAGCAGGCCCAGCACCTGCCCCTTCTCCACACGGAAGGAGAGGTTTTGCACCGCGTACCGGTCCGCCGACTTCGCGTATCGCTTGCGCAGGTCCGTTATCTGCAGGGGGATATCGGCGAGCGCGGGGTCGGGCGCCGGTGTCGTCGTACGGCGCCGGCCCGTCAGCAGGAGGGCCAGGGCGATCACCGCTCCGGTCGGCGGGAGCCACCAGACCCAGGAAGGCAGCGGGGCTGCCGCGGTCCTCACCCTCGGTGCCGTCGGCACCTTCAGACCACTCTTGAGGGAGATGGTGTAGGTGGCCGGAGCGGCCGGGGACGCATAGCCGAGGTCCGTCGAGGCGAGGACCAGCCGCAGCCGGTGTCCCTTCTGTACCTCGTGGTCGATGGCCGGCAGGGTCAGCGTGACGTCCCTGCCCTCCTTGGCTCCCGTCACCCGGACGGGGGAGACCAACTGCGAGGGCAGCACCTGCCGGGTGCCGCCCGGACCGACGTCGTACACCTTGCCGAAGAGCACGGCGTCGTCGCGCGTCGACGTCACATGGACCGTCACCACGGGCGAGCCGGTGATCCACAGGTCGTCGCGCACGGGCCGTGAGTCGAAGCGGGCGTACTGGCCGGGGAAGTCGAGCGACACTCCGATGCCGAGCGACGACAGCTGGGACAGACCGCCCGAACCGCCGAGGCCCGGGAGCGCGGAGACCGCGGGCGGACTCGCGCCCGCCGGGTTCGCGAAGCTCTGCGCGCGACCGCTGAGCGCGATCGTTCGCTGCCCGCTCTCCAGGCCGGGATAGGCGTCCTGGCTCGCCCCCCGCAACCGGGCCGCGCCGTCCGTGGAGTCGATGCCCCCGGTGCGGGTGATCCGGAAGACGGGGCCGGTGTCGACGCCCTTGTCACCCTTCAGGTAGCGGTCGAACCATGCCTGGACGCGGGCCTGGACGCGGCTCGTCTCGCCGTTGCCGCCGTCGTGCCCGCCGGCGATCCAGTCGACGTCCACGGGCGCGCCGTTGGCCCGGATCGCCCTGGCCGCGGCGTCCGCCTGGCCGAGCGGGAACAGCGAGTCGGACTGGCCCTGTACGAGGAGCGTGGGCACCTTGATGTTCTTGCCCACGGCGGACGGCGAGCGTGCCTGGAGCAGGGCGCGCGCCCGGGCATCGGGCGCGCCTGTCTCCGCGACCCGTTCGTACATCCGGCACAGTTCGGCTGTGAACTTCCGGCAGCCCCCGCTGGAGTTCATGAAGATGCCGGCCCACAGTTTCTTGAACACGCCCTTCGGGAACAGGGCGTCCGCCAGGTTCCAGTACGTGATCGCCGGAGCGATCGCGTCCACGCGACGGTCGTACCCCGCGGCCAGCAGCGCGATCGCGCCGCCGTACGACCCGCCGGCGACGCCCACGCGCGGGTCGCCCGTCCCGTCCAGCTCGACCTCCGGCCGCTTGGCCAGCCAGTCGATGAGCCGGGAGACGTCGCCGACCTCGCCCTCGGGGTCGTTCAGCCCGATCCTGCCCGTCGACCGTCCGAAGCCGCGCGCCGACCAGGTCAGCACCGCGTACCCGCCACGGGCGAGCTTCTCCGCCTGGTCCCTGACGTCGTTCTTGCTGCCACCGAAGCCGTGCGCGAGCAGGACCGCCGGGCGGCGGCCGCCGGAGGCCGAGGTGAAGTACGACGTGTCGATCCGGACCCCGCCGCCCATGTCCATGACCCTGTCGCTGCGGTGCACGGCAGGGGTGTCCTCGGAGGCGACGGCCGTCCACGTACCGACACCGGCCAGCACGAGGACGACCGCGGCCACGGCGGCCACGGCGCCTCGGCGCAGCCCTCGGACTGCGGGCAGTCGAAGATCCATGCGCCAACGGTACGGGCCGCCACCGACAACCGGAGCAGCCACCGGGCTGAAATCGGTCCCCTCCCAGGGACGTACGGGCCTGACCCCGCCTACCGCGACCGTGGTACGAACACGCATGGAGATCCGCCGAGCCACCACCGTCGCCGAAGTGGCTGCCGCCGAAGACCTCTTCGACCATCCTGTTCGCACCGAGTGGGCCGAACGCTTCCTGACCGCGGCCGGACACCACCTCTTCCTGGCTTACGAGGACGGCGGACCGACGCCCGTCGGCTTCGTCAGCGGTGTCGAGATGACCACCCTGACAAGGGCACCGAGATGTTCCTGTACGAACTGGCCGTCGCGGAGCCGTACCGGCGCAGGGGGATCGGGCGGGCGCTGGTGCGGCGGCTCGCGACGCTCGGCCGCGCACTGGGCTGCTACGACATGTGGGTGCTGGTCGACACCGGGAACGACGTCGCCCTTGCCGCCTATCGCAGCGCGGGCGGCAAGGACGACGGGACATGCACGGTGGTGACGTGGGACTTCGGCTGAGCCGGCGCGGATTACTCGTGCGCGTCCTCCGGGATCGACACCAGCCAGCGGGTGTCGCGGCGCGGGCGCAGGTAGACGGCCCAGTACAGGGTGGCCACCGCGGTGATGCCACCGGTCCACAGCAGGTAGCTCGCCTCCTGCAGGGTGAGCACGTACACCAGGACCACGATAAGCAGGATCGGCACCGCGGGCCACAGCGGCATCCGCCACGCGGACTGGTGCCGGTGCGAGCCGCGCCGGGCGAGCAGTGCGGCGACCGCGACGAGCAGGTACAGGCCGGTCACCGAGACGCCCGTGACGCCGTAGAGCGTGTCCAGGTTCACGAAGCACAGGAGCGCGCCGGGGACGCCGACAAGGAGGGTGGCGACCCACGGGGAGCCGAACCGGCCGAGCCTGGCGAGGGCGTTGTTGACGGGCTCGGGCCAGGCCTTGTCGCGGGCCGAGGCGAACAGCACGCGGGAGTTCTGGATGACCATGACGATGCCCGCGTTGATGATCGCGAGGGCGACGCACAGGCTCACGAAGGTGCCGACGGCGGAGTTGGACCAGGCGGTGACCATGCCACTGACGTCGCCGTCGGTCAGGGCCTTGACGTCGGAGGCGCCCATGGTGATCGCGGCGACCGGGATCAGGATGATGACCGAGGAGATGGCGAGGGTGGCGAGGACCGTGCGGGCGACGTTGCGGCGCGGGTTCTCCAGTTCCTCGGAGAGGTAGACGGCGGTCGAGAAGCCCTGGGTGGCGAAGAGGGCGATGGCCAGCCCGGAGATCACCAGCATGGCCGTCACGGTGTCCGTGTGGCCGTCGGAGCCGGCCACCTGCATCGAGACGAGGCTGCCGACGCCGCGCTGGCTGTGCGCGAAGCCCAGCATCGCGACGACTCCCGCGGCAATGACCTCAAGGACCAGGAAGATGCCGGTGATCCAGGCGTTGGCACGCAGGTCCAGCAGGCCGGCGAGGGTGGACAGCAGCATGACGCCGGCGCCGGTCATCGCCGGGTCCAGATGCACTACCGGCGTGAGATAGTCCGCCGTACCCATCGCGATCACCGGCGGAACGACCATGACGACCATCAGGGACAGCACGAAGACCAGCCAGCCCGCCAGGCGCCCGGCCAGCGTCGAGACCATGGCGTACTCGCCGCCCGCGCTGGGGATGAGGGTGCCCAGCTCCGAGTAGCAGAACGCCACGGCGATACAGAGGAGGCAGCCGATGGCGATCGTGAGGGCGGTGGCGGTACCGAGCGAGCCGAACAGGTCGGGGACGACCACGAAGAGCGTGGAGGCGGGCGTCACGCACGAAAGTGTGAGCAGGGTGCCGCCGACGACGCCGATGGAACGCTTGAGCTTCTGAGGGCCCTGAGGGCTGTCGGACACCGCGATGGTGGCGTCCTCGACAGGGCGGAGCGTGTCGGTCATGCAGTGGTTCCGATCGACTTGTGCGGCAGATGATTCGGTCGGGAGCGCTATCGCCTCCGGCGGCTCTCGTGGTACGTCACTTCATCCGCTCCCGGCGGAGATGGAATCCGACGAAAACCGATGCGTCAATGGGTGTTCGGCTACGGAATCCGCAGCTGTGAGGTGATCCACTGTGTGTTTGCGTGGCGTCAAGACCGCTGCCTGGGCGGCTTTCGGTCGTGCGGGAACCGTACCTTCCGGCCCGAAATTCACGGAAATCTCGTCCGGACTTCGGACATCTGTCGGGGCGTCATACGCTTGATGCCCCCTGAACCCGTGTCAGTGCCTCCCACTAGAGTCGGCGTCCACAACACAATCGCGGCAATGGGGTGGAATAGATGAATCTGCGGCACACCACGGCTTGGATGGGGGTTACGGCGGCAGCGTTGCTGGCGACGTCCGCGTGTGGCACGGAGGGCGCGAAGAAGGCGGCCGAGGCGGTCGGCGACACCGACAAGGTCATGGCGGCGCTGGCGCGCGCGACGGACCGGACGGAGAACGTGGGATCCGCCGAGGTCAAGATGACGACCGAGATACCGGCGACCGGCCCGATCACCATGGACGGCACGTACTCCTGGGGCCACGGCTTCGCGTTCGACGTCGAGATGGACACCAAGGCAGTCCAGATGCAGCAGCTGCACGCCGCCGCCAAGACCCGCATGGTGTTCGTGGACGGCGCGTACTACTACGACATCGACCCGCAGTCCTCCGGTCCGCTCAAGGGCAAGGAGTGGATGAAGTTCAAGGCCTCGGCGGTGTTCGGCGACAAGGGCGCCCAGGCGTTCCAGGGCAGCTCCGGCGCGGGCAGCCCCGCGGCCGCCATGAAGGGCCTGAAGTACGCCAACAACGTCGACGACCTCGGCAAGCAGACCGTCAACGGGCAGAGCACGACCCACTACCGGGCCGTGGTCGACCGGGACCACATGGGCAAGTTCAAAGAGGCCTACGGCGACCAGAACAACCTCTTCGGCTCGATGACCGGAGGCGGTGACTCGATCACCATGGACATCTGGGTCGGCGCGAAGGACCTCCCGGTCCGGATGAAGCAGCGGTTCGGTAGCGCGACGGTGACGATGGACTTCAAGAAGTTCGGCGCCACGGCCACGATCAAGGCCCCGCCCGCCGAACAGACCGGCGATGTGACCGAGCAGCTGAAGGCGTCGGCCTCGAAGCAGGGCTGAGCGGGCTGGACCAGGCAGTGTCCCGCCCGCCCGTGGAGGGCGGGACACAGGGCATCAGTGGTTGCGCGGGAACCCGAGGTCGACGCCCGCCGGGGCGTCGGCCGGGTCGGGCCAGCGGGTGGTGACCACCTTGCCGCGGGTGTAGAAGTGCGTGCCGTCGTTGCCGTAGATGTGGTGGTCGCCGAAGAGCGAGTCCTTCCAACCACCGAAGGAGTGGTAGCCCACCGGCACCGGGATCGGCACGTTCACGCCGACCATGCCCGCCTCGATCTCCAGCTGGAAGCGGCGGGCGGCGCCGCCGTCCCGGGTGAAGATCGCGGTGCCGTTGCCGAACGGCGAGGCGTTGATGAGGGCGACGCCCTCCTCGTACGTCTCGGCGCGCAGCACGCACAGCACCGGGCCGAAGATCTCGTCCTGGTACGCCTTCGCAGTGGTCGGCACCTTGTCGAGGAGCGTGATGCCGATCCAGTGGCCGTCCTCGTAGCCGTCGACCGTGTAGCCGCTGCCGTCGAGGACGACCTCGGCGCCTTCCGCCGCCGCGCCGGTCACATAGGAGGCCACCTTGTCCCGGTGCGCCTTGGTGATCAGCGGGCCCATCTCCGAAGCCGGGTCGTTGCCCGGACCGATCTTGATCTTCTCGGCGCGCTCGCGGATCTTCTCCACCAGCTCGTCACCGATGGAGCCGACGGCCACGACCGCGGAGATGGCCATGCAGCGTTCGCCCGCGGAGCCGTACGCCGCCGAGACCACCGCGTCCGCCGCCGCGTCCAGGTCGGCGTCCGGGAGCACCAGCATGTGGTTCTTGGCGCCGCCCAGGGCCTGGACGCGCTTGCCGTTGGCGGAGGCCGTGGTGTGGATGTAGCGGGCGATCGGGGTCGAGCCGACGAAGGAGACCGCCTTGATGTCCGGGTGCTCGAGCAGCCGGTCCACGGCCACCTTGTCGCCGTGGACGACGTTGAAGACGCCGTCCGGCAGGCCCGCCTCGGCCAGCAGTTCCGCGATGCGCATCGCGGCCGACGGGTCCTTCTCGGACGGCTTCAGCACGAACGTGTTGCCGCACGCGATGGCGATCGGGAACATCCACATCGGGACCATCGCCGGGAAGTTGAACGGCGTGATGCCGGCGACGACACCCAGCGGCTGTCGGAGCGAGGCCACGTCCACGCGGCTCGCCACCTGCGTGGACAGCTCACCCTTGAGCTGCACGTTGATGCCGCAGGCCAGGTCGACGATCTCCAGGCCGCGGGCCACCTCGCCGAGCGCATCGCTGTGCACCTTGCCGTGCTCGGCGGTGATCAACTCGGCGATCTCGTCGCGGTTCGCGTCCAGCAGCGCACGGAACTTGAAGAGGATGGACGTGCGCTGCGCGAGCGAGGACTGGCCCCAGGTCCGGTACGCGTCCTTGGCCGCGGCCACGGCCGCGTCCACTTCCGCCACGGTCGCGAACGCGACCTTCGTGGTGACCGCGCCGGTCGCCGGGTCGGTCACCGGCCCGTACGTGCCCGACGCGCCTTCGACGGTCTTGCCGCCGATCCAATGGTTGACGATCTTCGTCATGCCCAAGAACTCCTTCACAGATGGCGGCGTCGGGTCGAGACGTGCCGGTCGTACTCCTCGCGAGCCTTGACCGCCGACGCTCGGGTCGCGGTCTCGGCCACGGGTACATCCCACCAGGCCTGTGCCTCAGGTGCTCCCGACACAGTGTCTGCGGATTCGGTCTCGACGTAGACACATGTGGGAGTGTCGGCGTCGCGCGCCTCGGCGAGTGCGGCGCGCAGTTCGCCCACGGTCTTCGCGCGCAGCACGCGCATGCCGAGACTGGCCGCGTTGGCGGCGAGGTCCACGGGCAGCGGCGCCCCCGTGTACCTGCCGTCCTCGGACCGGAAGCGGTAGTCGGTGCCGAACCGCTCACCGCCCACCGACTCCGACAGGCCGCCGATGGACGCGTAGCCGTGGTTCTGCACGAGCAGGATCTTGATCGCGATCCCTTCCTGCACAGCGGTGACGATCTCCGTCGGCATCATCAGATACGTACCGTCGCCGACCAGCGCCCACACGGGACGGTCGGGTGCGGCCATCTTCACCCCGATCGCGGCCGGGATCTCGTAGCCCATGCAC
The DNA here is from genome assembly GCF_053599115.1 of Streptomyces sp. NPDC001020. Taxonomy (NCBI): domain Bacteria; kingdom Bacillati; phylum Actinomycetota; class Actinomycetes; order Kitasatosporales; family Streptomycetaceae; genus Streptomyces; species Streptomyces sp. NPDC001020. The sequence continues at coordinate 316,999 of NZ_JBSFLQ010000001.1, read as the reverse complement.
GAGTAGCCGTATTCGAGGTGGTACTGGTCGCGGGAGCGGGTCCGCCACAGCTTGTGCAGATCGCCGGGGAGCGAACCGGCCGCGTTGACGATGATGTCGCAGTCGTCCACCACCGCGTCCAGGGCGCCGATGACCTGCGGCTGCGTCGGTGGCATGTCCGGCTCGCCGACCTGGAAGCAGGCGTCGACGCGCTGCTCCCAGCGCACCTTGTCCTGCGTGTACCGCGTGACGTACGCGGGATCGACGCGGTGCCCGTGCGCCTTCAGCGCCTCGGTGAGCGCCTGGAGAGCGAGGCGCGCGTCCGCGACCAGTGGCAGCCCGGAGAGCTTGTGGCCGTCGTAGGCGGCGACGTTGAGGTTGAGGAAACGGACGCCGGCGCCGCTGAAGAGGGTGCCGGAGGCCGTGGTGAAGTCGGTGTAGCGGGTGCCGACACCGATCACCAGATCGGCGGCGCGGGCCAGTTCGGCGGCGGCCGCCGTGCCGGTGTGGCCGATGCCACCGACGTCCTGGGGGTGGTCCCAGCGCAGCGAGCCCTTCCCGGCCTGGGTGGAGGCGACCGGGATGCCGGTGGCCTCGGCGAACAGGGCGAGGGCAGCTTCGGCGCGACTGTGGTGGACACCGCCGCCGGCCACGACGAGCGGGCGCCGGGCGGCACGGATCGCTCGGACGGCCTCGGCGAGTTCCACCGGGTCGGTGCCCGGACGACGCACCGTCCAGGTCCGCTCGGCGAAGAACTCCTCCGGCCAGTCGAAGCCCTCCGCCTGTACGTCCTGCGGGAGCGCGAGCGTGACCGCGCCCGTGTCGACCGGGTCCGTGAGTACGCGCATCGCCTGCAGAGCGGCCGGGATCAGCGCCTCGGGGCGGGTGATCCGGTCGAAGTACGCCGACACCGGGCGCAGGCAGTCGTTGACGGACACGTCTCCGGCGCGGGGGACCTCCAACTGCTGGAGCACCGGGTCCGCCGGGCGGGTGGCGAAGACGTCGCCGGGCAGCAGCAGGACCGGGAGGTGGTTGACGGTGGCCAGGGCGGCACCCGTGACCAGGTTGGTCGCGCCGGGTCCGATGGATGTCGTCACGGCGTGCGTGGAGAGCCGGTTCGACTGCCGGGCGTAGCCGACCGCCGCGTGCACCATCGACTGCTCGTTGCGGCCCTGGTGGTACGGCATCACATCGCCGTACTCGACCAACGCCTGTCCGACGCCGGCGACGTTGCCGTGGCCGAAGATGCCCCAGGTCGCCGCGATCAGCCGTCGCCGCACGCCGTCCCGCTCGGTGTACTGGGCTGCCAGGAAGCGTACGAGCGCCTGAGCCACCGTGAGTCTTGTCGTCGAGGTCATCGGTACCCCCCTGTGCTGTCCAGATGGGCCGGATGGAAGCAGATCCGCCACTGGCGTTCCTCGCCCGGTCCGGCCATGACGTTCAGGTAGTACATGGTGTGCCCGGGCTGGGCGATGGACGGGCCGTGCCAGCCGTCGGGAACGAGGACGGCGTCACCGGTGCGGACCTCGGCGAGGACGTCGGATCCGCCCTCACGGGAGGGGAACACGCGCTGGTACCCGAAACCGTCGGGGCCCTCGATCTCGAAGTAGTAGATCTCCTCCAACTCCGTCTCCTCGCCGGGCCGGGTCTCGTCGTGCTTGTGCGGCGGGTACGAGGACCAGTTCCCCCCGGGGGTGATGACCTCGACGGCGATGAGCTTGTCGCACACAAAGGCATCGGCCGAGGCGAAGTTGCGCACCTGACGGGCGCAGGTGCCGCTGCCGCGGTCTTCGACGGGTACCTCCGGCGCGGGGCCGTAGCGGGCGGGGAGTCGGCGCTCGCACTTCGCTCCTGCCAGGGCGAAGCGGCCTCCCGCACCGGAGGCGATCTGGACCTGGGCGTCGCGGGGGACGTACGCGAAGTCGGAAACCCCCGCGAACACGTCTTCCCGTCCCAGGAGTTGGAGCTTTTTGCCTTCTGTGTGCACCGTACAGGCGCCCTGGAGTGGGAGCACGATCCACTCACTGTCACCGGTGGTGAAGGTGTGCGTGCCGCCCGGAGGGAGTCGCACGATCCGCAGGCTGCAATGGCGCCAGCCCGCTCGCCCCGGGTCGATGTCGAGGGCGTAGTGGGCATTCGCGGTGGCGCCCCTGGGGACGTACAACTCCGTGCTCATGCAGCCCTCCACGGAAGTCCTTTGGCGATGCCCGCGCCGCGGCGAAGTCGCTGTCCGTCGGGCGCGGCAGCGAACGGCCGGTCACCAACCCTTGGGAAATGGGCGGTTACGCGGGCTGCCAGGGGAGACCCAGGGTCGTCGTGCCGGCCCAGGTGTGATGCGCGAGCGCGGTCGTACGGCTGCGCTCGGCGCTCATGCTGGTGCCGCTCGGCGGATGTCACCAGCGGCAGGGGTGTGCCCGTCCGTGGTGGGACGTTCACATCGATCCGGCCCATCGTGACCGGGGCGAACGCCTCATCGGGACCGTGCGGCTCGAGCTCCTTGAACTCCTCCATCGAGTCCCCCTCACATCGGCTGCCTCCAGGTCTAGCCTCGTCACGGGAGCCCTGTCAATGCTTTGTCCAGACATTCGGACCAGTTCGTGGGGTGACGTCGCGGTGGCCTGGAAGCCGGCTCTCATGACGTCGTGGTCACCCGAGCCCCACTCTCCCGCATCCGGGCCGACCCGGCCCGTCGACCGCCCCGTCGCGCGGCCCGGGACAGGACGGAGCGGTCGGCGGGTCCGGGTGGCCTCACGGGACCCGGCGTCACCCCGTCGAGGGGCACGATGTGCCATGCCTGTCAAGCCAGGCGACTCCATGGATCACCCCATCGGGGGCGCAACTCAGGCGCGGGCCGCGCGTTGATTCAACGTCGGGTACTTCGCCCGGCTGTTATGACGAACCCCAAGGAGCACCTCTCCATGTTGCGTATCGCCAAGGGTCTGGCCCTGACCACCGTTGCCGCCGCGGCCGTGGCGGGCACCGCCGGCATCGCCGCCGCCGACAGCGGCGCCTCGGGCGCAGCCAACCACTCCCCGGGCATCCTGTCGGGCAACGTCACGCAGGTCCCGATCCACATCCCGGTCAACGTGTGCGGGAACACGATCAACGTCATCGGACTGCTGAACCCGGCGTTCGGCAACACCTGCGCCAACCACTGACGTCAGAGCGAGCACCTGTACCGGCCGCATCCCTCACGGGAGGCGGCCGGCTGGCGTTCTGCGGCCGACCGGTTCCTGCTCCGAACGGCCGGAGACCGGGGGCATTCCCGGGCAAGGTGCCTCACCAGGGGCGACGAACGCGGCGGGAGGGCCCCGGCCCGCCATGCGCGCCTTCGGCCACGGGCGCCACTTCCGCGCGCGGGTGTCCGCGAGCCCGGGGACTCGTTAGCCAGGGCGCAGTTCCCCTTCTCCCCGGTGACATGGGTCGCCGCAGAAAGGAATCACGATGAAGTCCCTCAAGGCCGCCGCCGTCGTTGCCGGATCCCTGGTCGTCGCAGGTGCCGCGGCCCCTGCCTTCGCCTCGGAGGCCTCCGGCTCCACGCCCACCAACCTCAACGACGCCCTGCAGACTCTCACCTCCCGGGGGAACCTCGACGTGCGTCCTTTCCAGCACCAGTCCCACGCCCTGGACTCCGAGAACAAGAACTCCGTGCTCAGCACTGTGAACAGCACGGCGGCCGACCTCAACCGGCGCGACGGCGCCCCCGGCCGACTGCTCGGCGGACTGCCCCTCCAGAGCCGATGAACCCGTATCCCCGGGTCTCCCAGGGAGAACTGACCGCGGCGTGCGGTCAGCCCCCGAGACGGCGTACCGGCTCCCCCGTGAGGTAGGCCTGGATGTCCTCGACCGCCTGCCCGTAGTACGTGGCGTAGTTGGCCCGAGAGACATAGCCCAGGTGCGGGGTGGCGAGCAGGCGCGGGGCGGTACGCAGCGGATGGCCGGCCGGTAGTGGCTCCACATCGAACACATCTATACCGGCGCCGGCGATACGGCCCTCGTGCAGGGCCGCGAGCAGGGCCTCCTGGTCGACGATGGCGGAGCGCGAGGTGTTGATCAGGTAGGCGGTCCGCTTCAGGAGCGCGAGTTCCCGTGCGCCGACCAGCCCCCGGGTGCGGTCGCCCAGTGCGAGGTGCACGGAGACGAAGTCGCTGCTCGTGAGCAACTCCTCCATGGAGGGGGAGAGTTCCACGCCGACCTCGTCCGCGCGCTCCTTGGTGAGGTGCCGGCTCCAGGCGACGATCTCCATCCCGAAGGCGAGCCCGACCCGCGCCACCCGACTTCCGATCTTCCCGAGCCCGAGCAGTCCGAGCCGTCTCCCGTACAGATCCGCGCCCACGGTGCTCTGCCACGGGCCGCCATCACGCAGGGCGTTGCTCTCCCCGACGACGCCGCGCGCGAGCCCGAGCAGCAGCGCCCAGGTCAGCTCGACGGGCGGCGTGGAGGAACTTGCGGTGCCACACACGGTCACGCCATGCGCCTCCGCGGCGGCGTAGTCGATGACGGGTCGAGACCGCAGGTGACGGAGGTGGAGGGGGCGAGGCCGCGCGGCGCGAAACCGATCAGGTCGTAGGCGTTCCGCACCTCCTGCGGCAACTTCTGACCCTTCCCCGAGGGGTCGTTGAGACTGGACCCGCCAGGCCCACCGGGGATGAGTAACAGCACGCCACGGCGGGCGGCCGGCTTCTCGCTGGGGATACGGGAGATGGCGATCGCGACCTTTCGGCCATCGGGTTCGGCGTAGTCCATCGGAACCTCGACGGACGCACACTCCTGGCGCGGATCGAGCCCGCTGCCCTCGCATTTGGCCCATTCGAGAGAGGAGCGCTCGGACGAATCCGCCGCAGACGCGGACACGGAAGTGGTCAGCGGGGCGGAGAGCCCCAGGAGGGCGGCGGAGACGGCGATCCAGGCGGCTCGTGTTCTGTTGGTCTGCTTCATGTGCGGAAGCCTCCCGGATCGGGCCCGCTCCTCCCATCCGGTCAACGTCCCTGTCGTCACGGGGGTTTCCCCAGCGCGACCTCTGGGGTCCCCCAAGTTCTTCGAGCAGGGGGACCCCACCCGTGTTGTCGCATCACCGGAGTACATCCAGTACGCGGGTGATGCTCCGCCTTGCCCTCGCCCTGCGGCCCGCGAGTGCCTGCAGGACCGGATCGGACCGGACTGGGGCCGGGACCTGGACCGGGGCCAGGACTGGGACCGGTACGGGCGCCTCGGCTCCGTCGGGCAGATCGGCGACCGTCTGTGACGGGCCCGGCCCGATGCTGTGACGTTCATCTTTCATGTCCCTGGCAGGGGCTCTGCGCTCGTGACGGCGAAGTTTGATCGGTTCTTTCGCTGAGCCACGCATGTGCGAGAGGCTGGAACTGCGAAGCCTGCGGTACTACGGGAAAGACCGTAGAACTCAAGGAGGCTGTTGTGGCGCAGGGCCGGATGTGGCTGGCCGAGATTCTGACCGAGGCGGAGAAGGCGGCGCCAGCGGCATCCCTCGATGTGGTGGCACGCAATCTGAGCGACCGGTTCGGTGCACGGCACGTCTCACTCCTGTTCGTCGACATCATCGGCCGGAAGGTAGTGCGGGTCAGCGAGGACCAAGACTGCCAGCGAGGGCGCCGTGCTGATCAGATCGCATTGGCAGGCAGCGTCTACGACGAAGTCCTGCGGACCCAGAAACTCGTGCGGGCGCCGGACGACACGGAGGACCAGCGGGTCCTCGCCCCGGTCACCAACCGCGGGGACACCGTCGGCGTACTGGAGCTGGTCCTGCCCCGCGTGACGGAGGACATCCTGGAACAGGTCGAGGAGACGGCGCACGCGCTGGCGTACATCCTCGTGACCGACCGACGCTTCACCGACCTCTACCACTGGGGCCAGCGCACCACCCCGCTGACCCTGGCCGCCGAGATCCAGCGCCAGCTCCTGCCCACAGCTCCCACGTGCGAAGCTCCCGAGTTCACCCTCGCCGCAACCCTGGTCCCCGCCGACAGCTGCGCCGGCGACACCTATGACTACGCCCTCGACTACGACACGCTGCACCTTTCCATCACCGACGCCATGGGCCACGACGTCGATGCCGCCCTCATGGCGACCCTCCTGGTCAACGCCTCGCGTGGGGCCCGCCGCGCCGGAGCCGACCTGGCCGAACAGGCCCGCCAGGTCCACCAGGCATGCGTCGACCACGGCCGCGGCGCCTTCGCCACCGGCCAGCTGTTGCGCATCGCGCTGAACGGCGCCGGCACACAGATCGTCAACGCCGGCCATCCCTGGCCACTGCGCCTGCGCGAAGGCGCGGTCGAGGAGCTGCCGCTCGCCGTCAACCAGCCCTTCAGCCTGCAGCGGCCCGCCCAGTACCAGGTACAGGATCTCGATCTGCGGTCTGGTGACCGCCTCGTGCTCTACACCGACGGCATGCAAGAACGCCAGGCGGAAGCCGTCGATCTGCCCAGCCTCATCTGCGACACCGCCACCGACCACCCTCGTGAGGTCGTACGCGCTCTGACCGCCGCGGTCACCGACGCCGGCCGCGGGCACCTTGCGGACGACGCCACCGCCATCTGCCTGGACTGGAACGGTCCCGAGACCTGAGCCGCCAGGGCGTCGCTCGGCGGCCCCGGCAGGACTCGAACCTGCGGCCAAGCGCTTAGGACGAGCGTAGGGATAGTTGAAGTTTCATATATCGGCTATGCTGAAGGGGCAGGAGCTTGAATGTTCAAGTGATCAGCGTCGTCCCTTTCAGAAAGATCTGCTCCCCATGGCTTCCACTCTCACCCGCTCCATCGCCTCCCCCTCCGCTGTCGCCGAGGGCGCCTCGCCGCACGCCTACGACGTCGGGTTGTTGATTGTCCGCATTGTTCTCGGACTGACCGTCGCAGCGCACGGTGCGCAGAAGCTGTTCGGCTGGTTCGGCGGCGGGGGTCTTAAGGGCACTGGCCAGTTCTTCACGATGAGCGGCTATCCCTCGGGCGAGACGATGGCCGTGATCGCCGGACTGAGCGAGACCCTCGGCGGGCTCGGGCTGGTAATCGGCCTGCTGACGCCGCTCGCCGGCGCCGCCGTCCTCGGCACGATGATCAACGCCCTGGCCGTCAAGTGGGGCGGCGGCTTCTTCGCCCCCCAGGGCGTCGAGTACGAAGTTCTGCTGACCGCCGGTGCGGCCGGACTCGCCCTCACCGGGCCCGGCAGGATCGCCGCCGACCGTTTCCTGCCCGGACTGCGCGCGCACCGACTGGTATACGGAGCCGCCGCTGTGGCGCTCGCCGTCGTGCTCGCCGGCCTCGTCCTACTCATTCGCAACTGAGCCGCCGCCGTCCCCCGCAATACCTCCTTCAGTCTGAGCGCCCCGGTGAAACGCGAGTGTGGCAGACAGAGCCGACCGCACCGCCGCGCGAGCCGCACGCGAGCCGGGCTGTGCTTCGTGCGTCGGAGATCCGGCGAGCGGCCTTCGATCCTGCGCGGGCGAAGGACAGTTCGCGAGGGGAGGCCGGGACTCGTTGTCATCATCTGGCGATGCCAGTCCGCCGCGCACGGCCCACGGGCGGCCCCGGAGGCACGGACCTGGTCAAGACTGTGCTCGGTCCAGGCCGCCGCTCTCCTCGACTGGATCGGCGCCGGCCGCGCGGAGGCAAAAGGCGGTGCTGCCTTCTCGCGCCGGGGAGAATGCCCAGCGTCCGCCCGAATCCCGATGCCCGATGTCTTCGAGAGGTAGCCCGATGGTCGCAAGTGTCGCGGTCCTGTCCGATATCCACGGTGTGCTGCCTGCCTTGGAGGCGGTGCTGGACGAGCCCGATGTCATGGCGGCCGACCTGATCGTCGTAACCGGTGACCACGCGGCCGGTCCGCAGCCGGTCGAGGTACTGGACCGGCTGCGCGCGCTCGGCGACAAGGCGGTCCTGGTCCGCGGCAACGCCGATCGGGAGCTTGCCCAGATGGCGCGGGGAGAGTTCCCGGCCGACCAGGCGTGGGAAGTCGACCTATGGGCCGCCGAGCAGCTGCGGGAGGAGGACGTGAAGTTCCTGGCGGACCTCCCCCACCCGGTGACCATGGAGGTCGACGGCTTCGGCAAGGTGGTCTTCTGCCACGGGACGCCGCGAGCCGACGACGAGGTCGTCCTCGTCGACACCCGCCTGGACCGCTGGGCGGAAGTCTTCGCTGAACTGCCCGACGATGTACGGACCATGGTGTGCGGGCACACCCACATGCCGTTCATGCGACTCGTAGACGAGCGCCTGGTCGTCAACTCTGGCAGCATCGGCATGCCGTACGGCAGGGCCGGCAGCTCCTGGGCCCTGCTGCACAGCGGGCAGGTGCAGCTGCGGCACACTTCCTTCGACGTCGACGGAGCCGTGGACCGGGTGGTCAGGGAGTCGGGCTACCACGATTGTCGCGCCTGGGCGGAGCACTACATCCGGGCGGTTACCACGGACGCCGAGGCGGTCCGCACGTTTGGCCCCCGGGACGGCCGGGCCGCCTCCTGACCTGACAGCGTCGGCCTGATGGGTGGCGATCGCCACGGCAGAGTGCGCCCTGACGAGCCGCAGGGGGCCTTCCCGAGCTGCCCGAGATCGCCTGACGGCGCCCGGGGAACTTCCCCGCGTATTCACCGCAGTGCCGCAGAAACCCGGTGACAGCCGGACGGTGCCGGACGCTCCTTGCGATCACCGGGGGAGGGTCCGGCACCCCTCTGCTCATGTTGCACCCGCTCTGACCAGCAAAACGCCCTCCCGATGGGAGGGCGTCGCTCGGCGCCCCCGGCAGGACTCGAACCTGCGGCCAAGCGCTTAGAAGGCGCCTGCTCTATCCACTGAGCTACGGGGGCCGGTGTTGGTGGCCTGGCATGGTGCCCGGGTGTGGGCCGATCCGTGACCTCGCCGGGGACAAGGATAGGGCTCCCGACTCCTTGTTCCTGGTGCTTCGCCTCCGTGGCTCGATGTGGAGGTTCGGTGAAGCGGTCCTGATAATCGCAGGCAGGTGCGAATTGTGCACCGCTTTTGACGCCTCGCGCCGCGGGTGTTGTGCACTCGTTATGCCTGCGTCCCAGTCGTCCCTTCCGTCCTGTGTGTCCTGTCGGCGCGCAGACAGCCCCATATGCTTCAGAAACCAATCAAAATTGGGCATTCTTCGCATGTGGTGACCTTGGACGTACGGCCTCAGTTGCTCAAAGCACTCTCCGCTCTGCGCGACAGTGTCGCCGCCGCACGCTTCCCGCTGCCCCTGGCGGGGGCGCCCTGCGCGCGTGCCACCCGGGACGAGCTTCTCGCGCAGCTCGATGACTACGTGGTGCCCCGGCTGAGGGAGCCCGAAGCGCCCTTGCTGGCCGTCGTCGGTGGATCCACCGGAGCCGGCAAGTCGACTCTCGTCAATTCCCTTGTGGGTCGCAAGGTCAGCGAGGCCGGTGTGCTGCGGCCCACCACCCGTGTGCCCGTGCTCGTCTGCCACCCCCAGGACCACCACTGGTTCAGTGGCATGCGCGTCCTTCCCGACCTCGCCCGCGTGTGGGTGCCCCACCAGGATTCCGGCGACGAACTGCATGGAGTCGCCGTTCGCCAGAAGCCGGTGCTGCGCATCGAGACCGCCGACACCATTCCGCAGGGGCTCGCCCTTCTGGACGCTCCCGACATCGACTCCCTGGTCGTCGGCAACCGGACCCTCGCCGCCGAGCTGATCTGCGCGGCCGACATCTGGGTCCTGGTCACGACGGCCGCCCGGTATGCCGACGCCGTGCCCTGGCACCTGCTGCGGACCGCCAAGGAACAGCGGGCGACCTTCGTCACCGTGCTCGACAGGGTCCCGCACCAGGTGATCTCGGAAGTCTCCCGGCAGTACGGCGCCCTGCTCGCCAAGGCCGGGCTCGGTGATGTGCCGCGCTTCACCGTGCCCGAGCTGCCCGAGTCCGCCTGGGGCGGGGGGCTTCTGCCCGCCACCGCCGTCGCGTCCCTGCGCGAGTGGCTCGTGGGCCAGGTACAGGACCCAGCAGCTCGGCAGACCGCCATGGCCCGTACGGCACACGGCGCCCTGGACTCCCTGAAGTCCCGCATGCCCGAGCTGGCCGGCGCCGCAGCCGCCCAGTACGCCGCCGCGCTGCGGCTCACCGCCGCAGTCGACACCGCCTACGACGGCGAGTACGCGCGCGTACTGGACCGCCTGGAGGCCGGAGCCGTCCTCTCCGGCGACGCGCTGAAGCGGTGGCGCAGCTATCCGCTCGACTGCAGCGCCGGTGAACTGATGGACGCCCTCGTCGAGGGCCTGGGCACCCTGCTGTTGTGCGCCGTCACCGCCGCCGACGAGCGCATCGACAAGGTTTGGCGGTGCGAACCAGCGGCAAATGCACCCGAATTGATGACCTGTGACCCCGCCCAGGAGAGCGCCGGGCACCGGATCGGGATGACCGTACGACGCTGGCGGCGCGTTCTCGAGGAGTACGCCGAGGACGAGGTGCGCGACCTCGAGAAGAGCGTCGCCCCGGACGCCGAGGTGGTGGCCGCCCTGGTCGCCACGGCTCTCCTCGGCGGAAACCGGGCAAAGGAGGCAGGGGAGGGGCTCGCCGAGCGGATCGGAGCGCAAGGAGCGCTGCGACTGCGCGCCCGAGCCGCCCGACTGCTCTCCGAGTACCTCGACCGGGCCCTGCGCACCGAACGCGAGCGCCGTCTCGCCCCACTCGATGCCCTCGACGTCCGCGCCGAGCCCCAGGCCGAACTCATCGCCGCGCTGTCCGTACTGGAGAAGGAGAGGTGACCCGGTGACTGCCGTCACTGATCACACGGACCATGCCGAGCATCCCCAGGGTGAGCCCTCGGACGTGGCCGGCGAGCGGCCCGAGGACGAGCGGCGCGGGACCGCTCCCTGCGAAGAGCCCGCCACCACCGAACACGGAGACGACGGTGAGCACGCGCGCGGCGGGTGCGATGTCGGGCTTACCAGCGTGACGGGTGAGGCGGGTGCGCCGGATGACGTGGACGCGGACACTGGCGAACGGGACGGTTCCGTAGCCGCCTCCGCGGCGGCCGGGCCCACGCACGCACGCGTGGAGGACGATGACCTCCACGCGTGCGTGAAGCGGGACGATCTCGTGGAACACGCCGAGACCGGGCCTGTCTGGGACGACGGGCTGATCGCCAGACGCATGCCCGAGACGGCTTCCGCACACGAGCCGGCCGCGATCGTGGGGCCCCGCGGTACGGCCGTAAGACAGCCCGAGCCCCTGGCGTACGACGGGCCCTTGCGGTCGCGGCTGGACGCGCTGCGTGAGCTGGTGGGCCTGTCGCGGACCCGACTGGACAGCCGCACGCTCGTCGAGGCGGGCCGGGTCCTGGACGCGGCCGCCGAGCGCCGCAGGCTCTCCGGGGAGCACACCGTGGTCGCGGTCGCGGGCGCCACCGGCAGTGGAAAGTCGACACTCTTCAACGCGCTGGCCGGGGTGGCCATTTCGGAGACCGGCGTGCGCAGGCCGACCACCGCCGCGCCGATCGCGTGCAGTTGGAGCGACGGCGCCGCCACCCTCATCGACCGGCTCGGCATCCCCGGGAGGCTGCGTCGGCGCCCCGTGCAGAACGCGGACGGCGAGTCGCAGCTGAGCGGGCTCGTCCTGATCGACCTGCCCGACCACGACTCCGCGGCCGTGCAGCACCGGGAGCAGGTCGACCGCATCCTCGCTCTGGTCGACGCGGTCATCTGGGTCGTCGATCCCGAGAAGTACGCCGACGCCGTTCTCCATGAGCGCTATCTGCGGCCCCTGGCCGGGCACGCCGAGGTCATGTTCGTCGTCCTCAACCAGGTGGACCGGCTTCCCGGCGAGGCCGCCGACCAGGTGCTCGACGATCTGCGTCGGCTGCTCGACGGGGACGGGATCGCTCTGGGGGAGTACGGAGAGCCGGGCGCGACCGTGCTGGCGCTGTCCGCGCTCACCGGGGAGGGCGTGGGTGAACTGCGCGAGGCACTCGGGCAGTTCGTGACCGAGCGGGGGGCGGCTGCGCGCCGGATCTCCGCCGACGTGGACGCGGCCGCGGCCCGGCTGCGGCCCGTCTATGCGACAGGGCAGCGCACGGGCCTCAGCGAGGAGGCGCGCGAGGAGTTCGCCGAGCGACTGGCGGACGCGGTAGGCGCGACCGCCGCGGGCGAGGCCGCCGAGCGCGCCTGGCTGCGCCATGCCAACCGCGCGTGCGGCACGCCCTGGCTGCGGTTGTGGCGGTGGTGCCAGGACCGGCGTGGACCCTCCACGGGACGGCTGCCGGCGCCTGCGCCCGTGGACGAGGAGGCGACCGCTCGTCAGCGCGTCGAGCAGGCTGCACGGACGGTGGCGGACCGGGCCGCGGGCGGGCTGCCCGCGCCATGGGCCCAGGCGGTGCGCGAGGCCGCGGTACGTGGCGCACATGAGTTGCCGGAGGCGCTGGACGAACTGGCGGTGCGGGCGGCCGCGCCGCCGGAGCGGCCGCCCCGGCCCGGCTGGTGGCGCGCCACCGTGCTTGCCCAGGCGTCGATGACCCTTCTCCAAGTCATCGGAACGCTGTGGTTGTTGGGGCGGATCATCGGATTCATGTCGCCGAACCTGGGGCTGCCGATGCTGCTGATGGCGGTCGGCGTCGTCGGCGGTCCGGTCATCGAGTGGAGCTGCAGGATGGCTGCGCGCGCCCCGGCCCGGCGGTATGGGCTCGAGGCGGAACGGCGCTTGCGGGACGCGGCCGCCGCGTGCGGGCGGGCCCGGGTGCTCGATCCGGTGGCGGCGGAGCTGCTGCGGTACCAGGAGGTTCGGGAGCAGTACGCGAAGGTCACGGGGGGCGGAGCGGGGGCGCGGGTGGGGTGAGTCCCGCCCGGAGGCGGGACAGAGCGGAGGTTCTTGTTCGGGTGACGGAGTTGTCCACAACCGGGCGGTAGCCCACAGGACTCAGCGGGCTCGGACCAACGGAGGCAGTCTGATCTGGCGGTGATCGCGGCGAACGCGGTCGCCGTCCGCTGGCGGTGTGCGACATGGCGTGGCCGCCGCGGAAGACGCAGCCGTACGGGACGGGCCCGTACGTGTTCCGGCCCGGCACGGGAGCCGGGGCGAGGGAGGGGTTATGAACGAGACGATGGTGTGCGTGGTCGGCAATGTGGCCACGCAACCGGTGTACCGGGAGTCGCCGACGGGGCCCACGGCACGATTCCGGCTTGCGGTGACGGCACGGTATCTGGACCGCGAGAAGAACGTGTGGACGGATGGGCACACGAACTTCTTCACGGTGTGGGTCCGCCGCTCGCTCGCCACGAACGTCGCGGCGTCCGTGGCCGTGGGCGATCCGCTCGTCGTGCAGGGGCGGCTGAAGGTGCGGACCGAGCAGCGGGACGGGCAGGGCTGGCTGTCGGCGGATCTCGACGCGGTGGCGATCGGCCACGATCTGTCACGCGGCACCTCCGCGTTCCGGCGGTCGGTCAGGACCGAGGCACACCCTGGGGCGTCACCACAGCCCGAGCCCAACTGGGAGACCGAACCGACAAGTCGGCCCGAGACGACGGATCAGCCGCAGATGACAGGTCAACGGAGCGCGGAAGCAGTCAAGGTGACGTGATGTCAGCCACCCGGGATGCAATTCGCCCGTCATGCCCGGTCTGCCTTCTATGAGGGGAATGTATCGACAAGGCTTGAACGGCCCTCGTGGATTTGTCGATAAGTGCAGCTCGCAGGCCGTGAGAGCGATAACGATTCCGAGTCGGATCAGCGGTCTGACGATGTGACCGCAGGGGTGAGGTGCAGCGCGTCCCTAGGATGCCGGGCATAGCTCTCGGAGCTTCTGATTCTGCTGGTGGGACCGTACCCCCCATGTCAACGGGTCCTGCTCGAAGGGGAATTCTGTGTTTTCTTCGCATTCTGCGCTGTCCGCGTGCAGGCGCGGGACCGCCCGCCTCGCCGTCGCGACGCTGGTTTCCGGGCTCGTCGCTGCGGGCCTGCTGACCACCGCGGGCGTGGCGGCCGCCGACGGGACATCGCAGAGCGGGGGAGGTGCGACCGCGACACTAGGTGGCCTCAAGACGTACGGTGCCGCCGTCATCCATAACGGCGGTAAGGATGAGCGGGTGCCGGCAGGCCTGTTCGAGATGTCCGTCGACAACGGCGGCACCCTGCAGACCTACTGCATCGACATCCACACCCCGACGCAGAAGGACGCCAAGTACCACGAGACGCCCTGGAGCGGTACATCCCTGAGCGGCAACAAGAACGCCGGCAAGATCCGCTGGATCCTGCGGAACTCCTACCCGCAGGTGAACGATCTGGGGGCGCTGGCGGACCGGGCCGGTGTCAAGGGTCTCACGGAGCAGGACGCGGCAGCCGGTACGCAGGTGGCGATCTGGCGCTACTCGGACGGCGCCGACGTGGACGCGGTCGACCCGCGGGCGGAGAAGCTCGCGGACTACCTGGAGAAGAACGCGCGGAACCTCCCGGAGCCCGCTGCTTCCCTGACTCTGGACCCGCCCGCGGTCTCGGGTCACCCGGGTGAGCGGCTCGGTCCGGTCACGGTGCACACGAACGCCGACAGTGCCACGGTGAGGCGACCGGCCGATGCCACGGCGAGCGGCGTGAAGATCGTCGACAGAAAGGGCAAGAAGATCACGTCTGCGCGTGACGGCAGCCGGATCTTCTTCGAGGTGCCCGAGAAGGCGCAGGACGGTTGGGTCGAGCTGTCCCTACAGGCATCGACCACTGTGCCGGTCGGCCGGGCCTTCGCCTCCGAGACCCGCAGTCAGACGCAGATACTCGCCGGTTCCAGCGAGTCGACCGTCTCGGCGACGGCGACGGCGAACTGGGCCGCGACGGGCGCGATACCCGCGTTGTCGGCCGAGCAGAACTGCGCCAAGGGCGGAGTGGACATCACCGCGGTGAACAAGGGTGACGAGCCGTTCACGTTCGCGCTGATGGGGGCCGAGCACACCATAGCGGCCAGGAAGTCGCAGACGGTGACGATCCCGTTGCAGGAGGACCAGGCCTACGACTTCACGATCGAGGGGCCGGGCGGCTATGAGAGGCGGTTCAAGGGCGTTCTCGACTGCAAGACCGGGGGAAGCGTGAGCGGCCTGACCACGCAGACGCTCAGTGAGCCCAGTCCGGCGACGGGGGGCGGCATGACGGCCGTGGACACCAACCTCGCCGAGACGGGCGCGTCGACCGCGACCCCGCTCATCGCGGGCACGGCCATCGGTCTGGTCGTCATAGGCGGCGCCGCCCTCCTCCTGGTCCGCGCGAAGAAGACGCCATCACAGGACTGAGCGGCGATGGCGACGTACAGGGTTCCCCTCTCTCGTCAGGGGGAGGGGAACCGGAGCGTGAGAGGTGGGGCGGCCGGCCGGACGGTCGTTCAGCGCCCGTAGATGTGACCTCGCACCTACGGATCAGCCGGGCAGCCGATCCTCCCTCCTCGCCACTCGATTCAAGCGCTTGGTCGTAGGTTCGAGTCCTTGCCGGGGCACAGGATGAAGGGCCGACTCAGGAGGGGGTTTCTCCGGGGCTGAACCTTGGTCGTGGATAACGTCAAGGTTCTACGGCGCAGGCTTCGCACGAAGAGCGGCACCGACAACAGGAGCAGGGCCCCTTCGACGGCCAGGCTGACCAACCCGAGCGGTTCCGTCCACTTGCCGACGTCGTCGCTGTAGTAGGGCAGTCCCGGTCCCCTGGACAGGACGTAGCCCAGCAGGGGGCCGACGGCGACCCCGACTGCCAGCAGCCATCCCAGTCGGACGAGGCCGATGAGGAGCAGCATGGCGGCGACCACGGCCGCGATCTCCAGGACGTGGTAGGCGACGCCGACATAGTAGGGATCTCTCGTCGTCGAGATGCCGCCTTGGTCCACGACATGGATGGCGGCCACTGCGAGGCACAGCAGAACTCCCGCCCACCTGGCCAGCCAGGTGGCCTCGGGCCTCGTCGCGGGACGGTGTGACATGCGGAGACTCCTTCTCTCTCCTTCGGTAACGCATGTCCGCCGTGGCGCGATACCAATCTGGCCGGTCGGCTCTCGAAGAGGCGGCGCGCCGCACCTGTGTCAGGCCCCAGTCTCAGCGGACCGCTAGCGAAACCCCAGGTCAGAGCCACTTGGCCGGACGGGTTTCCGCTCAGGGGTGGCGGTCAGGCAAGATGGGGTGTATCTGCCCACTGCCAGATTTCAAGCTGCCGGACGGTTTCTCTTGGCTGAGTTCATTTACACCATGCGCAAGGCGCGCAAGGCGCACGGCGACAAGGTGATTCTCGACGATGTCACCCTGAACTTCCTGCCGGGTGCGAAGATCGGCGTCGTCGGCCCGAACGGCGCCGGTAAGTCGACCGTCCTCAAGATCATGGCGGGTCTCGAGCAGCCGTCGAACGGTGACGCGTTCCTGACCCCCGGCTACAGCGTCGGCATCCTGCTTCAGGAGCCCCCGCTGAACGAGGAGAAGACCGTCCTGGAGAACGTCCAGGAGGGTGTCGCCGAGATCAAGGGCAAGCTCGACCGGTTCAACGAGATCGCCGAGCAGATGGCGGTCGAGTACACCGACGAGCTGATGGAGGAGATGGGCAAGCTCCAGGAGGACCTCGACCACGCCAACGCGTGGGACCTGGACTCCCAGCTGGAGCAGGCCATGGACGCCCTGGGCTGCCCGCCCGGCGACTGGCCCGTCACCACCCTCTCCGGCGGTGAGAAGCGCCGCGTCGCGCTGTGCAAGCTCCTCCTGGAGCAGCCCGACCTGCTGCTGCTCGACGAGCCCACCAACCACCTCGACGCCGAGTCCGTGAACTGGCTGGAGCAGCACCTGGCCAAGTACGAGGGCACCGTCGTCGCGGTCACCCACGACCGGTACTTCCTGGACAACGTCGCCGGCTGGATCTGCGAGGTCGACCGCGGCCGCCTCCACGGCTACGAGGGCAACTACTCCAAGTACCTCGAGACCAAGGCGACCCGCCTCAAGGTCGAGGGCCAGAAGGACGCCAAGCGGCAGAAGCGCCTCAAGGAGGAGCTGGACTGGGTCCGCTCCAACGCCAAGGGGCGGCAGGCCAAGTCCAAGGCGCGTCTGGCCCGCTACGAGGAGATGGCCGCCGAGGCCGACAAGATGCGGAAGCTGGACTTCGAGGAGATCCAGATCCCGCCGGGCCCGCGCCTGGGCAACATCGTCGTCGAGGTGGACCAGCTCAACAAGGCCTTCGGGGAGAAGGTCCTCGTCGACAATCTGTCCTTCACGCTGCCGCGTAACGGCATCGTCGGCATCATCGGCCCGAACGGCGCCGGCAAGACCACGCTGTTCAAGATGATCCAGGGCATGGAGCAGCCCGACACCGGTTCGATCAAGGTCGGCGAGACCGTCAAGATCTCCTACGTCGACCAGAGCCGCGAGAACATCGACCCGAAGAAGACGCTGTGGGAGGTCGTCTCCGACGGCCTGGACTACATCAACGTCGGCCACGTCGAGATGCCGTCGCGTGCGTACGTGTCCGCGTTCGGCTTCAAGGGCCCGGACCAGCAGAAGCCGGCCGGCGTCCTGTCCGGCGGTGAGCGCAACCGCCTCAACCTCGCGCTCACCCTGAAGCAGGGCGGCAACCTGCTGCTGCTCGACGAGCCCACCAACGACCTGGACGTGGAGACGCTGTCCTCGCTCGAGAACGCCCTTCTGGAGTTCCCGGGCTGCGCCGTCGTCGTCTCCCACGACCGGTGGTTCCTGGACCGCGTGGCCACGCACATCCTCGCCTACGAGGGCGACTCCAAGTGGTTCTGGTTCGAGGGCAACTTCGAGTCGTACGAGAAGAACAAGATCGAGCGGCTCGGCCCGGACGCCGCCCGTCCGCACCGTGCCACCCACAAGAAGCTGACCCGGGGCTGATCTTGCGGCACATCTACCGCTGCCCGCTGCGCTGGGCGGACATGGACGCCTACGGCCACGTCAACAACGTGGTGTTCCTCCGCTACCTGGAGGAGGCCCGTATCGACTTCCTGTTCCGCCCGGACCAGGAGTTCAAGCAGGGGTCCGTGGTGGCGCGCCATGAGATCGACTACAAGCGGCAACTGGTCCATCGGCACGCGCCGGTGGACATCGAGCTGTGGGTCACGGAGATCAAGGCCGCGTCCTTCACGCTCGCCTACGAGGTCAAGGACCCGGACCAGATCTACGTCCGGGCCTCGACGGTGATAGTGCCGTTCGACTTCGAGGCACAGCGGCCGCGCCGGATCACCGCTGAGGAGCGCGAGTTCCTCCGGGAGTACACGGGCGACAAGGAGGAGGCCGTCGCCGCATGACGGTGCTCCAGCTCACCGACGACGGGGAGGCGGCGGACCTGTCCGCCTTCCTGGCCAGGCTGATCCACTACGACCGTGGCGCCGCGGTGCGTCTGCAGGCGGCCGGTACGACGCTGGCGGTGTTCGGGCGGCCACCGTCGTTCGAGGTGCTCGCCATCCGCGCGGTGCGGCTCGCCAAGCCGTACGAGAAGGGGCTGGACGTCCGGCTCGACGTGACCGTTTCGGCGGGTGAACTCCTGGAGTCCGTGGACGAGGCGGCGGCCACGGCGACCGTGCCGGATGCCGTCACCGGACCGCCGTGGTCCGGGGTCCTTCCGCCACGCGGCGGCTGGCAGACGGTACCGGACCTTCCGGAGCCCGACGCCCTGCGGGCGACCGTGTCCGCGGCGGTGGCCGAATTCCGTTCCCGTACGGAGGAGTTGGGCCCCGAGCAGCGGACGCGAGTCGCGCTCGACCGGATCGGCCGGGAGATCTGGTCCCGCACGGTGGGGGCCACGGGGCTCCCGGTGCGAGCCGTGCACGCCGCGCAGTCGCTGGGCTTCCTGCGTCCCGCCCCACTGGCACCCGGCGAGGAGCCGCTGGGGCTGTTCTCGTCGGGTGCGTGGCTCAGGCTGCGCACACCGTACGGCTCGATCGCCGTACGGCGGGCGGGACTCGGTGCCCTGGACGTCAGCGTCCGCTGACCCGACGGTTCAGTCGGGCGCGTTCAGCATCGCCTGGGCCGCGTACGTCATGTAGTTCCACATCGTGTGCTCGTGCTCCTCGGAGAGGCCGAGCTCCTCGACGGCGACCCGCATGTGCTTCAGCCAGGCGTCATGGGCGGCCTTGTTCACGGTGAACGGGACGTGGCGCATGCGCAGCCGGGGGTGGCCGCGTTTCTGGCTGTACGTCGTCGGGCCGCCCCAGTACTGGATCAGGAACAGCGTGAGGCGCTCCTCGGCCGGCCCCAGGTCCTCCTCCGGGTACATGGGCCGCAGGAGCGGGTCCCCGGCGACTCCCTCGTAGAAACGGTGAACGAGGCGGCGGAAGGTCTCCTCCCCGCCGACCTGCTCGTAGAAGGTCTGCTCCTGAAGCGTGCCGCGCCGAATCTCTGTCACATCATCCATGGTCTCAGACACCGCGACCGAGGTCTCCGGGCCTAGGACCAGGACCGTGACAGCACCAGGAGTTCCGGCCGGCCACCAAGCGACGGAGCCCGGAATGCCTCAATTGCCCTATATTTCGTCCGTAATGCTCGCCCCCGGCCACCGCCCGAAGCACAGTGGAGGTATGACCGCGCACGCTCTCGATCACGCTCTGGAGGACCTCGCCACGTCGGCGCGGGCGGAACTCGTGCGGGAGATCGACGCGAGCGGAGCCTGGCAGGCCGATCCCCGCTGGCGGGAGGCGTTCGCGGCGGTGCCGCGCCATCTCTTCGTGCCCTACTACTTCATCGGCGTTCCGGGCGGTTACGAGCGCCGTTGGAGCGGCGACCCCGATCCGCGGCGCCGAGAGGAGTGGCTACGCGGCGCGTATGCCGACACCCCGCTGGCCACCCGGATGCGTGACGGTGAGCTGGTCTCCTCCAGCAGCCAACCCTCCCTGATGGCGACGATGCTGACCGAACTGCGGGTCCAGGACGGGACGGCCGTTCTGGAGATCGGCGCCGGCACCGGTTACAACGCGGCCCTGCTCGCCCACCGCCTCGGCGCCGACCTGGTCACCACCATCGATCTCGATCCGGAGATCACCGAGTCCGCTCGGCAGCACCTTGTCGCCGCGGGCTACCACCCGGCCGTGGTCACGGGTGACGGTGCTCGCGGCGTACCGGCACGCGCCCCCTACGACCGGATCATCGCGACCTGCACGCTGAACACGATCCCCGCCGCGTGGCTGGCGCAGTGCCATCCGGGTGCGCGCATCCTCGCGCCCTTCTCGACCGGGCTGATCGCCCTGCGGGTGCGAGACGCACGTCACGCCGAGGGGCGTTTCCTGCGCACGCCCGCCTACTTCGTGCCGCTGCGCGGCGGCATGCGGCCCGAGCCGCCCGATCCGGGCGGGCTGCCGCGCCGGGCCCGAAGCAGCGAACTGTTGCGGTTCCTGCTGACCCTGACGGCCGGCAGCCTCGACCCGTACGAGGCCTACACCCTGTGGGAGCGCGAGCAGCAGCCTGCGCGCGAGCGGTTCGGGATCACGGTCAGCGGCGACCGCTCCTGGGCGTGGCTGGACGCCCCGGAGGGGCCGTACACCTGGCCGCTGCCGGGGCAATAGCCGTATTGCCCCGTAGCGTCACCTATTGCCTGCCTCGGTACTAGGGCGTGTTTCGAAAGTCCCGTCGTCCGCCCGTCAGGGCGGGCCCCGCGGCGTCTGGTGCGTGCGATCGCAAGGCGGAGGGTCGTCCTCGTACTGGGCGTACGAGGGTGATCCCGACAACGCGGCTGGGGGTCCCCCCTGCTCGAAGAGCTTGGGGGAGCGCGTGCCAGACGCCGCGGGGCAGGCGGGACTTTCGAAACACGCCCTAGCCCCGGCGGATCGTGATCGTCGTCCACGCGCCCACGTGCACTTGGTCCCCGTCCTGCAGGGGGACCGGCACGAAGGGCTGGATGGGCTCCTCGGCGCCGTTGACCGTCGTACCGTTCGTGGAGTTCTGGTCGACGACCGCCCAGGAACCGTCCGGCTGCTGGACCAGGACCGCGTGCTGGTGCGAGACGCCCGGGTCCTCCGGCGGCACTGACAGATCGATGTCCGGGGTGTCGCCGGTGGAGTGGCGGCGGCGGCCGATGGTGATCTGATTGCCGGTGAGTGTGCGCTGCTGCTCCGGGGAGTACGCCGGCAGGTTCAGGCCCGCGGCCTCGGGGCCGGAGCGCTGCATCATCGCCATGAAGTACTCGCGGTCCGGGCCGACGGTCGCGGTCCAGGTCGCCTGCTGTCCCTGGTGGGGGCCGGGCGGGGTCTGGACGGAGGCGGGCTGTGGGTAGCCGTAGCCGCCACCCTGACCGCCGGGCATCCCGGGCGTCGGGGAGGACGAGGGCGGCGAGATCACCCAGTCGTCGTCATCGCCGCCGGGGGACGCGCCGTCGGGGTGCGGCGGAGCGGCCGGCGGCGGGAAGCTCTGGGTCGGCGGCGGGGGAGGCGGAGCGGGCCGCTGGAAGGTGGGAGGCGGGCCGCCCGGCTGGAAGGCCTGCGGGCCCGTCGGCGCTACGGCCTGAGGACCACCGGGCGCACCGTGGCCACCAGGTGTGGGCCCGGGCGGCGGCGGGACGGGACGGGACGGATCGGTCCCGAAGGCGGGCGGGTGCGGGGAGTCCCCGCCGAAGGGCGTGGGTCCGGACGGCTCGCTGCCGAACGGCGGGCCCGGCGGGATCGGCTCCGCGGGACGGTTCACCTGAGAGGGCCGGGAGCCGCGGTAGTCGTACGAGTCGGGGTTGGGCCCTGTCTGGCCGCCCTGCGCGAAGCGCAGCGCCGGGTTCGGCGCCGGCGGGCGCGGTGCGGCCGGGGTGTACGAGGTCGCCTTGTTGGTCAGGAAGTTCCACCGGCACTCCTCGCAGAACGGGGCGCCGCCCTCGCGGGGCGTGCGGCACTGCGGGCACAGTTCCGGCTCGGGGTCCGGCACGGCGGACAGATGCGGGCGTCCCGCGGGCTGACCGCCCACGCCCGGAGGAGGCGGCGGCGAACCCGGCGGCGGATAGCCGTAACCGGCGGCGGGCGGTGGGGGTGGCGGCGGGGGTACGGCACCGGCCATACGGTGACCGCAGACCTCGCACCAGTCGTCGGAACCCGACTGGTGTCCGTTCGGGCAGGTCGGCATGTCGGCGCGTCCCCCTCTCCTTCGTCCGGTCTCGGTGACCGGCGTGGGTTCTCCAACCCCTGGGGGCTGGGCTCGTTGCTGTCGGATCTTGTTACGTCACTTCTTCACGCGAACAGTCTTTGTCGACCGGGTCTCGAGTGTCATCTCGTCGGCCTCCTCGACCTTCGCCTTCAGTCGCACAGTACCTGTCGCGACATCGACCACGTCCACCACCTTCGCAAGCAGTTTCGCAGTATCCGCGTTCCCCGAAGCGCTGGCGAGCTGAACGGCTCGGCCCAGTTTGGCCGTTGCGCCGTCGAAGTCGCCCGCTTTGCGGAGGTCCAGCCCTTGTTGGATGGCATGTGCCAGTTCGGCCTGGCCCGTGTAGTGGGCGACCTGGGGATTGAGCGAGGTGGACGCCGTCATGTCGTCGGTCCACACCGCCCGTACGAGCCCTTGGGCACCGAGGCTGTGGGCGGTTCCTCCGCCACCCTCGGCTCCGCTCGAGCCGCCCTGCGGGATCACCAGCGAGACGCGGGCCGCGAGCATCTCCTGACCGATGCCGGCCGGCGGGACCTGGACGCACACGTGGTAGTCGCGGGACTCGTCGCCCCAGGAGCCGGTCGGGTAGTCACCGGCGCGCGGGCCCGCGTCGACCCGGCGGTCGGTCAGCTCCTCGACCGTGGGCGCCACCTGCTTCACGAACTTGATCTGCGTGCCGACGGGTGTCCACACGCGCAGCGAGACGTCCGCGACCTCCTTGCCCATGGCCGTCTCCATCATCTGCGTGAAGTCGGCGGTCAGGGCTGCCGGATCGGCGACGATGTCGGCGGTGCCGAGCAGCGCGGAGGCGATTCCCGTGACCTCCTTGACCTCCCAGTCGGTGCCCACTCCACGCGCGTCACACGTGAAACGGCCGGCACAGTCGTCCAGCGCGGCCTTCAGGTCCGTGGGTGACTCGTGTTCATTGCGGCCGTCGGTGAGCAGGATGCCGTGCCGGATGGGAACGTCCGCCGAGGACAGCAGTCGGTCGGCCAGCCGCAGCCAGGTGCCGATCGCGGTGCCGCCGCCCGCGCTGAGCTTGCGCAGCGCCTGCTTGGCCTGGCCACGGGTGGTCGCGTCGGCGACGGCGAGCCGGCCGCCGCCCGGGTAGACCTCCTTGGCCACATGGGTGCCGCCGACCACCGCGAAGTGCACGCCGTCGCGCAGCGTGTCGATGGCGGCGGCCGTCGCGTCGCGCGCGTTGCGCATCTTGGTCGGCGGGTAGTCCATCGACCCGGAACAGTCGACCATGATCGCCACAGCGGCGGCCGGGCCCTGCCCCGGCGAGTAGAGGTGGGGCGCCGTGACCGCGGATCCGATCGTGCCGCCGCCGGTCGCCGTCACCGTCACGATGGCGTTGACCTCGCTGCCGCCCTCCGGCAGGTACTCGTTCTGGTAGACGTCCACCGAGAACTGCGGCACGTTCGACTTCGAGAAATTAGCCATGCCTTCTTTTGATCCCCCTCGAAGAACACCCCCGGAGCTGCGGGGTGACGGCTGGTTACGGACCGGTCCCCGCCGGTCCTGGGGTCGGCCCCCGTCGGCCGCAGGACTGTCCGGGGGACGCCCTTCAGGCGGATCCTGCCCCCGGCGACGGGGCCGGGAACGGGAGGACCGCCACTGTTACGTTGTCGTGGCCCCCGCCGTCCAGCGCGTGACCCACCAGAACCTGGGCGCTGTGCAGTGGGTGCCGGTCGGCGTCGAGCGGCACCACCTCGGCCATCTCCTCGGCGCCCTCCGCGTAGTTCCACAGCCCGTCGGTGCACACCACCACGACACCCGGCCCGTCCGGTTTGAACGAAGCGGTGTGTGGCTCCAGTTCGTACGCGTCCGCGCCGAGCCAGCCCGTGATCGCGTGGGCGCGCTCGTCGGCGTACGCCTCGGCCTCGCTCATCAGGCCCGCGGCGACCATCTGCGCGGCCCACGAGTCGTCCTCGGTGAGCCGGGCCGCGGGCGCGGCGCGGTCCACCGGGACCCAGTAGACACGGCTGTCGCCGACCCAGCCGACGACGAGCAGACGGGAGGTGATGACGGCGCCGACGATGGTGCAGGCGGGCGCGTTCTGGTGCGGGGCGTGCTCCTGGGCCGTCTCCGGCTCTATGGCCAGCGCGTTGACGGCGTGCGAGGCGGCGACGATCGCCTCGTGCATGGCCTGCTGGGGGTGCGTGCCCAGCGGAAGGGTCTCCAGCAGCGCCTGGTTGGCCGCCCGTGAAGCGGCGAGGGAGGCCTCGTCGGGCCGGGTCGCCGAGGAGACTCCGTCACAGACGATCGCGACGACTGCGGGCGAGCCGTCGGGCAGCGCGGTCCGGGAGACAGCGAACGCGTCCTCGTTGCGATGGTGGCGCAGGCCCCGGTCACTGACCGCGGCTACCGCGTCCAACTCCTGCTCCATGTGGTCACGTTCGCGTGGCTGGGCGTGGCCGCAGTTCTCGCAGTAGCCGTCGCTGTCCACGGTGCCCGCACGGCAGGCCACGCAGATCTTCGTACCGGCGGGGGGCGTCGGCGGCATGGCGGTGCGCGGGTCGACGGGCCGGTGAGGGGACGCGCCCTCTCCGAGCGGCGCCGGGGGCTCGGGGGAGGCCAGGTGGTAGTCCTCGGGCTCAGGACGGCCGAGCCGTACGCCCTGGGTGGCGGGCGCGGCGGGCGGTTCGGAGCCGTCGGAGTCCGCGCCCCGCCTGTCGGGCGGCGCCACCGAGGCGACCTGCGCCGCCGCGCCGTTCACGGTCAGCGTCGGGGAGTCCTGTGGCGGGTCGGGCAGCATGGACAGGTCGTACCCGCAGGCGCCGCAGAAGTGGTCACCCGACTCAACGGGCTCCTCGCAACTGGGGCACCTCGAAAGGGCCGTGGATTGGGGCATTTGCGACATCGATCACACCCACGTTCGGGGGCGGTAACGGTTTGCGCGTTCCACCAGGTCGATCCTCTCCTCGCCGCCCTGCGCGAGCCTGGCCAGCGTCCGGTACGAGCGCTCCAGGCCGAAACGGAGGCCGCGTTCGTCCAGTTCGCTGCCGAGCAGCGCCCGGCCGGTCGCCGCGGTCGGCGCAGAACTCGGGTTTTCGGAGAGTACCCAGTCCAGGGCGCAGCCGAGGACCTCTGTGGACAACTGCTCACGGCGCACGGCGTCCAGGCCGTACGCCTCGAGCGCCTGGACCTGCCCCGCTGCGGCCACGAGGTCGTCCAGGAAGGTGGAGCCCTGGCCCTGGCCCGTACGGTTTCGCAGCCGCGCCCGTACGGCGGCGACGCGGGCCGCGGTGTAGTGGATGGACGCCTCCGGTACCGACTCCAGCGTGTGGACGGCGCCGTGTCGGTCACCGGCGGCGAGCTGCACGCGGGCCAGGCCGAACGCCGAGCTGACATAGCTGGGGTCGGTCGTCCAGACGAGGCGGTAGTACTCGGCCGCGTTGTCGAGCTGGCCGAGGACCTCCGCGCACAGGCCGAGCGCCAGCTTGGGTGCGGGCTCTCCGGGGAACGCGTCGTAGACCGCGTCGAAGGAGAGCGCGGCCGACTCGTGGTCGCCGGTGACGAGCGCGGTGATACCGCGATACCAGACGACCCGCCAGTCGTCGGCGTGGTCGGCCTCCAGGGCGGCGACGGCCCGGCCCGCGTTGGCCGTCTCGCCCATTTCCAGCTGGGCCCGCAGCTCGCGCAGCCGCAGTTCCAGGGAGGCGCCCGGCGCGGCGCGCAGCGCGGCGATCAGCTCCGCGGGCGCGGAGGCCATGAGACCGGCGAGGAAACCGGCGTTGGGGTCACCGGGGTCGACGTGCGGGACCGGCAGGGCGAGGGCGGCGGCGACGGTGTCGAGCGGCTTGACGAGGCCGTTCGTGGCCTCGCCGGCCCGGCCGCCCGGCAGCGCGGCAGGTCCGGCGGGGGAACCGAGCGAGCCTCCAGGGGCGGCGGGGCCCTGGCCCGCCGTGCCCGGCGCCGCGGGAAGCGCGCCGCCGTCCGTCCCACGGCGGCGCCGCGTCGGCACCACCCGCGCGCCCAGCCGTGACACGTCCCCGTCCAGCGTCGTGAACAACTCCGTGTCGGTGACCCTGAGCTCGGGACCGAACAACGTCGACAGGGCGGGCCGCGGGCGGCCCGTCTGGAGGGCGACGACCTCCCGGAGCACTCCGGTCAGCTGCTCCGACATCTCCTGTGCGGACGCGAACCGGCGGGCCGGATCCGGGTCGGTGGCGCGGACCAGCAGCCGGTAGAAGGACTCGTACTTACGGAAGACCTCGATGGTGTCCGGGTCGGGCAGGGAGTCCACGAAGACGGTCGTGTAGCCCTGGAAGTCGAAGGTGAGCACGGCGAGGGTACGCGCGACCGTGTAGATGTCGCTCGCCACCGACGGCCCGGCCTCCGCGACCTCCGGCGCCTGGTAGCCGACCGTGCCGTAGATGGCCGACTCCTCGTCGTCCATCCTGCGCACCGCGCCCATGTCGATCAGCTTGAGCTGGTCCTCGGTCTGGATCGCGTTGTCGACCTTGAAGTCGCAGTACAGCAGGTTGCGACTGTGCAGGTGGCCGAGCGCTTCCAGCGCCTCGATGCCGTACGCGCACGCCTGCTCCACCGGCAGCGGATCGCGCCTTCCGTCCGCTGTACGACGGGAGTTGGCGATCTCCTTGAGCGCCTTGCCGCCGACGTACTCCATGACGATGTAGCCGTCGAGCGAGCCGGTTTGCTGGTCGAGGTGCTCCACGAAGTTGTAGATGCGCACGATGTTGGAGTGCTCGATCTCGGCGAGGAAGCGCCGCTCGGAGATCGCCGCGGCCATCGCGTCCTGGTCACCGGTGTCCAGCAGACCCTTGAGGACCACCCACCGGTCGGAGACCGCCCGGTCCACGGCCAGGTAGATCCAGCCGAGCCCACCGTGCGCGAGGCAGCCCACGACCTCGTACTGGCCGTGGACGACGTCCCCCGAGTGCAGCTTCGGCACGAACGAGTAGGGGTGGCCGCACTTGGTGCAGAACCCCTCCGTGCGCCCCGGCCTCTCGCCGCGCGCACGCCCCACCGGGGCCCCGCAGTCCGAGCGCGAGCAGAACCGCTTGCGCTCGGGTACCTCGGGGTTCTCCAGCACCATCGCGCGGGGGTCGGGCCGGGGCACATCCGGGACCCGCACCAGACCGAGGCCCAGCCGGCTGCGTCCGGACGTCCCGGACCCCGTACCGGAACTGCGTACCGACACCGATCGGCTGGTGGTCCTGCCGGTCAGCCGGCCCGACACCGAGCGCCGGGACTGGGACGACCGCGCCGACGTACGGGAACTGGAGCGCGAGCCGGTGCTTTCCGAACCGCGCGAACTCCGGCCTGCCACGGTGATCCCCGTGGCCGGCGAGGCGACCATCCCGCTCGCCGAGACGACCGGCGCCAGACCACATGTGTCGCAGTACAGCTCGCCGCCGCCGACGTCCTCGTACGTTCCGTCGCAGCCGGGCCGCTGGCAGTTCTGCCCTGCCTGACTCATCTCTCCCCCCTCCGGTCGGCCGGTGCGCCCCGCTCGGGCACGCGCGGGCCGAGCAGTTCGGCGGCCGCCTGCTGGTAGCGCAGTACCGCCTGTTCGGCGACCCTGAGGTCGCAGGGCGCGCTCCACAGCATCCGCCGCGCCGTGTCGTACCGCTCGATCAGCAGCGGGTCCTCCGCCAGCCCGTGCCGGGCGATCTTCGCCTTGTACGCGTCCAGCCGACCGCGCAACTCGGCGCGGACCGCGAGCGGGGCGGTGACCGCCGTCAACGACTCGCGGGCTCGGAGCAGTTCGTCCTCCGCCTTGCGCTCCAAGGACTCCAGCAGCGGCGAGAGGCGGTGCCACTGGGCGTGCCTGCGGTACTCCGCGGCCGTCGCCAGTTGCTCCTGGAGCGCGGTCGGCGGCCCGCTGACCGCGGGCACCTCCGAGGCGGCGATCTTCGCGAGGACCTCACCCCGCGCGCTGCGGGCCTCGGCCAGCGTGCGGTCCGCGCGGCTGAGCACGTCGCGCAGCTTCACAAGCCGTGCCTCGGCGTCCTGACGTACCGCCAGAACCGCCTCGACCTCCCGGCGCACGTCCTCCAGGGCGCGTGCCTCACGGTCGTACGTGGTCGTGTCCGGTCGGCCGCCACCGGGTGCCGAACTTCCCTGCTTCGGCGTCCAGTACGCCAGCGGGTCGGACACCACCTGCTCGCGAAGGCTCGTCAGGGTACGTGTGATCCGCTCCAGGTCGTCGCCCGCCGGGTGCTCGCCGGGGCGGACGCCCACCGAGTGGGCGAGGTCACGGGTGCGCTGCAACTCCGCGGCCAGTAAATCGATCCGGGCGGGCAGTGCCGACCACACCGCGTCGGCGGCGACGACCATGTCGAGCGAGGACGCGTACAGCTCGTTCATCCGCTCCACGAGATCGGCCAGCGTGAACTGCTGGCTGAGCCTGCCGGTGCCCGCCAGCGTAGGCGCGTTCGCCGTCGTCGCCGCGCTGCTCGCCACGGTGACACTGGCGCCGCGCAGCAGTTCGGTCAGCTCGGTCAGGTCCTCGCGGCTGGACCAGCGGCGACGGGCGCGGATCTCACGCGCGGTGCGCAGGGTGGCCTTGTAGGCGTCGAAGTACGCCCACAGCAGGGTGATCGACGCCTCCGTCGACATCCAGCGCACCTTGGTGACGCCGGTCAGCTCGGCGCCTTCGAGGAGTCTGCGGCCCGCGTGGTCCTGCAGGGCGAAGAGCGAGGTTTCTATGGCCTCGTGCTCCGCGCCGAGCCGCGCCAGCGCACGGTCCACCTCGTCCCGGTCCATCACCGGCCCGGTGGGTCCCGTGACGCCCATCGATCACCTCTCGCTCTCGTCGTGCCCTGGGCGCGTGTCCGGTGCGCCGGGGTAACACTCCAGTGGTATCAGGTCGGTTGCGTTCCTCAGGAGGACGGCGGTTGTGACGACGCCGAGTTCGCGCCCAGCGTCGGGGACAGCCACTTGGTGTACGAGGCCTGCCAGCCGCTCTTGCGGTAGTCCACGAGTACCTGGTTGACCCGGCGCACCAGATCGCCCGCCTGCTTGTTCATCGCCACGCCGTAGTACTCGGTCGTGAAGGGCTTCCCCTTGAGTTCGACGGTCGGGTCCTGGGCCGCCTGGCTGGCGGCGAGCGCGCCGTCGGTGACGACTGCGTCAACCTCGCCGAGCTGGAGCTTGACCAGGCAGTCGAGTTGGTTGGGGACGGTGGTGGTGATGTCGACGGACGCCGGCAACCGGCCGGACTTCTTGTCCCCGGTCAGATTGGCGTTGGCCGTCGACCCCTCCGCAGAGCAGATCTTCTTGCCGGTGAGGGACTTGTCGTAGCCCGTGATGCCGGACGTCCTGGGGGCCAGGACCTGCTGGCCGGTCGTGAAGTACGGGTCGGAGAAGGCGACGTCGGTCAGCCGGTCACAGTTGATCGTCATCGTGCGTACCACCATGTCCACCTGCCCGCCTTTGATGGCCGGGATGCGCTGGTTGGTGGGTATGGCGTGGAAGCGCACCGCCTTCGGGTCGCCGAGGATCTGCCGTGCGATCTCGCGGGCCAGGTCGATGTCGAAGCCCTCCAGGTCACTGCCCGTGGTGTTGGGGTCGCGGTAGCCCCAGCGGTAGCTGTTCTGGTCCACACCCACCGACAGATAGCCACGCTTCTTGATGGCCGTGACCGCCGGCCCGCTCTCGTCCCCGGACGGTGGCGGGCTCAGCCGCTCGGGGTGGGCGTCGCATGAGGCGGCCTTCGCCTGGGTCGCCTCGGCCAGGCCCGGACCGCCGGTGCCCGTGGAACCGTCCCCGCGCGTGCCGACCAGCGGCAGCAGCAGCACGAGCCCCACGGCGAGGACGCAGAGCGCCAGCATCGTCCCCACACCGCCCCAGCCCTTCAGGCTCACCCGCAGACGCCGTGCGATCATCGCCGCTCCCCCTCTCACCGGTACTCCGACAGCCTGCGCCCGATGCCCAGCACGGCGCCGGACGCGCCCAGCACCGCGAGAACCGCCGCGCCGACCGGCAGCCCGGTCATCGCGTCCCGGCCGTCTCCCGCCGCCTGTTCGAACTGGCTCTCCTCGTGCTTCAGCGCCTTCGCCAGACTCGCGTCCACGTTGTCGAAGCGCTCGCCCGTCGGATGGTCCTCCTCGGACCCGATGATCTTCTTCAGCGCCGCCTGGTAGTCGCCCTCGTCGTCGGCGGTCCGCGCCTCCTGGTGGCGCTGCTGCCAGAGCTTCATGGCGCCAGTGGCGTCCTTCACGGGCTGCCTGCCCGCCTGGTCGTCGGCGAGGGACTCGGCCTTGCCCAGGCCCGAGGAAAGCGTCTTCATGTCCTGCTTGAACGCATAGTCGTACGCGTCCTCGGTCGTCCCGTCAGGCAGCTTCTTGGTCTCGGCACCGCGGCTGACCAGCGTGAGGTTCTCGTTGCCGCGCGCGTTCAGGGACGCGATGCGCGCGTCGTGCAGCACGTTCAGCGAACGGACTCCGTGGTCGTAGGAGGAGTTGAGCTCCGCGCGGGCGACACTGTGACCGACGGTCAGCCACAGCAGGACGATCGCACAGGCGGCGGTGGCGGCGACCAGGCCGTGGTTGAGCACCCGGTTCGTGCGCAGGTAGTGGCGCCGCTGCGCCCAGCCCAGCGCGGCCAGCGCGAGGACACCGAGCGCGATGGCGAACCAGGGGTACGGGGTCGCGCTCCCGTAGTCGGCGCGCAGCCGCTGGTTCTCCTTGGTGTACAGGTCCTGCGCGGCCGGCAGCATCTCCTGCTGCATCTTCTCGTTCGCCGCTCGCAGGTACGCGCCGCCCACCGGGAAGCCCTGCCGGTTGTTGGCCCGCGCCCGCTCGATGAGGCCCTTGTACTCCGGCAGCAGCTTGTTGAGCTTGGCGATGGTCTGCGCGGAGGGGGAGCCGGGCTCGGTACTGGCGGCCGCCGTGACGAGCCCGGCCGCGGCGGTCCGGATGTCCTTCTCGTACCGTCTGGTGGTCGCGGGGGGTTCCTGGCCGCCGGACAGGAAGCCGCTGGCGGCCGCGGTGTTGGCGTCGGCGAGGGAGCGGTAGATGTCGGCGGCGCCCGCGCTGAGCGGCTGGCTGCGGTGCAGCACGTCGTCCGCGGCACTCGAGCGGTCGGTCATCTGCCAGGCGGTGACGGCCCCGAACGCGATGACCAGCAGGGCGAGCACGGCGCCGATGATGCGCAGCCGGCCGGGCTCGGTGGTGGTGGCCACCCGCAGACGGTCGACGCCCTCGGCGAAGGCCGTGCGGCGCGGCGCGGCAGCGGGACGTACCGGCGGCACCGGGACCGCCTGCGTCGCGGGCCCCTTGGCCTGCGGCGGCACGGTCGGCCTGGTGTGCGGCGCCGGTGGCGCGCCGCCCTGCTGCGGGTGTGTCACGTGACCTCCCCCGTGGTCATCCGTCGGTCAACTCCGCCCGATGCGGGGAGCGGGCGCGGGTGCACGGCGGCAAGTATTCCCGTCCGGAGCGGTATCCGCACAGGCATTCACGCGATCTTGTGTCGGATCGCCGCGCGCCGACGTACGCATGTCCTGTCGCAACACCCCGTTCATGAACACGCTTTGTGCTCCCGTTCGGTTCCCCGACGGCCGTGCCCCGGTCAGGAGTTCTCGTAGTACGCCCGCACGCGCGCGTGGGCCTCCCGGGGGGCCTGCTCGTGGTCGAGGCCGAGGAGGGCCGCGCCGAGGACCGGGCGGGCCGCGACCACCTGGGGGACCGCCTTGGGTGCGTCGGCCGCCAGCAGTTCCCGTATGCGGGAGTCGAGTTGCGGATGACGGGCGGCCAGGATGCTGCCGCCGAGCAGCACGGGGGTCTCCTCGGCGAGCAGGTCCAGGCGGGTCAACGCGACCGTGGTCAGGGCGACGACCTCCTCCGCGAGCCGCTCGACGATCGCGCGGGCGACCGGGTCGCCGGCCTGGGCCGTGGCGAACAGTACCGGCGTCAGCTCGTGACGCCGGGCGTGCTCGATGTGCCCCAGGTGGAGTGCCTCGATGAGCGCGTACATGGAGCCGAGCCCGAAGTGCGCGGGCAGCGTGCGCGCCAGGGCCGTGGGGCCGCCCCGGCCGTCCTCCGCGCGCGCGGCCCACCACAGGGACTCCTCCGCCAGGTCCCAACCGCCGCCCCAGTCACCGGAGATCCGGCCGATCGCGGGAAAGCGGGCGGTGTGCCCGTCGGGACGCATACCGACGCAGTTGATGCCGGCGCCGCACACGACCGCCACCCCTCGGGGCTCGGCCACACCCGCACGCAGGACGGCGAACGTGTCGTTGCGTACCTCCACGGTCGCGCCCCACGCGCGCGCCCCCAGCGCCTGGGCCAACTGCTCCTCCTCCACTGGGAGGTCGGCGTTGGCGAGACAGGCCGAGACATGGCCGACCGAGGTGACCGCGGCCCGGGCGAAGGCCTCTTCGACGACCTCGGCCAGGGCGTTCACGGCCGTCCGCACGCCCACGGCCGGCGGCCGGAACCCCCCGCCCCGGGCGGTGCCCAGGACGTCGCCGTCGGTGGTCACGACGGCGACGTCGGTCTTGCTGTTGCCCGCGTCGATGGCGAGGACGGTCGGGGTCAGGCCCACGTGAGGTGCTCCCGGTTGTGCGCGATGAGCTGGTCGGTGAGGGTTTCGGCACAGGCGTACTGGCCGATGAGGGGGTGGGCGAGCAGCGCCCGGAACACCCGGTCGCGGCCTCCGCGCAGCGCGGCCTCGAGGGCCAGGTCCTCGTACGCGGTCACGCTCGCCATCAGCCCCGCGTACAGGGGGTTCACCTCGGCCACGGGCAGGGGGGTCGGGCCCTGCGGGCCGACGGCCGCCTGTACTTCGATCACCGCGTCGTCCGGCAGGAACGGCAGTGTGCCCTTGTTGTACGCGTTCACCACCTGGTACGGCGAGCCCCCGCCGCCCAGCAGCGCGGCGGCGAGGTCGACGGCAGCCTCCGAGTAGTAGGCGCCTCCCCGTTTGGCGAGCAGTGCCGGCTTCTCCTCGAGTGACGGGTCGCCGTACATGTCCAGCAACTGCCGTTCCATCGCCGCTACTTCGGCCGCTCTGGACGGCTTCGTGCGCATCTCCCGTACGACCTCGTCGTGCGTGTAGTAGTAGCGCAGGTAGTAGGAGGGGACCACACCCAGCCGGTCCACGAGGGCGTGCGGAAGGCGCAGATCGGCGGCGATCGCGGCGCCGTGCTCCGCGAGCAGCTTGGGCAGGATGTTCTCGCCCTCGGGACCGCCCAGACGCACACCGGTTTCCCAGGTGAGGTGGTTGAGGCCCACATGGTCGAGATGGACCTCGGCGGGCGCGACGCCGAGCCGGGCGGCGAACTTCCGCTGGAGGCCGATCGCCACGTTGCACAGGCCGACGGCCCGGTGGCCCTCCTGGAGGAGGGCGCGGGTGACGATGCCGACCGGGTTGGTGAAGTCGATGATCCAGGCACTCGGGTTGGTACGGCGGACGCGTTCGGCGATGTCGAAGACCACCGGTACCGTGCGCAGCGCCTTGGCGAGGCCGCCCGCACCGGTCGTCTCCTGGCCGACACAGCCGCACTCCAGCGGCCAGGTCTCGTCCTGCTCGCGCGCGGCCTGGCCGCCGACGCGAAGCTGGAGCAGTACGGCGTCGGCGCCCTCCACGCCCGCGTCCAGATCGGAGGTGGTGACGATCCGGCCGCCGTGCCCCTGCTTGGCGAAGATGCGCCGGGCCAGCCCGCCCACCAGTTCCAGGCGTTCGGCGGCCGGGTCGACGAGGACGAGTTCCTCGACGGGCAGGGTGTCCCTCAGCCGCGCGAATCCGTCGACGAGCTCGGGTGTGTAGGTCGACCCTCCGCCGACTACGGTGAGTTTCATCTGGTCTCCTTCGAGGAAACCCCGTCCTTCAGGGCGGGGTGGGGGTCGACCGGGGCGGATGTCGGGGACGGCATGGAGCCGGGGTGGGGCCTCACGGGACTCGACGTGAGGTGTCGAAGACCTCGTCGCGAGTGGTCGCGAGCGCGCTCTCCAACGCGCCGCGCACTACGGGGCGTTCGCGTACCTCGCCGACGACGAGGCGCGGCCGGGGCGCGGCCAACTCCTCCAGTTCGGCCTGGAGCAGGGCCCGCAGCGGCTCGCCCCCGGCTGTGAGGCAGGCGCCGCTGAGGACGACGAGTTCGGGGTCGAGCACGGAGACGAGTGCGGCGAGACCGGTGGCGAGCCGTGTCGCGTACGTCTGAAGGAGGCGCCGGTGGGGGCCCGTTGCGCTGTCGGCGCCCTGGGCGACGAGGGCGGCGGCGACCTCTGTGTAGGGGCCGCAGGGCACGTCCTCGATGCCGAGTTCGCGGGCCAGGAGGGGGATGGCCTGGGAGCCGGCCAGTTCCTGGTAGCCGCCGCTGCCCGCCCGGGCCACCTGGCGTACCAGGGGGGCGCCGGGCACCGGTAGGAAGCCGACTTCGCCGGCGCCGCCGGTCCAGCCGCGGTGCAGCCGGCCGCCGAGGACGAGGGCGGCGCCCAGGCCTGCCTCGTTCCACATCAGGACGAAGTCCCGATGGCCCTTGGCCGCGCCGAGCCGCTGCTCGGCCAGGGCGACGAGGTTGACGTCGTTCTCGTACTCCACGGGCATCGGGAGGGCGGCGGCGAGTTCGTCCAGGAGCGCGGGGGAGTGCCAGCCGGACAGGTGGGGGGCGTAGCGCAGACGGCCGGTGTGGGGGTCGAAGGCGCCCGGGGTGCCGATGACGACGCGGTGCACGTCGGAGAGGTCGAGGCCGGCGGCTTTCACGGCGCCGGTCAGGGCGTCGGTGACCTGGCGTACGACGGGCTGCGCCGACCGGCGGCCCGGGGAGGGCAGCTCGTACTCACCCACCGTCCTGCCGGTGATGTCGGCGACGGCGGCGAGGATGCGTCCGGGGGCGACATCGAGGCCGGCGACGTGCGCGACGGCCGGGTCGATCGCGTACAACTGGGCGCCCGGGCCGGGACGGCCCTCGCTCGTGCCCGTCACCAGGACGAGGCCCGCGGCTTCGAGCCGGGTGAGGAGCTGGGAGGCGGTGGGCTTCGACAGGCCGGTGAGCTTGCCGATGCGGGTGCGGCTGAGCGGGCCGTGTGCCAGGAGCAGATCGAGGGCGGCGCGGTCGTTCATGGCGCGCAGCACGCTTGGGGTGCCGGGGGTACCGGCGGATCCTGCCATGGGTGAAGCTCGCCCCCGCTGTTAGGAAAGTTTCCTATTGCTGAGGGGAACGTAGCGAGGGTGACGAGAGGCGTCAATACCGTCCGTCGAAAGGGGAGATGGACTCACCCGGCCATGAACGGGGCCGTGTCCAGGGTGGGGTAGGGGGCGGGGAGGGAGAGAGGCTCGCCCAGGTGGACCTTGGACTCGTTGCCGTAGTACGCCTTGGTGGGGTCGTCGCCGGGGAGGGCCGGGTCGGTGTGGCAGTGGGCCGTGCCGGTGTTGCGGTTGATCAGGACGTAGGCCGGGATGCCCGCGGCGGCGTATGTGGCCAGTTTGGCGCCGGTGTCGATGGAGTGGTTGGTGGATGTGACCTCACCGACCAGCGCGATCATGTTGATGGGGTACCAGCCTTTGTGCGTCCTGAGGTAGGAGGCGTCAAGGTCGGTCGGCTCGCGGCGCAGGACGTAGAAATCGGGAACGACCAGGGCCATGGTGCTGCCGTCCTGGTGGGCGGCACGGAACCCCATGCCCATACCCGCCAATTCGAACCCGGCGATGTGCAACTGGACGGTGAGCTTGTGGGCGCCCTTGCTGTGGTTGTAGTCCGGTTGCGGCGGCACGATGACCGTCCCCTCGAGGTACTCCGACCGAATCGGCATCGGAGACGCCTCTTCGAACGCGATCAACAGGTCGATGGGGTCCACCTGTGGCATGGCCGGCTCCAAGATAGGTTCGGCGCTCATCGCTCGTTCTCCTCGTCGCACTGGTGCCAGGCTACGCCCGTGCTGGGCGCCCCGGTGGGAGCATGTGCGCTGCCGTTGGGGCACTGAGCTGCAAAAACGTTCTACTTCACCCGAACGAGTGTGCTGAACCGTTCCGCCCCTCCGACACACGAAGAGGCGGCACCCGGAACACCCGGATGCCGCATCTGGCCAGGTACGGTCCGCTACTTCCTCGCCGGCCGCGCCGGCGGTATCGGGGAGGCGGCCTTCGTCTGCGGGGATTCCACGTTCGAGTACACCGACGGCGCCGCGACCGCTGCCGTCGGGTCGTCCTCGGGCTCCTCCTCCGGTTCGGCCGCCGGGCCGCCCATGAAGTGGATGTCCGCCTCGTCGAAGGCCCGCTTGATCCGCCAGCGCAGTTCCCGCTCCACCGACGTCGCCTTGCCCGGCATCGTCCTCGCCGAGACGTGGACCACCATCGAGTCCAGCACCACGCTGTCCAGGCCGAGCACCTCGATCGGGCCCCACAGGAGCTCGTTCCAGGGCTCTTCCTTGCTCATCTGCTCCGCCACCGCGTCGAGTGTCTCCCTCACCCGGTCCAGGTTCTCGGTCAACGGGACGGTCACGTCCACCCCGGCCGTCGCCCAGCCCTGCGACAGGTTGCCGATGCGCTTGACCTCGCCGTTGCGGACGTACCAGATCTCGCCGCCGTCGCCGCGGAGCTTCGTCACACGCAGGCCGACCTCTATCACCTCGCCGGAAGCCACCCCCGCGTCGATCTTGTCGCCGACGCCGTACTGGTCCTCGAGGATCATGAACACGCCGGAGAGGAAGTCCGTCACCAGGTTGCGCGCACCGAAACCGATCGCCACACCCGCGACACCGGCGGACGCGAGCAGCGGCGCCAGATTGATCTGGAAGGCCCCCAGCACCATCAGTGCGGCCGTACCGAGGATCACGAAGGACGCCACCGAGCGCAGCACCGACCCGATCGCCTGCGAGCGCTGCCGACGGCGCTCCGCGTTCACCAGCAGGCCGCCGAGCGTCGTGCCGTCCACGGCCTCGGCCGTACGGCTCATGCGGTCGACGAGCTTGGTGAGGGCCCGCAGCACTATCACTCTCAGCACTGTCGCGATCACCAGGATCAGTACGACTCTGAGGCCGATCGCCAGCCACGTCGACCAGTTCTCCTGGATCCAGCTCGCGGCGTTCGTCGCGCTGTCCTGGGCGTCCTGGAGCGTGGGAACCACCGGGGTGGGCGTCTGCGACGGTGAGGGGGACGGTGGGGTGCCGGCGGCCGAGAACGCGGGCAGTGACACGGAAGGTACCTCCAGGTGCATGTCTGCATCCGGTGCGGGCGGTACTGGTCACGGAAAGGTCACCGGACGGGCAGGGTTACCACACTAACGGTGCATCGCGGTGGGGGTGTCGCGATGCCCGAAGGTGAAGCCCTGCTCACCCGGGGAAGCAAGGCGGGTGTGACGGGAGATGCGGTCGGTGTGATCCAAAACACTCCCGGCCCGTTACCGGCACATGGTGGCGCTTCCACCAGGCATGAGGGGAAACTGGCTGCAGATCGTCCCGGCGCGAGCCACGCGCCGCCGGCGTACAAGGAGGCATCCGTGCCGCACGTCCTGGTCCTCAACGCGTCGTACGAGCCACTCGGCGTCGTACCGCTCCGCCGCGCGCTCGTCCTCGTCCTCGAGAACAAGGCCGTATGCCTCGAGGAGTCCGGCGCCTACATGCACAGCGCAACCGTCTCTGTCCCCGCACCCAGCGTGGTCCGGCTCAAGCGATTCGTACGAGTTCCCTACCGGGGGCCCGTTCCACTCACCCGGCGCGCGCTCTTCGCCCGCGACGGAGGCCGGTGCATGTACTGCGGTGGCGTCGCAACCAGCGTCGACCACGTCATTCCGCGCAGCCGCGGTGGTCAGCACGTCTGGGACAACGTGGTGGCGTCCTGCCGCCGCTGCAACCACGTCAAGGCCGACCGGCATCTCGTCGAGATCGGCTGGCGACTCCGTCACGCACCCGCCCCGCCCACCGGTCTGGCCTGGCGCATCATCGGCACCGGGCACAGGGATCCACGCTGGTTGCCATACCTGCGGCCGTACGGCGCGGATGACGCCTTGGCCCGGATCGACGGCATATCCGCCTGACGATCCGGGCTTTTGCGTTCCTGGGGGCGTCGGCCGCCCGATGACGGGGTCCGGCCCCGGGAGTCCCCGTGCTCCCGGGGCCGGCCGTCACGCGTAGCGCAGTTCGGCGGGGCGGACCGATCGGCGCAGGAGGGGCAGCGAGGTCGCGGCGGCCAGGACGCAGGCCGCGTAGACAGCCACCGGCACCAGGAGCGGGACCAGCGGCAGCGTGGACGTCCCTTCGGTGTCGGCAAGCTGCGCGTACCAGGTGCTGATGCCCATGCCCCCGAGACCCGCCAGCGCCACCGCGGGCGCCAGCGGCAGCGCGGTCTCCAGGAGCAGCGCGCGGGCCAGTACGGCGATCGGCACCCCGGCGGCGGCCTGCGCGGCCAGCCCCCGGCGGCGGGTGGCCAGCGACTCGGCGGTGCCCACGGCGAGGCCGAAGAGCGTGATCGCGAGGGCGAGCAGCAGAGCGATCCCGGTCAGGTCGATGCCAGTGGTGTAGAAGGAGATGTCCGCGGCGAGCGTGTCCGGATCGCGCAGGTCCAGGGTGTCCAGCAGCACCTGCCGCACGCCCATGAACCCGGTCCCGACGACGGTCACCAGCAGCACGGCCGCGTGGGTGCGGGCGGCGGCCCACGGGTCGTCGCGCAGCCGTTCCGCCGCGATCAGCACCGCCGGGTCGTCGGTCCGCTCCGCGAGGCGCCGGCCGATGCTCCGGGAGGTGATGCCGGTCAGCCGGACGGCGCTCGCCCCGGTGACGATCACCACCGCGAGCACCAGTGCCGGGGTCGAGTCGAACCCGCCGAACGAGCGCGGCGCCACGAACATCCCGATCACCAGGGCCCCGGATGCCACCAGCGGGAACAGCAGGCCGCGGCCCCGTCCGCCGTGCGGGCGCACCCGGCGTACCCACCCAAGCGGCTCGGCGACCACCCGCCGCAGCGCCAGCAGGCTCACCAGCGCGCCCACTACCGGCACGGCCAGGGTGACCAGCGCGCCTGCCACCCACACCATGGCCGGCGGCGCCTGCCACAGATGTAGCAGCAGCGGTACGAAGCAGACCGACGCGGCCACCGAGCCCGCCAGGCAGGCGAGCCCCGCCTCCAGCGTGGCGATCCGCCGCACCTGGCCCGGCGTGGCCCCGGCCAGCCGCAGCCCGGCCAGCCGCCGGTCGCGGTGGACGGCGCCGATGCGGGCGCACTGACCGAGGAAGCCCAGGACGGGGATGAGCAGGAGCAGCAGCGCGAGCACGATGCCCGAGCGCTCGCCCGGGTCGTTCAGCAGTCCGTTCGCGAGCGCGATGTTGTAGTGGCCTCGGAGGGCGGCGACGGCGACCGCGCCCAGCACGAATCCGGTGGCCAGCCCGGCGCCCAGCGCGGTGAGCAGCACCCGCCACCACTCCCGGCGGTCGGAGCCACGGGTCAGCAGCCAGGCCAGACGGAGTTCCGCGTTCATCGCGCCACCTCGGCGGTCTGCGCCGCCAGGACTCCGTCCCGCAGCGTCACCTCCCGGTCCGCATACGCCGCCACCTGCGCATCATGCGTGA
Organism: Streptomyces sp. NPDC001020; assembly: GCF_053599115.1. Taxonomy (NCBI): domain Bacteria; kingdom Bacillati; phylum Actinomycetota; class Actinomycetes; order Kitasatosporales; family Streptomycetaceae; genus Streptomyces; species Streptomyces sp. NPDC001020. The sequence goes on along the minus strand of NZ_JBSFLQ010000001.1, from coordinate 277,514 downwards.
TCAGGAGCACGGCCGTACCGGTCTCGCGGGCCGTGTGCGTGAGCGCGGTCATCACCTGCTCCCCGGACAGGGAGTCCAGCGCGCCGGTCGGTTCGTCCGCGAAGACCACCTTCGGTCCGGTCACGAGCGCCCGCGCCAGCGACACCCGCTGAGCCTGACCGCCGCTCATCTCGCCGGGCCGCAGTGCCTCCTGCCCGCGTACTCCGAACCGCTCCAGCCACGCGACGGCCCGCTCCCGCGCAGCCGGGCGCGGGGTGCCCGCGAGCAGCAGCGGCAGAGCCACGTTGTCGACGGCGGTCAGCTCGGGGATGAGCTGCCCGAACTGGAACACCACCCCGAACTCCGTTCGCCGCAGTTCACCCAGGCGCGCCTGAGACGCCTCGTCGAGGCGCTCGCCGGCGTACTCCACCGTGCCCTCGTCGGGCCGGACGATCCCCGCCAGGCAGTGCAGCAGCGTGGACTTGCCGCTGCCGCTGGCCCCGGTGACGGCGAGGATCTCGCCCGGGTGCAGCTCTACGGAGGCGCCGCGCAGCGCCGGCGTGGAGCCGTGCGCCTTGACCAGGCGCTGTGCCGTCAGAAGGGGGGTGCTCATGCTGAGTCGACCTCCGCGGTCAAAGTCGTGAGCCGGGCCGCCGTGGTAGTCATCCAACGGAGGTCGGCGTCCAGGTGGTTGAGGGCGTAGTCGGCCGAGAGCATCGTCGCGAGATCAGTGCCGGGCGCGGCCTTCACCGCTGTCAGCTCCCGCATCCGCGCCATGTGCGCGGCACGCTGGGCCGTGAGGTAGGCGGCCGGGTCCCCGGACGAGAGGATCGACACGACGACCTTGGCGAAGATCTCGTTCGTCACGAACGGCGCGGGCGGCGCGACCTCCCCCGCCCAGCGCGACAGTTCGTGCGCGCCGGCCTCCGTCGAGTGGTACAGCGTGCGCTCCGGGCCGCCGTCGGAATCCGTCCCGTCGACCTCGGCGAGACCATCGCGGACCAGGCGCTGCAACGTCGTGTAGACCTGCCCGTACGCCAGGGGGCGAGCCTGTGGGAATCGCTCGTCGTGCCGCCGCTTGAGGTCGTAGCCATGGCTCGGCCCAGCGGCGAGCAGCCCGAGGAGGATGTGACGGGTGCTCATAAAGCTCATTATGCACTCGATATATGTATCGAGTGAATAGTCCCCTGGTTCTTCTCCGGAGTCTTCTCCCGAGTCGAGCGTCCCCCGGTCGCGGGGCGCACTCGGGTACGGTGCGAACGCACGTTGTCCGTCCTCGTGCGTCTGCGGTCCCGCACGCTGGGTAGGCCTGCTCTTACCCGCATCCGTCGTACGACGACAAGGAGGCCCCCGTGGCCGCACTGGCACACCTCCCGCTTCCGGCGCAGTCCCAAAGCGGTGCGGAGCCGACCGCCGCCCCGCACATCCTCAGCGCGGAGAGCGCCCGCACCGAGGCGCCGCTGACCAGCGAGCCGCCGCTGCCCGACGCCGAGCCCCTGACCAGCGAACCCTCCGTCGTCCGCCCGGACCCCACGGGGCACTAGATGACGCCGGCCGACCCCGCGCGCGACGGGACGCCACTGGCCCGGCTCGCCGCGCTGCACGGCGTCGCCACCTCCTACCGCCCCGCCCCGGACCGTACGGTCACGGCGTCGGACACCGCGGTCACCGCCGCCCTGGCCGCGCTCGACGTCGACGCGAGCACCCCGGACGCCGTTGGCCACGCCCTCGCCGCACGCGAGCGGGAACTGCGCGACCGTCTGCTGCCACCGACCGTGGTGAGCTGGGGCGGACGGCCGCCCGCCGCACTCGCCTCACTCCCCGACGGCATCCGTCTGCGAATCGAGACCGAACAGGGTGAGGTGCACACCGCTGTCGGCCAACTCCCGCCCGGTGTCCACACGTTGCAGGCCAGCGCCCCCGACGGTCGCACCGCCGACGCCCATCTCGTCGCAGCGCCCGCCCGGCTGCCCGCGCCGCCCGGACGCTCGTACGGACTTCTCGTCCAGCTCTACTCCCTGCTCTCCCGCCGCTCCTGGGGCATGGGCGACCTCGGCGACCTCGGCGAGCTGACCGCGTGGGCCGGGCGTGCGCTCGGCGCCGGGTTCGTACAGGTCAACCCGTTGCACACGGCCGTACCCGGCACCCCCACCGACCCTTCCCCCTACCGTCCCTCCTCCCGTCGCTACCCGGACCCCGTGCACCTGCGCGTCGAGGACGTCCCCGAGTTCGCGTACGTCGAGGACCAGGGCCGCGTCCGTACGCTGCTGGAGCGCGCCGCACGACTGCGGGACTCCGTGCTCGACAAGGGGGAGCTGATCGACCGCGACGCCGTGTGGAACCTCAAGCGCGAGGCACTCGAACTCGTCCACGCCGTGCCCCTCGGGCCCGGGCGGCGCGCCGTGTACGCCGACTTCCTCGCCGAGGAGGGCGAGGCGCTGGAGGACCACGCGACCTGGTGCGCGCTGGCGGAGGTGTACGGCTCCGACTGGCAGGGCTGGCCCGCCCGGCTGCGCGATCCGCGCTCGGTCGGAACCGCCCGCGCTCGTGCCGAGTTGATGGACCGCGTCGACTTCCACACCCGGCTCGCCTGGCTGACCGGCGCCCAACTCGCCGCCGCCCAGCGCACCGCGCGCGACGCCGGGATGGCGGTCGGACTGATCCACGACCTCGCGGTCGGTGTGCATCCCGACGGTGCCGACGCCTGGGCGCAGCAGGAGTACCTGGCGGCCGGCATGTCGGTGGGCGCGCCGCCGGACGCGTTCAACGCTCACGGCCAGGACTGGGGCCTGCCCCCCTGGCGCCCTGACCGGCTCGCCGCCGCCGGCTACGCCCCCTACCGCAACCTCCTGCGCGCCCTGGTCCGGCACGCGGGCGCCCTGCGTATCGACCACGTCATGGGCCTGTTCCGGCTGTGGTGGGTGCCGCGGGGACAGCCGCCCACGGAGGGCACCTACGTCCGGTACGACGCCGAGGCCATGCTCGCCGTCCTGGTTCTGGAGGCCTCGCGCGCCGGGGCACTGGTCATCGGTGAGGACCTCGGGACGGTGGAGCCCGGGGTGCGCGAGGCGTTGCACGAGCGCGGGGTGCTCGGCACGTCCGTGCTGTGGTTCGAACGCGACTGGGAGGGAACGGGGCGGCCGCTGCCGCCCGAGCGCTGGCGGGCGGACTGCCTGGCCACGGCCACCACCCACGACCTGCCGCCGACCGCTGCCCGGCTCACCGGCACACACGTCGAACTCCGCGAGCAGCTGGGCCTGTTGAGCCGCCCCCTGGACCGGGAACGGGCCGCGGCCGCCGCTGACACCCGCGAGTGGCTCGCCCTCCTGTCCCGGCTCGGACTGCTGAAGGGGACGAGCGGCGGAGGCCCCACGGCCATGGAGGAGATCGAGATCCAGGCGGTACACCGTTTCCTGCTGTGCACCCCCGCCCGGCTGATCGGGGTCTGGCTCCCCGACGCGGTGGGCGACCGCCGCCCGCAGAACCTGCCGGGCACCTGGGACCAGTATCCGAACTGGCGCCTGCCGGTCGCGGACGCGGAGGGGCATCCGGTGACCCTGGAGGAACTGGCGGCGTCACCGCGACTGCATGCGCTGGTGGACGTGCTGCGTACAAGGGCCGGGACGACGGCCGGCGACGGCGGTCCACGGGAGCGCGACCGGGCATCGGGGGGTGCCGGGCCGGCGGCCGGGGCCGAAGGGTGAACGGCGGGGTGTGCGGGGCGGAGGCCTCGTATTCGGGACCCCGGGCGCGCGGCTCGTTCGGACGTTCGCTACTTTTGCACCGTGGACAAGAAGAACGCCCTGCGCGCCGGCGCCCTGGCCGCCGGTACGACGCTGATGATGCTGCTCATGTCGTCCCCCGCGCTCGCGCTGACCCGCGACGACGGCGACGACCCCGGTGCCGGCTTTAGCGTGGCCGAGACGCTGGGGTGGTTCGTGGCGGCTCCGATCGTGCTGTTCCTGGTCATCGCGGGCCTCGTCATGGTCCTCGACAAGTCGCGCAAGCAGACCAAGCAGGGCTGACGCCGCTCCCGGCCACCGGGTCGCCGCCCCGGGCCTCCTGGGCGGCCTCGGCCTCGGGTCGACCATCACTTCCGTCGAGGGAGTCCACGCATCCGTACGGTGCGTGGGCTCCCTCGACGTCGTTCACGGGGCCCGGTTCACCCGGGTGGCCCAGCGACACGAGCCGCGACGGCGCACGCGTTACGGGTGCGGAGCCGTGAGGTAGCGCCGCACCGTCGGAGCCAGCCAGGCCACGACCTCCTCGCGGGCCAGGTCGACGGCCGGCGGGAACTTCAGCACATACCGTGTGAGCGCCATCCCCAGTACCTGCGACGCGATGAGCCCGGCCCGGGCGGGTGCCTGTTCGGGGTCCGGGCAGACATGCCGTGCGACCGGCAGCAACTGGTCCCGGAAGATCCCCTGGAGGCGCTCGGCCCCCACCGGGTTGGTGACGCCCACGCGCAGCATTGCCGTGAGCGCGTCGTTGTTCTCCTCCCAGAGGGTGAGGAAGTGGCCCACCAGCGCCTCGCCCACATCGTGCTGCCCCAGTTCCCGAGGGTTCGGGAGATGGAGATCGACGTCCAGGACGGCGTCGAACAGGCCTTCCTTGGAGCCGTAGTAGCGCATCACCATGGACGGATCGATCCGGGCGTCCTTGGCGATCGCGCGGATGGTGGCGCGCTCGTATCCGTCGGAGGCGAAGCGCTCGCGCGCGGCGGCGAGGATCGCCATTCGGGTGGCGTCGGAGCGGCGAGGTGGTCTGTCGGGCATGTCAACGAGCGTAGGCCAACACGCGTTGACAGTCCAGGCCGGCCGTCCTATGGTGACAACAAGCGTTGGACAACGGTTGTTGGCCAACAAGTGTGGTCAACGATTATTGTTGGCATGGGGAGGCCGCCATGAAGGGCACGACTCGCACCACCACTTCCGGCACCGACACCACCCCCGACGTGATCGTCGTCGGCTCCGGCCCCACCGGACTCCTGCTCGCCGGTGATCTCGCGACCGCAGGCCTCCCCGTCACGCTCGTCGACAAGCGCCCCCACGGGATCAGTAACCTCTCGCGCGCCTTCGTCCTGCACGCCCGCACCCTGGAACAGCTCGACGCCCGCGGCCTTGCGGACGAACTGGAGGCCAAGGGGCGGCCCCTCAGCGACTTCCGGCTCTTCGGGGGCCTCCGCCTGCGGCTCGACACCCTCCCCTCCCGCTTCAACCACCTCCTCGTTCTCCCGCAGTACGAGGTGGAGAGGGCGCTGGAGCGGCGCGCCGTCGAGGCCGGTGTGCGGTTCGTCCACCGGACCGAGGTCACCGGGCTGAGCCAGGACGCCGACGGTGTGACGCTCCAGGTGTGCCGCCCGGACGGGGAGTCCGCGGACCTGCGCGCCGCCTACGTCGTCGGCGCCGACGGAATGCGCAGCGCCGTGCGTCAGTCGATCGGTCTGACCTTCCCGGGCAAGTCCGTCATCCGTTCCGTCGTCCTCGCCGACGTCCTGCTCGACGAGGAGCCCGAGCAGGTGCTGGTCGCCAACGCGGTCGGCGACGCGTTCGCCTTCCTCGCGCCCTTCGGTGACGGCTACTACCGGGTCATCGGCTGGCGCCGCGACCGGAACGTCCCCGACAGTGCGCCGCTCGACCTCGACGAGGTCCGGGAGATCACCCGCCGCGCGCTCGGCCGCGACTACGGCATGCGTGACGCCCGCTGGATGTCCCGCTTCCACAGCGACGAGCGCCAGGCGCCCGCGTACCGCGTCGGCCGTGTCTTCCTCGCCGGGGATGCCGCCCATGTGCACACCCCGGCCGGGGGACAGGGCATGAACACCGGTCTGCAGGATGCCGCGAACCTCTCGTGGAAGCTTGCCGCGGTCCTCCGCGACCACGCCGACCCCGCGCTCCTGGACACCTACCAGTCCGAGCGCCACCCCGTCGGCAGGTCCGTACTGCGCAGCAGCGGCGGGATCGTCCGGCTCGCGATGGCCAAGCGCCCCTGGACCTTGGCGCTGCGCACCGCGCTGACCACCTTCCTCGGCCTTGCCGGGCCGGTCCGGCAGCGGGTGATCGGTCAGGTCACCGGCATCGGGTACGCGTACCCCGCTGCCCGCGGCGCTCACCCGTTGACCGGCAAGCGCATCCCCGACGTCGCCCTCGCCGGCGGCGGACGGCTCTACGAGGCCCTGCGCGGCGGCCGGTTCGTACTCATCGCCCCGCAGGAGTACGAGGCAGCCGACCGCAAGGAGCGGCTGACGGTGGAGCGTTGGGCGAGCGGGCGTCGTACGACGGTGCTGGTGCGGCCCGACGGATACGTCGCCTGGGCGGCCGACGCGCCCGATCCGGCGCGGCTCGAGGCGGCGCTGGCCGAATGGACGGGCCGGAGCTGACCGTACCGACGGTCAACCGACATGGCGGGCCGGTCTGTTGACCGGCCCGCCTTGCGTTCAGACGGGGCGCCCGGCACACCGCCGGGCGCCCGCCGCCTGTCGGGGCACTAGGCCGAGGCCGCGTCCGCCGCCTGTGCCTTCAGTGCCCGCTCGATGCCCGCGCGCGACTCCGAGACCAGTCGTCGCAGCGCCGGGGGAGGCTCGGCGGCGGCCAGCCACGTGTCGGTCTTCGTCAGGGTCTCCTCGGAGACCTGAAGGGACGGATACAGGCCGGTCACGATCTGCTGGGCGATCTCGTGGGAGCGGGAGTCCCAGATGCCCTTGACCACCTCGAAGTACTTGGCCGCGTACGAGGCGAGCAACTCGCGCTGGTCGGTCTGGACGAAGCCGGAGATCACCGCTTCCTGCACGGCGTTCGGCAGCTTGTCGGACTCGATGACCGACGCCCACGCCTCGGCCTTGGCCTCCGCGGTCGGGCGGGCGGCGCGGGCGGTGGCCGCATGCCGCTCACCGGCCGCCGTCTTGTCCCGCTCCAGCTCGCCCGCGATCTCCGTCTCGTCGAAACGGCCCACCGCCGCGAGCCGCTCCACGAACGCCCAGCGCAGCTCGGTGTCGACGACCAGCCCCTCGACGGTCCCCGTACCGTCCAGCAGCCCCTCCAGGAGGTCGAGCTGCTCCGGGGTACGAGCGGTCGCGGCGAAGGCACGCGCCCACGCCAGCTGGTGGTCGCTGCCCGCCTCGGCGGCGCGCAGATGGGCGAGGGTCGCGTCGGTCCACCGGGTCAGCAGCGCCTCGCGCGTGGACGGGTCGGCGTACTGGTCGACCGCCAGCTTCACCTGACGGTGCAGCGACTGCACGACACCGATGTCCGACTCCTTGCCGATGCCGGACAGGACGAGGGAGAGGTAGTCACGGGTCGCCAGCTCAGCGTCACGGGTCATGTCCCAGGCCGAGGCCCAGCACAGGGCACGCGGCAGCGACGACTCGAAGTCGCCCAGGTGCTCGGTGACGAAGGCGAGGGACTGCTCGTCCAGGCGGACCTTCGCGTAGGACAGGTCGTCGTCGTTGAGCAGGACCACGTCCGGGCGGCTCCGGCCGACCAGCTGCGGTACGGCGGTCAGCTCACCGTCGACGTCCAGCTCGATCCGGCCGTCCTCGCCACGGACCAGCTTGCCGCCGTCCAGGCTGTACAGGCCGACGGCGATGCGGTGGGGACGCAGGGTCGGCTCACCCTTCGCGCCGGCCGGAAGCGCCGGGGCCTCCTGGCGGATGGCGAAGGAGGTGATGACGCCGTTCTCGTCCGTCTCGATCTCGGGGCGGAGGACGTTGATGCCCGCCGTCTCCAGCCATTTCTTCGACCACGTCTTCAGATCGCGGCCGGAGGTCTTCTCCAGGGCGCCCAGCAGGTCGGACAGACGGGTGTTGGCGTAGGCGTGCTGCTTGAAGTACGCCTGGACGCCCGCGAAGAACTCGTCCATGCCTACGTAGGCGACGAGCTGCTTGAGGACCGAGGCCCCCTTCGCGTACGTGATGCCGTCGAAGTTGACGAGGACGTCGTCGAGGTCATTGATCTCGGCCATGATCGGGTGCGTCGACGGCAGCTGGTCCTGCCGGTACGCCCACGTCTTCATGGAGTTGGCGAAAGTGGTCCAGGAGTGCGGCCACCGGCTCTCGGGGTGGTACGCCTGGCAGGCGATGGAGGTGTAGGTGGCGAACGACTCGTTCAGCCACAGGTCGTTCCACCACTCCATGGTCACCAGGTCGCCGAACCACATGTGGGCCAGCTCGTGCAGGATCGTCTCGGCACGCAGCTCGTACGCGGCGTCCGTCACCTTGGACCGGAAGACGTACTGGTCGCGGATGGTGACGGCGCCCGCGTTCTCCATCGCGCCGGCGTTGAACTCCGGTACGAAGAGCTGGTCGTACTTCTTGAACGGGTACGTGTAGTCGAACTTCTCCTGGAACCAGTCGAAGCCCTGCCGTGTCACCTCGAAGATGGCGTCGGCGTCGAGGAACTCGGCGAGGGAGGGCCGGCAGTAGATACCGAGCGGGACGCTCTGCCCGTCCTTCTCGTACACGCTGTGCACGGACTGGTACGGGCCCACGATCAGAGCCGTGATGTACGTCGAGATCCGCGGGGTGGGCTCGAAGACCCAGACGTCGTCCTTGGGCTCGGGGGTGGGCGAGTTGGAGACGACGGTCCAGCCGGTGGGCGCCTTCACGGTGAACTGGAAGGTGGCCTTGAGGTCCGGCTGCTCGAACGACGCGAACACCCGTCGCGCGTCCGGCACCTCGAACTGGGTGTAGAGGTACGCCTGCTGGTCGACCGGGTCGACGAAGCGGTGCAGGCCCTCACCGGTGTTGGTGTACGCGCAGTCGGCGACCACGCGGAGCACGTTGCGCCCCTCGAGGAGGCCGGGCAGCGCGATCCGCGAGTCCTTGAAGACCTCCGCGGGGTCCAGCGGGTCGCCGTTGAGCGTGACCTCGTGGACGGTCGGGGCCACCAGGTCGATGAAGGACTCCGTACCTTCCCCGGCGGCCACGTCGAAGCGCACCGTGGTCACGGACCGGTAGGTACCACCGTCCTGCGCGCCGGAGAGGTCGAGATCGATCTCGTACGAGTCAACGGTGAGCAGCTTCGCCCGCTGCTGAGCCTCTTCGCGGGTCAGGTTTGTGCCAGGCACGCGGTCATCTCCTCGGTATGTGTGGGTTGCGCCATCCTTGCACGTCGTCACCACATTGGGCGATGAACGGGGCCTGCGGCACCAGTCGCCGGCACGGCACCGCGCGGGTGAGGCGACGCAGCGGGCCGCTCCCGTAACGCGACGTCCGGATTCCGCCGGAGGCCAGCCCTGGCGGGCGAGAGGCTGGGGTCATGACGACGTACTCTGCACGACCCATCGAACCGGCGGTCCTGAAGGAACTGCGCACCACCGACGACGCGGGCCGCCCCATGACACCCTTCACGGACGACGAGGGCGGTGCGCCCCTGCGCTGCTGCCTGCGCCGGAGTGCGCCCGGCGAGCGGATCGCCCTGGTCTCCTACGCGCCCCTGCGGCGCTGGGCGGCACAGAGCGGCGCCGCTCCGGGCGCGTACGACGAACAGGGGCCGGTCTTCCTGCACGCCGACGAGTGCGAGGGCCCCGACCTGCTCGGTTACCCGTTCCCGGGCGCCCACCGCACGGTCCGCCGCTACTCCCGGGACGGTCACATCCTCGGCGGCCGTCTGGTCGAGGAGGGCATCGACGAGGCCTTCGAGGAAGCCTTCACGGAGGCGTTCGCCGATCCGGCCGTGGCGCTCGTTCACGTCCGGGCCGTGGAGTACGGGTGCTTCCTGTACGAGGTCCGCAGGGACTGAGGAGGGGCCGAAAACGCCGAAGGGCGCGCACCGTTACGGGTGCGCGCCCTTCCGGATGAGGAGGTGCCTACTCGCTCAGCTCCGCCGCCACCAGCTCCGCGATCTGCACCGCGTTCAGGGCCGCGCCCTTGCGCAGGTTGTCGTTGGAGACGAACAGCGCGAGGCCGTTCTCCACCGTCTCGTCCGTGCGGATGCGGCCCACGAAGGACGCGTCCTGGCCGGCCGCCTGGAGCGGGGTCGGGATCTCGGAGAGAGTCACGCCCGGGGCGCCGGCCAGCAGCTCCGTGGCGCGCTCCACCGAAAGCGGACGCGCGAAACGGGCGTTGACCTGGAGGGAGTGGCCGGAGAAGACCGGGACGCGGACACAGGTGCCGGACACCTTCAGTCCGGGGATCTCCAGGATCTTGCGGGACTCGTTGCGGAGCTTCTGCTCCTCGTCGGTCTCGTGCAGGCCGTCGTCGACGAGGTTGCCCGCGAGGGGGACGACGTTGAAGGCGATCGGCCGCTGGTAGACCGCCGGATCCGGGAAGTCGACCGCCTCGCCGTCGTGGGTCAGCTTGTCGGCGTCGGCGATCACCTTCTGGGCCTGGCCGTGCAGTTCCGCCACGCCCGCGAGGCCCGAGCCGGACACCGCCTGGTAGGTGGCGACCACCAGCGCCTGAAGGCCCGCCTCCTCGTGCAACGGCTTCAGCACCGGCATCGCGGCCATCGTCGTGCAGTTCGGGTTGGCGATGATGCCCTTCGGCCGGTTCACGATCGCGTGCGGGTTCACCTCGGAGACGACCAGCGGTACGTCCGGGTCCCGGCGCCAGGCGGAGGAGTTGTCGATCACCACGGCGCCCTGCGAGGCGACCTTCTCGGCCAGCGCCTTCGAGGTCGCGCCGCCCGCCGAGAACAGCACGATGTCCAGGCCCGTGTAGTCGGCCGTCGCCGCGTCCTCCACCGTCACGCCGTCGAGGACCGTCCCCGCCGAACGGGCGGACGCGAACAGGCGCAGCTCAGTGACCGGGAAGTTCCGCTCCGTGAGGATCCTGCGCATGACCGTGCCGACCTGACCGGTGGCTCCGACGATTCCGACCCTCACGGCGACTCCCTCTACGTGTACTGCCCGTACCTGTTTTTCGGCCGAGGCTTCTCCATCATGCGGCCGACCCCGGCCCACCTGTCCAATTTTGTGCACGCTGTGCCCAAGGGATGGGACGTTCCCCATCCGGCCGCCGGTTGCGGAGGCCCGGTTTCCACCCCTGTGAGCTGCGCAGATTCGGCCGCCGGACATCCTGTGCCGCAGGCTGCGCCGCCGCGTACCTGCCCGGCGCCTCCCGGCGCACACGGCGGTGTGACGGATGTCTCCGTCGAGTGTCGAGAGGAGGCCTTCGCGGGCGGACGCGCCCGGACTCTCCAGGGCCGGCTGCGGTCGGCCACGGCCAGGTGCGAGCCCATGCGAAAGGGCGGGCGCCCGCCGTACGGACGCCCGCCCCACCGTTGTGCCGGCTCCGCTACGGGATGACCTGGCCGATCTTCACACTGCCGAGGCCCGCGACGGTGCCCTGGGTGTTCAGCACCTGGACCTCACCGAAGAACTCGCGGCCCGCGGGGGCCGGTTCGTTCGCGACGACATCGGCGGAGATCTGCGCCGTGCCGTTCGGGGTGAGCGGGTACACCTTCGCCTCGTCGACCTTGACCGAACCGAGCGTCGCCGAGTAGTACACGTCCCGGTAGTCGTAGTCCGTGGTGCCGGCCGGCACCGAGTAGGCGTCGATCTCGATGGTGTACGTGCCCGCGGCGGGCTTGGCGATGGAGACGGACTCCTCCGAGCCGCCCTTGGCCGAGTAGGCGACCCGCTGACCGGCGGCGTTGTACACGTACAGGTCCAGGTCGGCTCCCGCGTCCGAGACATTGCCGATGGCGACGTCCAGGCGCTCGGCCCCGGCGGGCACGACGACCGTCTTGGTCTGGGTGTCACCGTCGGCGATGGTCGGGCGCTCCGACTTCGAGGAGCCCAGCGAGCCGCCCTTCAGCTTGGCGTCCAGGCCGGCGAACTTGTTCGTCAGCGTCCAGGACACGGGGGCCGGCGTACCGGCCTTCACCTCCGGGACCGTCTGCACCGCGGGGCTGAAGTCCAGCCCGTACACCGCCGCCTTCAGCGTGAACGGGTTGTCGAGCAGCGGCGAGGTACGACGCGCCTCGACCTCGATCTCCCAGACTCCCGGCATCGGGCTGGCGTACGAACGCACGTCCGGACGGCAGGTGTTGGCCGGGTTCTCGTAGTTCGGGTAGCACAGCGGGGTCGACGTCGGGTCCGACGGGACGCCGTAGGGGTGGATCGAAATGAAGCGGGTCTGGCTCTTGTCCTTGAGCCCGCTCATCGAGACCTCGAGGGTCTTCGCACCCTCCGGGACCGTCACGAAGTACGACTGGGGGCTGTTGCGCTGCGCGACACCCGAAACCGAGTAGGTCGACGACGGCTTCGCGATGTCCGTGGAGACCACGACGGTCAGCATGATCTGCCGGTCCACGCCCTCGGTGCCTCGGTCGTCGACCTCGAGGATCGCGCTGTGCACACCGATGGCGCCGGGACGCGCTTCGATCTTGACCGTCACCGGCTTGTTCAGCGGCATCGAGACATCGGGCGAGCCGAGGATCTTGAAGGTGCCGTCGTCGTTCTTCAGGCTCAGGTGGTGCTGGACCGGACCCGCCGGACCTGTGGTGCGGGTGACCTGGACGTCGTAGGTCTTCGTCTGGCCCTTCTTCAGACCGCCCTCACGGTCGTACAGACCGGTGCCGAAGCCGGGCGTCTTCAGCGCCCAGGACAGCGAGGTGGTGACCGGGGCCTTGACCGCGTACTGGTGCGCCGAGGCACCCTTCTCGATCGACTTCCAGGCCTTCACGATGTCGATCAGGCCCGCGCCCTCACTGCTCGGCTGCTCGCCCTTGATGTGGCGCGCGGTCGAGGTCAGGGCGGTGCGCAGGTTCGCCGGGGTGAGGTCGATGTGCCGCTGCTTCGCCGCCGACAGCAGCAGCGCGGACGCGCCGGCCGCCTGCGGGGACGCCATCGAGGTGCCCTGGAGCATCGAGTAGCCGGCCGGGAGCTGGTAACCGGCCTCGGCGACCGGGCCGCCGGGCAGCCAGGTCTGCGTGGTGTTGATGGCCGCGCCGGGCGCCGAGATGATCGGCGCGAAGCCGCCGTCCTCACGCGGGCCGCGCGAGGAGAACGGCATCATGGCGTACGACTTCGTCACGGCGGAGCCGTAGTTGGCCGCCCAGGTCTCCTTGGAGATGGCCGCGCCGACCGAGATGACCTTGTCGGCGAGGCCGGGGTCACCGATGGTGTTGAGGCCGGGGCCGCTGTTGCCCGCCGAGATGACGAGCTGCACGCCGTAAGTGTCGATGAGGCGCGTGTACAGCTCCGCGCGGGCGTTGTTGCCGTCGTTGAGCGCCGGCAGGCCTCCGATGGACATGTTGACGATGTCGACGCCGCGGTTGACGACGAGGTCGATCATGCCCTCGGTGAGCGCGATGTTGGTGCAGCCGCCGTTCCAGTTGCAGGCCCGGGAGGAGACGAGCTTCGCGCCCGGGGCGGCGCCGTTCATCTTCCCGCCGAACAGGCTGTTCGCCGCGGTGATACCCGCGACGTGGGTGCCGTGCTCGGACTCGATGACGCCGATGTTGACGAAGTCGGCCTTCTTGCCGACCCAGGACCCGCCCTTGGGGTCCATCGGCACGTTCTTGCGGATCTCCACGACGAACGGCACGCGCAGGGCGGCGCCCGTCTTAGGGTCGGTCTTGTCCTCGCCGAAGTAGCCGACCTGGTGGCCGTCCTTGTACGGCTTCATCGGGACGTCGTCCGTGAAGTCGCCGTTGTTGTTCAGGTCGACGCGGACGGTGCCGTCCGCCGGGTCGTAGAGGACACCCCACACGCTGGTGGTCCTGCCGTCGCGGTCCAGGTCGCCGTTGGCGTCGCCGCCCTTGGTCGCGGACTCGCTGAAGGTGTTGAACAGGAAGTCGCCCGCCGGCGCTTTCCAGGTCGTGCCGCCCGCGGTGAACTCGGGGCCTGTGACGCCGGTGGTCATCTGCCGCCAGGTGCCGTCGCCGTCCACGATCGGGTCGGTCGCGGTCACCCAGTCGACGATCTTCCGCTCGCCGGTGCTGGTCTTCTGCAGGGCCGGGTGGCCGAGGTCCACACCGGAGTCGAGGATGCCGATGGTGACGCCACGGCCGTCCGCCTTCGGGTTCTTCGCGACGAAGTCGACGGCGCCCGTCTCGAACGACGGGTTGTACGGGTTCTCGGCCGGGGTGTCCTTGCCCGGGGCGGGGTAGGTGGCCGTGCCCTTGGCAGAGGCGCCCTTCGCGGTGTCCGCGTCAGGTGACGGGTCGTCGAGCGGGATGTCCTGCCGCAGGTCGATGGCGTGCACGGAGGACAGCTTCGAGGCGGCGTCGATGACCGAGTCGGCCTTGCCGGTCGGCACGGTGGCGCGGACGTAGCCGAGCTTGTCGTAGGTGCGGCCGACGGAGCCGCCCTTGACGGCGTCCAGCTCCTGGACGACCTGCCCGGTCTGGCCGGGCGCGGTCGCGATCATCATCGTGACGTTCTTGTCGCCGTGGGCCTTGGCCTTGGCCAGCAGCTCGGAGTCGTGCGCACCGAGCTTGCCGTGCGCGGACTTGACGGCCGGGCCGGAGTCGGCGGAGTGCTGGCTCGCGGCGTAGGCCAGCGGTATCGGCCCGGCCGCGGAGAGCGCGGCCACGAGGCCGGCGGCCGCGGCTGTGCGGGCCACGCGTCTCGCGCCCGATATCGGGGCGCGGTGGGAGTCGGTCGTCATCAGCATCCCTTGGAGGTAAAGGAACGAAGGTGATACGACCGGAGCCCGGAGACGAATCGCTCCTGGCCACGGTCGTCCGGATCACGGGTCCGGGTGATCGCTCAGCTTTACCCGACCGACCGATATTTGTGGAGAGTTGACCGAGGCGGGATGGATGCATGGCGTAATCCCGCCATGCGTCATCGCAGACGTACTGGGGCGGCCTGGGGCAATCCTGTGAGCGCCTGGTTCCGCGCGCGGTCGGTGGCCGCCTGGCGTCCCTCCGTCCGTGCGCAGTCGAGGGCAGCCGCCTACGAGGGGCCGCCGTCGGTCCGGCGGCCCCTCGTTTTCCTTTTCGTCAACGCGGCAGCACCACTACACGCGCGGCCGGCTCCCGGCCCGTCGATGCGATCAACGCCGTACGCACCACCGACGCCTGCTGTTCCATCGCGTCGCGGAGTTTCTCCGGCATGAGGTGCACGACCGTGATGCCGAGCCGTTCCAGGTGTTCGCGCTTGCGGGCGTACTCCGACCACAGCGCGTGGTCGCCCTCGCCCAGGACGTGGTGCCGGGCACGGGTGTCGAGTTCCAGTGCCACCGCCTGCTCGGGCCAGTAGGCGTCCAGGCCGCCGAGGTGAGGGCCGCCGGGAAGGCTCAGGCCCACGTTCCAGATCGGCTCGGGGAGGCCGTACTCGCGCACCAGCCGGTACAGACGGTTCTCCGCGATCGCCCGGCTCTCGGCGACGAGCGGGTCCACCGCGTCCAGCATGTGCGGGCGGCTCAGTAGTCCAGCCTTGTCCAACTCCCTTACCACCGCGGTCAGATCGCAGTGGTCACCGCGTACCGCCTCGGCCAGCAAACGGTGAACCGCGTCCACGTCCGTCAGTTCGGCCACCACGTCGGCCAGGGCACGCGGAACAGGGGCGACCGGAAGGCCGGTCACCTGCCTCGGGGCGGGCAGTGACGGCGTACGGATCACCCGCGCGCAGCCGGTGCTGCGTAGCCGACGGGTTTGCGGGACCAGGACGTCGAGCCTGTCCAGCGATGTCAGCGGGGGCGTCGAGGCGAAGCCGTGCAGCGTCAGCGCGGCCAACCCCGTGATCACCGCGTCCGGGTAGCGCAGCGGGGCGTGCGGTCCGCCCGCGCCCGGTTGCGGGGGGACCGCGGGTGCCGGGTCGTCGCGCGACGCGCGTGCCGCGTACAGCAGTACCGCGTGCAGACGCTCCTCGGAGGTCGGCGGCCCCAAGTGGAGCAGGTACACGTCCGGCAGAAACTGCTGCCAGGAGCCGCCGGGGCGGCACCGCTCGTTCGTCTCGGCGGCCGAGACGCCGTGCGCGCGAAGCTGAGCGGCGGTCAGCACCCGGCGCTGCACTGCGGCCAGATGGTGGAGGGGGCGGGGGGAGAGCGGGGTGTTGTGGTTCATGCCCCCGAGGTTCCCGCCTCCGGCCCGACCTCTAACCACTGTTACACGTCTGTCGACAAATACGGACAAGACGGCGCTAAAGTACGCGCGTTCGACTGCCGAAAGAGGCTGGTCCGGACGGACGGAGAAACGGGTTACGGGTTCGGATACTCGTATTTCGTAACCGTCATTCCGCAGATCCCTCAACCACCGTCCGCCCGCCCGGCCTCAGCTCAGGAAGTCGCCTGCGCGTCGCACCTCTGCCCGCGGAGGGTGCGTGCCAGGTCGTCGCGTGCCTCCAGTACCAGCCTGCGCAGCGCCGGCGGCGCATCCTCGTGGGCGGTGAGCCACGCGTCCGTCGCGTCCAGCGTCTCGCCCGAGTCCCGCAACGACGGGAACAGGCCCTTCACCACGTCCATCCCGATCTGGATGGACTGCTGCGCCCACACCCGCTCGATCGCCGCGAAGTACTTCTCCGTGTACGGCGCGAGCAGCTCCCGCTGCGACGGCTGTACGAAGCCCGCGATGGTCGCCTCGACGAGTGCGTTCGACAGGGTGTCCGACTCGACGACCTCCGCCCACGCCTGGGCCTTGACCGCTGCCGAAGGGCGCGCGGCCAGGCAGCGGACCTGGTGACGCTTGCCGGAGGCGGTGTCGTCGCGGGCCAGTTCCGCCGCGAGCACCGACTCGTCCGCCGCGCCGTGCGCGGCCAGCGGCGCCAGGAACGCCCAGCGCATCTCCTGGTCCACGTCCAGGCCGTCGATCTTCGCCGTGCCCTCCAGCAGGCCCCGCAGCAACTGCAGATCCGCCTCGGACGACGCCACCGCCGCGAAGAACCGCGCCCACGTCAGCTGGTGCTGGCTGCCCGGCTCCGCCTGCCGCAACTCGCGCAGCGCGCCCTGAGTGAGCAACTGTCCGCCGGTCTCGCGCCACGCGGGCGCCGCGTAGTACGTCAGCGCCGAGTCCGCCCAGGTGTGCAGCTGCTGGAGCACGCCGATGTCGGTCTCGCGGCCGGAGAACCGCAGCACCAGATCGATGAAGTCCCGGGCCGGCAGCAGCGCGTCCCGGGTCAGGTTCCACAGCGCCGACCAGCACAGCGCCCGCGCGAGGGGGTCGGTGAGGTCGCCGAGGTGGCCCTTCAGGGTCGCGAGCGAGGCGTCGTCGAAACGGATCTTGCAGTACGTGAGGTCGTCGTCGTTGACCAGGACCAGCTCCGGGGCCTCGGCACCCGCGAGTTCACCGATCACCGTGCGCGGACCGTCGACGTCCACCTCGGCCCGCGCGTACCGGACGAGCGTGCCCGCCTCGCTGCGGTACAGGCCCACCGCGACGCGGTGCGGACGCAGTTCGGGGTGCGACTCGGCCGCCTCCTGAAGCACCGACAGCTCCGCGATCCGGCCGTCCTCGCCCAGCAGCACCTGCGGGGTGAGCGAGTTGACGCCCGCCGTCTGCAGCCAGGACCGTGCCCAGGCGGCCATGTCCCGGCCGCTCGTCTCCTCGAGGACCGACAGCAGGTCGCCGAGGCGCGTGTTGCCGTACGCGTTCCGCTTGAAGTAGCGACGTGCGCCCTCCAGGAAGGCCTCCCGGCCCACGTACGCCACCAACTGCTTGAGTACGGAAGCGCCCTTGGCGTAGGTGATGCCGTCGAAGTTGAGCTTCGCGTCCTCCAGGTCGCGGATGTCCGCCGTGACGGGGTGCGTGGAGGGGAGCTGGTCGGCCCGGTACGCCCACGCCTTGCGGTTGTTGGCGAAGGTGATCCAGCCGTCGGTGAAGCGGGTCGCCTCCACCATCGAGAAGGAGCCCATGAAGTCCGCGAAGGACTCCTTCAGCCACAGGTCGTCCCACCACACCATGGTCACCAGGTCACCGAACCACATGTGCGCCATCTCGTGCAGGATCACGTTGGCCCGGCGCTCGTACGACGCCTGCGTGACCTTGCCGCGGAAGATGAACTCCTCGCGGAAGGTGACCAGACCCGGGTTCTCCATCGCGCCGAGGTTGTATTCCGGCACGAACGCCTGGTCGTACTTCCCGAAGGGGTACGGGTAGTCGAAGTGGTCGTGGAAGAAGTCCAGGCCCTGCTTGGTGACCAGGAAGACGTCGTCCGCGTCGAAGTGCTTCGCCAGGCCCTTGCGGCACATCGCGCCGAGCGGGATCTGAAGCGTCGTACCGTCGTCGAAGGTACGGGAGTAGGTGTCGGTCACGTAGTGGTACGGACCGGCGACGACGGCGGTGATGTACGTGGAGATCGGCTTGGTCTCCGCGAACCGCCACACGGCGTCGTGCTGTTCGCCGACACCGTTGCTCCACACCGTCCAGCCCTCGGGGGCGCGGACCTCGAAGCGGAAGGGGGCCTTGAGGTCCGGCTGCTCGAAGTTCGCGAAGACACGACGAGAGTCGGCGGGCTCGTACTGCGTGTACAGGTACACCTCGCCGTCCTCGGGGTCGACGAAGCGGTGCATGCCCTCACCCGTGCGGGAGTATGCGCACTGGGCGTCGACGACCAGCTCGTTCTCGGCGGCCAGATCCTCCAGCCGGACGCGCGTGCCGTCGAAGACCTCACCGGGGTCGAGATCCTTGCCGTTGAGCGAGACCGCGGTGACGCTCGGGGCGATCAGGTCGGCGAAGCTCGTGGCGCCCGGCTCGGCGCAGCGGAAGCGGATCGTGGTGACCGAGCGGAACGTGTGCGGCTCGTCGGCGGGGGCGTCGCCCACCGCCGAACGCAGGTCGAGCGACACGTCGTACCCGTCGACGGACAGCAGGGCGGCCCGCTCCTGGGCCTCGTCACGGGACAGGTTCTCACCAGGCACAGGCGGCACTCCCTCTGGTCGGCTGGGTGGGGCGAACAGGACCGATCCTGCCATGTGCCCCTGACGCCCGGCACCGGGGCGGACTCATGAGGATCTCCGGGGAATGGCGGGGACGACCTTGGACGTTGCCCGGAGGACAGCCGTATTCCTAGGAGAACCATGTCCGAGACCGCTTCCGGCAGAACCCCCGTCGACTTCTGGTTCGACCCGCTGTGCCCCTGGGCCTGGATGACCTCCCGTTGGATCCTCGAAGTGGAGAAGGTCCGGGACATCGAGGTCCGCTGGCACATCATGAGCCTCGCGGTGCTCAACGAGGACAAGCTGGACGAGCTGCCCGAGGATTACCGGGAGATGCTCGCCACCAAGGCGTGGAAGCCGGTCCGCGTGGTCACCGCGGCGTGGCAGAAGCACGGCGCGGACGTCCTCGGCCCGCTGTACACCGCGCTCGGCACCCGCTTCCACAACCAGGGCGAGGAGCCGACCGTCGAGGTCATCGCGGCGGCGCTGAAGGACGTCGACCTTCCGGCCGAACTGATCGACTACGCGGACCAGGAGGAGAACTTCGAGTTCGACGCCGAGCTGCGCGCCTCCCACCAGGAGGGCATCGACAAGGTCGGCCAGGAGGTGGGCACGCCGGTGATCGCGGTCCCGGGTGCCGACGGCGAGGAGATCGCGTTCTTCGGCCCGGTGGTGACTCCGGCCCCCAAGGGCGAGGAGGCCGCGAGGCTGTGGGACGGCACCCTGGCTGTCGCCTCGGTCCCGGGCTTCTTCGAGCTCAAGCGCACGCGCACGACGGGGCCGGACTTCAGCAATCTGTAGGGCGCATGGGCTGCCGGTCCGTTTGCGGGGCCGGCAGCCCGGTGTGCGCGTGTCAGCTCCGGGCGCGTGCCCGCTGCCAGGCGTAGCCGACGGCGGCCAGGAACAGCGTCATGCCGCCGGTCGAGTAAAGCTGCACACGGGTGTCCGGCTGCCGCCACATCAGCACGGTGATCGCCGCCATGGCCGCGAGCGCGACCCAGGTCAGCACCGGGAACGCCCACATACGGACGACCAGCTTCTCAGGTGCCTCCTGCTCCAGCCGACCGCGCAGGCGTAGCTGGGAGACCGCGATGAAGAACCAGACGACCAGGATCACCGCGCCGATCATGTTCAGCAGCCACTGGAAGACGTCGTGCGGCCGCCAGTAGCTCAGGACGACGCACACGAATCCGAAGACGGACGACGCGAGGACGGCGGTCCGCGGGACGCCGCCGGAGACCTTGCCCAGTGCCTTGGGGCCCTGGCCGCGCTCCACCAGCGAGTACGCGATGCGTGAGGCGCCGTAGATGTTGGCGTTCATCGCGGACAGCAGCGCGACCAGCACCACCACGTTCATCAGCTGGCCGGAGCCCGGGATGCCCAGGTGGTCGAGGGTGGCCACGTACGGGCCCTTCTCGACGACCTCCGCGTTGTTCCAGGGGACGAGCGTGACGATGACCGCCATCGAGCCGATGTAGAAGATCGCGATGCGCCACATCGCGGTACGGACCGCGCTCGCCACGCCCTTCACCGGGTTCTCGGACTCGGCCGCGGCGATGGTGACCGTCTCCAGGCCGCCGTACGCGAAGAGCGACGCGAGCAGGCCGATCACCAGGCCCTGGCCGCCATGGGGCATGAAGTCACCGAGGTTGGAGGTGCCCGGGGCGTCCGTGCCGGGCAGCACGCCGGCGATCGCCAGCACACCGAGGATCAGGAAGAGCGCGATCGCGCCGACCTTCAGCGTCGCGAACCAGAACTCGAACTCGCCGAAGTTCTTCACGGCGGCGAGGTTCGCGCCGCAGAAGACCACCATGAACAGCGCCACCCACGCCCACTCGGGCGTGCCCGGCACCCAGCCGGTGACGATCTTCGCGGCGCCTATGCCCTCCAGGCCCACGGCCGTGCAGAGCACGACCCAGAACGACCAGCCCGCGGTGAAGCCCGCCCACGGGCCGAACGCCCGCTCGGCGTGCGCCGAGAAGGAGCCCGACGACGGGTAGGCGGCCGACATCTCGCCGAGCATCCGCATCACCAGCATGACGAGCAGGCCGGAGACGGTGTACGCGATCACGATCGACGGACCGGCGGCCGCGATACCGGCGCCCGAGCCGACGAACAGGCCGGCACCGATCACCCCGCCGAGGGCGATCATCGACAGATGGCGCTGTTTGAGTCCGTGCGAGAGGGAGGCATCCGCTGTGGGCGGCGTCTGGACGGTGGTGCTGCTTGGCATGGCTGCGACCCGTTCCGTTCGTGATATGGACCCGCACAGTCTCGGGGCCCTGTTCGTTACGGGGGAGAGGCTGCCCACTATGCGGACACGCGCGGAGGGACAGCGAGAGCGCTCTCACGCGCGGGCTGAGGGTGGTGCGACGCCGATGACGGGGCAGTTCAATTGTGCAAATCCTACAGTCCCCTCCTGTCGTGTCGGCGTCTGCGCAGGGCCTCACCTCAGTGACCAGCATCACGTCACCTCAGGTGTAGCTCCTGTCTTTTGTGTGGAGTCCACCAAGCCGTCGTTCCACCCTTTGTCGAGCGCTGATGGTGATCGGCTCGTGTGGCCTGGGATAGCGTCACCGTGTCCTGAGCCGTCCCCACCGCCGGAGTGAGTCCTTATGAGCACCGCTACCGCCACCGCCCGCCCCGGCGAGGTCCTCGCCGATCTGCTGCCCGCATCCCGCGTCCTCGACGCCGTCCTCGTCTCCGGCGGCGCCGTGCTGACCGGACTCGCCGCGCAGATCTCGCTGCCCGTCCCCGGCTCCCCGGTGCCGGTGACCGGGCAGACCTTCGCGGCGCTGCTCGTGGGCACGGCCCTCGGCGCCCGCCGAGGCGTCCTGGCGCTCGCCCTGTACGCGCTCGCCGGTATGGCGGGCGTGCCGTGGTTCGCCGGTGGCGCGTCCGGCGTCGGCGGTGCCTCCTTCGGTTACGTCCTCGGCATGCTGCTCGCCTCGGCCGCCGTGGGCGCCCTGGCCCGCCGCGGCGCCGACCGCTCGATGCTGCGCACGGCCGGTGCCATGCTGCTCGGTGAGGCGATCATCTACGCGGTCGGCGTCCCGTACCTGGCCGTCGTCACCGGCATGTCCCTCACGGCGGCGATCGCGGCCGGCCTCACCCCGTTCCTGATCGGCGACGCTCTGAAGGCCGCCCTGGCGATGGGCCTGCTGCCCACCGCATGGAGGCTCGTCAGGAAGTGACGAAAAGGGGGAGGGCCCCGCGGCGTACGACGACGCCGCGGGGCCCTTCCGCATGTTGGGTTCGTGTGCCGGTCAGGCGCCCGCCTTCACCGGCTCCTTGTCCACGTCCCCGTCCGCTTCCCCGTCCGTGACCGCCCCTGCGGTCCGGTCGCGGCCCAGCTTCTGCTTCACCAGGGCGATTGCCACCACCACCGCGGCGACGAGCAGCGACAGCGACACGGTCGTGCGTCCGTTGTGTTCCGTGTCGGTCAGCATGTAGCCGAGGACGGACAGGATCAGCCCGGCCGTGGCCCACGTCAGGTAGGGGTACAGCCACATCCTCACGCCCAGCTTCTCGGGCGCCTCGCGCTGGATGATCTTCCGCATCCGAAGCTGCGAGAAGCAGATCACCAGCCAGACGAAGAGGGCGACCGCACCGCTGGAGTTGACCAGGAAGAGGAAGACCGAGTCCGGGAACTTGTAGTTGAAGAAGACGGCCAGGAAGCCGAAGAGGACGGAGACGATGATGGCCGCCATCGGCACACCACGACGGGTCGTCCGCGCGAAGGACTTCGGCGCATCGCCCCGCTGACCGAGGGAGAAGGCCATGCGGGAGGCCGTGTAGAGCCCGGAGTTGAGGCAGGACAGCACCGACGCCAGCACGATGAAGTTCATGATCTGACCGGCGTGCGCGATGCCGAGGGAGTCCAGGGCGGCGACGTACGAGCCCTTCTTCTCGATCGAGGGGTCGTTCCACGGGATCAGGCAGACGACCACGAAGATCGAGCCCAGATAGAAGACGGCGACACGCCAGATGATGCTGTTGGTGGCCTTGGTGACGGCCCGCTGAGGGTCCTCTGCCTCGCCCGCCGCCAACGTGGGGATCTCACTGCCCATGAAGGAGAAGACCACCAGCAGCACGCCGGTGAGGATGGCACCGGCCCCGTGGGGCAGGAAGCCGCCGTGGGCGGTGAGGTTGCTCAGGCCCGCCTTGTCGCTGTGGACGCCGGGCAGCACCCCGAAGACGGCGAGGGCGCCGACGACGACGAAGGCGCCGATCGCCACGACCTTGATCCCGGCGAACCAGAACTCGAACTCGCCGTAGGAGCCGACCGAGAACAGGTTGGTCGCGGTCAGTACGACCATGACGATGAGAGCCCAGCCCCACTGGGGTACCGCCGGTATCCACCCTTCGAGGATCTTGGCGCCCGCGGTGGCCTCCACGGCGAGCACGACCACCCAGAAGAACCAGTAGAGCCAGCCGATCGAGAAACCGGCCCAGCGCCCGAGCGCACGGTCCGCGTGCGCGGAGAAGGAGCCGGAGGTGGGGTTCGCCACCGACATCTCGCCCAGCATGCGCATCACCAGCACCACGAGCGTGCCGACCAGGGCATAGGAGAGAAGGATGCCGGGACCGGCGGTGGCGATGCCGGTGCTGGAACCGACGAACAGACCGGCACCGATGACACCACCGATGGCGATCATCGAAAGGTGACGGTTCTTCAGTCCGGCCTGGAGGCCGCCACCGGGTTCTCCGGGGCGGCCGGGGTCGTTTCCGGCCTTGGGGGTCGGCAGCGAGGTCATAAGCGGTATTTCCTTTGCGCCGGGCGTGGGGGATACGGGGATGTGGGGGACACCCCGTGCACAGAGGCACTACTCGGTCTCTACGAGCTCCACGAGCGGAATACAGGGCCCGTACGAGCGGAGTGCGAAGCGCCGAGCCCGGACGAGCGGTGTGCAGTTGGTCCAGTGAATCCGAGGTCGGTGAATTCGGGAACCTTTGATTCCTGATAGTTACTTCACATTTCCTGGAGAATCTGTAGTGCTCGTCACATTTATCCTGTGCGACACCCGGCGAGGCCGCCCCGCACGTGGCGTGTCACACTCGGATCATGCGCGTGTACCTCGGCTCAGACCATGCCGGTTTCGAACTGAAGAACCACCTCGTGGAGTGGCTCAAGGCAGCCGGCCACGAGCCCGTCGACTGCGGGCCCCACATCTACGACGCCCAGGACGACTACCCGCCGTTCTGCCTTCGCGCCGCGGAGCGCACGGCGGCGGACCCCGACTCCCTCGGCATCGTGATCGGCGGCTCCGGCAACGGGGAGCAGATCGCCGCGAACAAGGTCAAGGGCGTACGTGCGGCCCTCGCCTGGAGCGAGCAGACCGCGTCGCTGGGCCGCGAACACAACAACGCGAACGTCGTCGCCGTGGGTGCGCGGATGCACACGCAGGACGAGGCGACGAAGTTCGTCGAGACGTTCCTGAACACACCGTTCTCGGGTGACGAGCGACACGCGCGGCGCATTGACATGCTGGCGTCGTACGAGACGACGGGCGAGCTCCCCCCGATCCCTCCCCACCACCCGCAGGGCTGAGGACACCTTTCGGACGGCCGGGGTTCCAGACGGAGCTCCGGCCCCGTGACGTTCACCCGGAGGTAGGGCAACCGTGCCAGAGGGGCACACCATTCATCGGCTGGCCGAGGACTACTCCGCACGGTTCGCCGGCGCCGCCGTCGCCGTCCGCAGCCCCCAGGGCAAGTTCGCCGACGCCGCCGCCCTCCTCGACGGAGCCGAACTGCACACCGCCGACGCCCACGGCAAGCACCTCTTCCTCGGCTTCCGCGGCGGTGAGTGGGTGCACATCCATCTCGGTCTCTTCGGCAAGGTCACCTTCGGCGACGCCCCGGCACCCCCGCCCACCGACACGGTCCGGCTCCGGCTCGCGAACCCCACCTCGTACGTCGACCTCCGGGGCCCCACCACCTGCGCCCTGATCACCGACGACGAGAAGTCCGCCGTCCACGGCCGCCTCGGCCCTGACCCGCTCCGCGCCGACGCCGACCCGACCGCCGCGTACCGCCGGGTCCGCCGCAGCCGCACCACCATCGCCGCCCTGCTCATGGACCAGAAGGTCATCGCCGGCGTCGGCAACGTCTACCGCGCGGAGGTCCTCTTCCGGCACGGCATCGACCCCTACCGCCCCGGCCGGGACATCACCCCGACCGAATGGGACGCGATCTGGGCCGACCTCGTCGACCTCATGCGCGAGGGCGTCCGGAACAACCGCATCGACACGGTCCGCCCCGAGCACACCCCCGAAGCCATGGGCCGCCCGCCGCGCGTCGACGACCACGGCGGCGAGGTGTACGTGTACCGGAGGGCGACCCTGCCCTGCCACATCTGTGGCGGCGAGATCCGCACCGCCGATCTCGCCGCCCGCAATCTGTTCTGGTGCCCGGACTGTCAGCGGACCTAGGGACAGGCCCTATGGTCCGCCCGGAGCCGGTCTGGAACGGTCTAGAACCCGTGCGGCGTCCACGGCGCCACCGCCGAGCCGAACGCCAGGGATGCCTCCGCCAGCGCCCCCTGCCGCAGCTCCCGCACCTGTCCGGCCGCCGCCAGCGCCGTGAGCGGGATCCCGCCCAGATACGCCGAACCCAACTCCCGTACGTTCAAAGCGAGATCCGCCGCATCCGTGGTACGGGTGCAGGAGGCGCCCTTCGCGTCCCCCGTCAGCCGCCAACGCCCCTCGTTCCAGGGGCAGAACGCGTCCTCGACCTCGAACACCACGTCCACCGGCGTCTGGTACGTCCGCGCCTGAAGCGCCGCGCCCACGTCCACCAGCCGTACGAAGAGATCGTCCTTCGTCCGAAGGCCGCAGCGGCGGATGTCCGACACCTGGTACTGCCACGCGTCGTCCAGCGGCCGATGACGCGCGACGACCTGCGAGGTCAGGTCGATGTCGAAGAGGAACCGCCACAGCGCCGCGCGTGCCGCCGGGTCGAGGCCCTCCACCTGCTGCACGATCACTGTGCCCTTGGGGCTGCTGGACTGGGGGTCCCACTCCGGCTTGACACGGAAGCGCGTGTAGCCCACGGTCTCGCCGTCCCGCTCGGCGAGAACGCACTGCAGTGGCGACGCCCCGCCCCGCGCGCGCTCCGGGTCGAGCAGTTCCATCCGCTCCCAGCCCGGTTGCCGCGCCAACATGCCAGGCCGCCCCGGCACCAGCCGCGCGTACACCTCTTCGCACGCGTCGAGGGCGTCGGCCGGAGCGGCGTACCGCAGGCGCACCTCGTCCGTGCCGGGCGGCACCGACAGCCGGACCCGGCGGCTTTCGATCTCGGCGTGCAGACGGAGCGTGCCGATGCCGTACCCGAACCGGCCGTAGATCTCGGGCTCGGACGCGCCCAGTATCGCGAGCGGCTCCCCCCAGGAACGGACGTCGTCGAGCAGCCGGCGCATCATCGACGTCAGCACTCCGCGCCGACGATGCGTGGCCGCGACGCTCACCGCGGTGACGCCCGCCGCGGGGACCGAGGCGCCGCCGGGAACGGTGAGACGCAAACTGAACGCACCCGCTGTGCCGATACACTCCTCTTCATCCCATGCGCCCAGGAAACGACCGAACTCTGTGAAATCTCTCCAGAATTGACGTTCTTCGGGTGATTCATCCCAATCGCCGAAGGCCCGGACGAAGTTCTCGTACCAGGAGTTCCACTCGTCCTGTCGTAGCAGTCGTACTTCAGTCGTCATGGCCCATGCCTATCAGGGCAATGCGGGGCGAGCGAGGGGTTTTCTCCCCTGCCGCGGGGGGCGGATTCGTGTGAAGTTCAGCGCTCGGAGGAGGGACAAGTGGGACCTCCCGTGCCAAGCGGCAGGACGGATGGATAGGGTCCCGAACGATGGCAGCAGGACGAGCGCGGCGCGCGGAAGCCGAGACGTTCCCGGCCCGGTTGAAGAAGCAGTGGCACCGGGCCCGCATCGGCGTGCGCAGATCCGCCGTGGACTACTTCCGCGGGGACGGCTCGGACTGGATCGCGCTGGCCGGTCTGCTGCTGGCGGTTCCGCTGATCGCGGCGACGACCCTGGCCGATCCCGTGTGGTGCTCACCGGCCGTGCTGGTCCTGCCGATCGTGGCGGGCGGCCTGCTGCTGCGGCCCTCCAGCCTGCTCGGTCTGTACGCCGCCGCCGCCACCGCGCTGATCGTCGAGTCGGTGCGGCTCGGGCCGTACACCGAGGGGCCCTCGCGGGTCACCCCCGGCATCGTGCTCGTGGTCGCGGCCTGCGGGCTCTTCGGGCTGCTGATCGCGCAGTTCCGCAGCCGGGTCGGGGTGCCGTGGCGGCGCGGCGGCACCATGCTCTTCGACCTGCGCGAACGTATCCGCGTCCAGAGCAAGTTGCCGAGGCTGCCGCTGGGCTGGCACCGGGAGATGGCGCTCAGGCCGGCCGGAGGGCAGTCGTTCTCGGGTGACTTCGTGGTGGCGGCCCGGACGAACGGGGGCCGCACCCTGGAGGTCGTCCTGACGGACGTCTCGGGCAAGGGCATGGACGCGGGCTCGCGTGCCCTCCTGCTGTCCGGGGCGTTCGGCGGCCTGCTGGGATCGCTCCCACCGCACGCGTTCCTTCCCGCGGCGAACGGCTATCTGCTCCGCCAGGACTGGGACGAGGGTTTCGCGACCTCCATCCACCTGGTCCTGGACCTGGACTCGGGCGACTACGAACTCTATTCGGCCGGACACCCGCCGGGCCTCCAGCTCTGCGCGGGCAGCGGCCGCTGGGAGGAGAAGGCGGCGGAGGGGCCGCTCCTTGGTGTCTACGACGGCGCCCAGTTCGACCCCGTGAAGGGCTCGCTGCGCCCCGGAGACGTCCTGATGCTGTTCACGGACGGCCTCGTGGAGACCGCCGAACGCGACATCGTCGAGGGCATCGACCGCCTCACGGGCGAGGCCGACCGTTATGTGACCGGCGGCTTCCACGGCGCGGCCTGGCACCTCATCGAGGCGGTGGCGAAGGACGTGAACGACGACAGGGCGCTCCTGCTGATCTGCCGGGAGAACGCGACGGCCCAGGCCGCGCGCTGAGCCTGCCCCAAGGGCCGCGCCGGCGTGTACTCGGCGGCGTTTCGTACCGTCCGCCTCGGGCCAGGGGGCACTCTCATCGCGCGGCGACCACGATGAAAGCGCCCCCTTCCGTTCCTCACGGATGGTCCCGACCTCTCGGCTCAGGCCGTCGCACGCTCACGAGCGACCTGGGCCGCGTCCTTCTTGAACGCCCACTCCATCCTGGGCTCCACCACACAGCGGAAAACGCGCCGCACCGGTGCCGTACACAGAGCCGTCACGAGGGCGCCCGCGAGGAGGGTGACGAACACCGCGCCGAGCGGCCGGTGGAGCCACTCCGCGTCGAGCCAGCCCTGGTACGCCGCTCCCTTGGTGAAGAAACCATGGAGCAGATAGCCGTACAGCGTGCCCGTGCCCAGCGTGGTGAACCACATCGTCCGGCGGGGCACCCAGGCGAAGAAACAGGCCGTGAGCAGCAGCGAGCAGCTCATCAGCGCGAGGACCATCACCGGACCGCTCCACCAGGGCGCCGACAACTCCTGGGCGCTGTCACGGTGGTAGAACCAGGTCGGGTTCATCCGCGGCACCGCCCACCACGCCACGGCCAGCGCGCCGGCGAACACGGGCACCGACAGGATCCGGACCCCCCGGCGGCGCACCGCCTGGAAGTGTTCCGGCTTCATCGACAGGCCCATGACGAAGAAGGGCAGGAACTGCAGCACCCGCTGGAGGTCGAGGTCGTCGCCGATCTCGGGCGACATGGACGCCAGCATGGCGATCACGATCGACAGCGGGATCGGATGGCGCACCAGCTTCCACAGCGGGGTCGTCAGTCGCCAGACGAACAGCGCGACCAGGAACCACGTCAGGTACCAGGGGTCGAGCAGGCTGATCGGCATATCGTGCTGGCCACCGACCACGCGCCCGAAGAGGGTGTACGCGGTCTCGAACGCGATGTACGGCACGACGACGCCGGTGAGCAGGCGCTTCAGCTTCTGGGGACGCATGTCGAAACTGCGCGAGAAATAGCCGGAGATGAGGATGAAGGCCGGCATGTGGAAGGCGTAGACGAACATGTACGCCGCTTGGAGGGTGCGGCTGCCGTCCGTCAGCGGTTCCCAGGAGTGGCCCATGGCCACCAGGACGATCGCCAGGTACTTGGCGTTGTCGAAGAAGGCGTCACGCTGCTTGACGGGAGGCTCGACGGCCTGTGGATCGCGCGGACTCGGCTCCGCGTCCGCTGGTGGCCGCGCCGGTGGCTTCGGCGCGTGCGACGGGGGCGCCGACGAAGGGCCCGTTGCTCTTGGGGAGGACGAGGCGGCGTGGAACATCTGAGAAACCCTAACGCTCTCCGTGGGGCCGCGTAAAACGCTTGATGCGCCCTCTGCTTATCACCTGCGCATACCTCGGATTCACCAGGTTCCACATTGCCGGAACGTGTTCTTGAGCACACGAAGAGCGGTCGACTGCCCGACGATGCAGGGGTGTTGTGTCCCTTTTCATCGTGACGAATGGGCTCATAACGCCCACGATCTCCGGGCGACTCTGATGAAATGCCCGGCGGGTGACGGAATTTGAATTCCCTGTGAATGCGATGTGTGGGCATGGAAACCATCCGCGTTCATTCGAGATTGGCGGGTACTCCGAAATACCGGTGACAAGAGCGGGTTCACCGCAGCGCAGTCGCGCGCCGGAGGGCAACCGCGCCACATGGTCGACCGACGATGTGTCACTGGCCGCATACAGACGGCCCGTTGGTGGCACGATGGTTCTGGCGGGGGTGCGCGGGGGACGGCGCACCCGGGCCGGGAGAGCGGACCGACCGAGGGTGTGATCAGTTGTGGCCATTTCGCTGTCAGTGGTGCTGCTGTTGGCGATCATCCTGGTGGTGATGATCCGAGGGGGATCGATCAAGGCCGGACCGGCGATCGTGGCGATCCTCTTCGGCTTCTTCCTCGCCTCGACCGGCATGGCTCCGTCCATCAACCGCTTCCTGAATTCGATAGCGGATACGGTCAACTCGATCAGATTCTGAATCGGCATGACCGTGCCCGTAGGTCGATGCGCGGGCAGTCCGTGTGGTCGAGGTCATCTTGTCGTGGACCCGTCGTTGTCGGGCCGGGTCGTCGAGAGGGCCCGGACGGGCGTCGGAGGCCACGGACGTGTCCGTCCCCGCGTCCGCGCGCCCGCCGTCCGTCGTTCGCCACCCGGACCCGGACCCGGACGACCGGCACGTCGACGACAGGTTCACCCCCGCCTCACCGACGAGGGGTTCGGTGCGTGTCCGGTCGGGCGCGGTCCGTCAGTACGGAAACGCCGGAGGCTCGGCGAGGGAAGTGGTCCCTCGCCGAGCCTCCGGCGGATGGAGCGGGCGACGGGAATCGAACCCGCGTAGCTAGTTTGGAAGACTAGGGCTCTACCATTGAGCTACGCCCGCAACAGGTTGCGCCGCAGGTCAGTGACCGCGGCACTGGAGGCATCGTAGCGGGTCGCCCGCCTCGTAGGCCAACGTGTTGATCCGCACGCCGGCCGGGGAAGGAAAGCGGCCGACGTGGCCTGCCCGGCGATGTACCCTACGTGTCGCACCAGACGGGGTGTGGCGCAGCTTGGTAGCGCGTCCGCTTTGGGAGCGGAAGGCCGTGGGTTCAAATCCCGCCACCCCGACCACCCGCCGGCGCCTCTCGGCACCGGCTCGCAAGATCACCTTTTGGGGCGTGTACCGCCTCCGGTTACTATGCAAACGCGCGCCCGTGTGTGTGTCTGCACTTACGTCTCTCAGGCAGGGGCCGCGAATCCGCCGAATGCCCGCCCGTCCCGGGTGGTCAGGTCGGCAGCACCCCAAGAAGTCAGCCACAAGGAGACCGAACCGTGAAGAGCGCCGTGGAGACCCTGAACCCGACCCGGGTTCGGCTCACTGTTGAGGTGCCCTTCGAGGAGCTCAAGGACAGCCTCGACGCGGCGTACAAGAAGATCAACCAGCAGGTCACGGTCAAGGGCTTCCGCAAGGGCAAGATCCCGGCCCGGGTCATCGACCAGCGGTTCGGCCGAGGTGCCGTACTGGAGGAGGCCGTCAACGACGCGCTCCCGAAGTTCTACACCGAGGCGGTCAACGAGGCCGAGCTGAACCCGCTCGGCCAGCCCGAGGTCGACATCAAGGAGCTGAAGGACAACGAGCTGCTGTCCTTCACCGCCGAGGTCGACATCCGCCCGGCCATCGAGATCCCGGACTACTCCGGCATCGAGGTCGAGGTCGACGCCGTCGAGGTGACGGACGAGGACATCGAGAAGTCGGTGGAGCAGCTCCGGGAGCGCTTCGCCTCGTCGACCCCGGTCGAGCGTGCCGCCGAGGACGGCGACGTGATCACCGTCGACCTGGAGGCCAAGGTCGACGGCGAGGTCCTGGAGGACGGCGTCGCGAGCGACGTCTCCTACACCATCGGCTCCGGTGAGCTGCTGGACGGTATCGACGACGCCGTGAAGGGCCTGTCCGCCAATGAGGAGGCCACCTTCACCTCCGAGCTCAAGGGCGGCTCGGCAGCGGGCAAGGAGGCCGAGGTGACCGTCAAGGTCACGCAGGTCGCCTCCCGTGAACTGCCGGAGCTGGATGACGAGTTCGCGCAGCTCGCCTCGGAGTTCGACACGCTGGAGGAGCTGAAGGCGGACAGCCGCAAGCGCCTCATGAACATGAAGCAGTTCGACCAGGCGACGCAGGCCCAGGAGCGTGTCCTGGACAAGCTGCTCGAGCTGGTCGAGGTCCCCGTTCCCGAGAAGCTCCTCGAGGACGAGGTCAACACCCGCAAGCACAACCTCGAGCACCACCAGCTCGCCCAGATGGGCCTCGACCTCGCCAAGTACCTGGAGATCCAGGGCAAGACCGAGGAAGAGTTCGACGCGGAGACCAAGGAAGCCGCGGTCAAGGGCATCAAGACCCAGTTCGTGCTCGACGAGCTGGTCAACAAGGAGAAGCTGAACGTCAGCCAGGAGGAGCTCACCGAGCACCTCATGCGCCGCGCCGCCTCCTCCGGCATGTCCCCCGACCAGTTCGCCCAGGCGGTCGTCGAGGGCGGCCAGGTCCCGATGCTGGTCGGCGAGGTCGCCCGCGGCAAGGCGCTGGCAGTCGTCGTCGAGGCCGCCACGGTGAAGGACACCAACGGCGAGATCGTCGACCTGGACGACGAGGACGAGACCGAGGCCGAGACGGCCGAGGGCTCCGCCGAGGCCGCCGCCGAGGAGAAGCCGGAGGCGTAAGCAGCCTCCACGGCACCACAGCCGTAGGACGGGCCCCAGGACGCACAGCGCCCTGGGGCCCGTCGCCGTCTGTGCCCGCCCGATGACGAACGCGTCCGACGGCTGTGACGTCCCAGGGCGCGAGCGAGTGCCGATCACTCCGCCGACGCGCCTGCCGTGGCACCTGCGGCGACAATGGACCCGGGGTCCGGGCGCGGCCCCGCGACGGCATCCCGGGCTCCGGACCCCGCACGGCCGAGGGCCCATGCGCTGACAGCGAACACCCGCGGAAGCGGGATGGCACCCGACTGCCTGCGCGTTAGGGTCCATGAATACGAGGGCAGGGGAGTCCCCGAAGCCGCCCCGGCAAGGGGCTGTGTGGAGTCCCACGCCCCGGCAGAACACGTGAGACGGCCCCGCGCCGTCGTAAGACGAGCAGGTGGATACGTGACGAATCTGATGCCCTCCGCGGCCGGCGAGCCCTCCATCGGTGGCGGCCTCGGTGACCAGGTCTACAGCCGGCTGCTCAACGAGCGGATCATCTTCCTCGGCCAGCCGGTGGACGACGACATCGCCAACCGGATCACCGCACAGCTGCTGCTCCTTGCCGCCGACCCGGACAAGGACATTTTCCTGTACATCAACAGCCCTGGTGGGTCCATCACGGCCGGCATGGCGATCTACGACACCATGCAGTACATCAAGAACGACGTGGTGACGATCGCCATGGGCATGGCGGCCTCGATGGGACAGTTCCTGCTCAGCGCGGGCACCCCGGGCAAGCGCTTCGCCCTGCCCAACGCCGAGATCCTGATCCACCAGCCCTCGGCCGGCCTCGCCGGCTCCGCGTCCGACATCAAGATCCACGCCGAACGGCTGCTGCACACCAAGAAGCGGATGGCCGAGCTCACCTCCTTCCACACCGGTCAGACGGTCGAGCAGATCACCCGCGACTCCGACCGCGACCGCTGGTTCGACGCCGACGAGGCCAAGCAGTACGGCCTGATCGACGAGGTCATCACCACCGCTGTCGGCATGCCGGGCGGCGGAGGCACCGGGGCGGGCTCGTAAGGGCTCACCGGGCCCGTACGGCTCCCGCGAGGGCCGCGAGGGCCCCACACAAAGGCCCCCAGCGCCCCTCCAGCCCCACGCCACCGCCTCAGCCCTTTTCAGGAGACATCGTGAACGACTTCCCCGGCAGCGGCCTCTATGACCGTGTGCGCGCCGAATACACGGCCCCTGTGGCCGAGTCCCGCTACGTCATCCCGCGCTTCGTGGAGCGCACCTCGCAGGGCGTCCGCGAGTACGACCCGTACGCGAAGCTCTTCGAGGAGCGCGTGATCTTCCTCGGGGTCCAGATCGACGACGCTTCGGCCAACGACGTCATGGCGCAGTTGCTGTGCCTGGAGTCGATGGACCCGGACCGCGACATCTCGGTCTACATCAACAGCCCCGGCGGCTCCTTCACGGCGCTCACGGCCATCTACGACACGATGCAGTTCGTGAAGCCGGACATCCAGACGGTCTGCATGGGCCAGGCGGCCTCCGCCGCCGCGGTCCTGCTGGCCGCGGGCACCCCGGGCAAGCGCATGGCGCTCCCGAACGCCCGTGTGCTGATCCACCAGCCGTACAGCGAGACGGGCCGCGGTCAGGTCTCCGACCTGGAGATCGCCGCCAACGAGATCCTCCGGATGCGCTCGCAGCTGGAGGAGATGCTGGCCAAGCACTCGAACACGCCGATCGAGAAGATCCGCGAGGACATCGAGCGCGACAAGATCCTCACGGCCGAGGACGCCCTGTCGTACGGCCTGATCGACCAGATCATCTCGACCCGCAAGATGAACAACACCTCGGTCAGCTGACGCGAATCCGCTCGATTCGTCATGCGGGCCTGTATCGTCTGCCGCTCCTCCGGCACGGTTCGACACGGCGCACCTCGCGGTGAACCGTGCCGAGGGGGGCCCGAACGGGGGGCTCGGCAAGGTACCGTCGGACATAAGGCAGCACCAGGAGCCGCTGGATCCAAGGCGTCTCCCAGGCGAAGGGGAAGCACACCGTGGCACGCATCGGTGACGGCGGCGATCTGCTCAAGTGCTCGTTCTGCGGCAAGAGCCAGAAGCAGGTCAAGAAGCTCATCGCAGGCCCCGGTGTGTACATCTGCGACGAGTGCATCGATCTCTGCAACGAGATCATCGAGGAAGAACTCGCGGAGACCAGCGAGGTGCGCTGGGAGGAACTCCCCAAGCCCCGCGAGATCTACGAGTTTCTCGAGGGGTACGTCGTAGGTCAGGAGGCCGCGAAGAAGGCCCTGTCCGTCGCGGTGTACAACCACTACAAGCGGGTCCAGGCCGGTGAGAACGGCGGGGCCCAAGGCCGCGAGGACGCCATCGAGTTGGCGAAGTCGAACATCCTGCTGCTTGGCCCCACGGGCTCCGGCAAGACGCTCCTCGCGCAGACCCTGGCCCGCATGCTCAACGTGCCCTTCGCCATCGCCGACGCCACGGCGCTGACGGAGGCGGGCTATGTGGGCGAGGACGTCGAGAACATCCTCCTGAAGCTGATCCAGGCCGCTGACTACGACGTCAAGAAGGCCGAGACGGGCATCATCTACATCGACGAGATCGACAAGGTGGCCCGCAAGAGCGAGAACCCGTCGATCACCCGGGACGTCTCGGGCGAAGGCGTCCAGCAGGCGCTCCTGAAGATCCTCGAGGGGACCACCGCCTCGGTCCCGCCCCAGGGCGGCCGCAAGCACCCGCACCAGGAGTTCATCCAGATCGACACGACGAACGTGCTGTTCATCGTGGGCGGCGCTTTCTCGGGCCTGGAGAAGATCATCGAGTCGCGGGCCGGAGCCAAGGGCATCGGTTTCGGCGCGACCATCCACTCCAAGCGCGAACTGGCGTCCAAGGACCAGTTCCAGGACGTGATGCCCGAGGACCTGGTGAAGTTCGGGATGATCCCGGAGTTCATCGGCCGCCTCCCGGTCATCACCTCGGTCCACAACCTCGACCGCAAGGCCCTGCTCCAGATCCTCGTGGAGCCGCGTAACGCGCTGGTGAAGCAGTACCAGCGCCTCTTCGAACTCGACGGCGTGGAACTGGACTTCGAACGCGAGGCGCTGGAGGCGATCGCGGACCAGGCGATCCTCCGCCAGACCGGCGCCCGGGGTCTGCGCGCCATCATGGAGGAGGTCCTCCAGGCGGTGATGTACGAGGTCCCCTCTCGCAAGGACGTGGCCCGCGTCGTCATCACGGCGGACGTGGTCCTGTCGAACGTGAACCCGACGCTGATCCCGCGGGATGCGCGGGGGCACGGGGCGGGGGAGCAGAAGACGGCGTAAGCGCTGGTCCAGGCATGGGAAAGGGGCCCCGGTCGATCGGGGCCCCTTTCCCATGTCACGTGCCTGGCGTCAGGC
Source organism: Streptomyces sp. NPDC001020 (assembly GCF_053599115.1). Classification (NCBI taxonomy): domain Bacteria; kingdom Bacillati; phylum Actinomycetota; class Actinomycetes; order Kitasatosporales; family Streptomycetaceae; genus Streptomyces; species Streptomyces sp. NPDC001020. The sequence continues at coordinate 242,109 of NZ_JBSFLQ010000001.1, read as the reverse complement.
CTTGACGCGGACTTCCTTGCGGAAGTTGGCGGTCAGCTCGGCCGCGCTCTGCAGGTCGGGGCTCTTGCCGGACGCGGCGTCGGCCAAGTCCACGTGGATGAAGACGCCGATCGTGCTGTGATCGCCCCAGATGCACACCGGCATGTGGACATCCGTCTTGCCCTGCTTGACCTTCATCTCCTGGCACTTGAGGACCGCACCGTCGAGACCGCTCGGCTTGTAGGCCTGCGGACTGCCGATGACCTCGCCGTCGCCTTCCTTCGAGGCGTTCTTCTTGGCCTCGACGAACATGGCGTCGACGACCTTCTCCGGATCGCTGATGTCGCCGTAGACGCCCTCGAAATTGATCGCCCGCGAGGCCAGCGGGTTGTCCGTGTTCTTGGCCGAGTAACCGGCGTTGACTTGCTTCGCGTTCTTCACACCGCGTTCCTCGGCTTTCTTGAGGTCGCTCTGGCTGAAGCCGCCGCCGCTGTCGTTGCCTTCCTTCTTGTACTCACCGCCGAGAACCGCCGCCGGCGTCGTCAGCTTGTGCGGGCCGTCATCCGCGATGTTCGAACCCCCGCCCCCGCCGATCACGAAGTACGCGCCCACCGCGATCGCCGCCACGACGGCGACCGCGCCGACGATCAGGGCCGTCTTCTTCCCGCCGCCACCGGAGGCCGGAGGCTGCGGTACCTCGCCGTAGGGCGGCTGCTGGCCGTACTGGGGCTGCTGGCCGTACGGCTGCTGCTGCCCGTACGGGTTCTGCTGGGGCGGGACGCCCTGCGGGGGCTGCTGCGGGTAGCCGTAGCCGGGCGGCTGGGCCGGCGGGGCCTGCTGGGGGTAGCCGTAGCCAGGCTGGGGGGCCTGCGGCGGCTGGCCGTAGCCGGGCTGCGGGGCCTGCGGCGGCTGGCCGTAGGGCCCAGGCTGCCCCGGTTGGCCGTACGGTCCGGGCTGCTGTGGCTGCCCGCCGTACGGGCCCGGCTGGTTGTTGCTCATTGCGGGGTTCCCCTCCAGGTGCTTATACGTTCGAGACATCCTGGCGCAGATATGGCGCGCGCACGTCACCGGGCCGCACACCGTTACGAAACAAACGCGTTTCGGGGCTGGCCGGTACCACCTCTAAACTGGCCCCGTGACCGATAACGCTCAGCAGCAGCCAACAGCGCCCTCCACCGAACTGCCGACCCAGTACGCGCCGGCCGACGTAGAGGGGCCGCTGTACGAGCGCTGGGTAGAGCGGGGCTACTTCGAGGCCGACGAGAAGAGCGACAAGCCGCCCTTCACCGTCGTCATCCCGCCGCCGAACGTCACCGGCAGCCTGCACCTCGGGCACGCCTTCGAGCACACCCTCATCGACGCTCTCACCCGCCGCAAGCGCATGCAGGGCTACGAGACGCTGTGGCAGCCCGGCATGGACCACGCCGGCATCGCCACGCAGAACGTCGTCGAGCGGGAGCTCGCCAAGGAAAGCAAGTCGCGGCACGACCTGGGCCGCGAGGCCTTCGTCGAGCGCGTCTGGCAGTGGAAGTCCGAGTCCGGCGGGCAGATCTCCGGCCAGATGCGGCGCCTGGGAGACGGCGTCGCCTGGTCCCGTGAGCGCTTCACCATGGACGAGGGGCTGTCGCAGGCCGTCCAGACCATCTTCAAGCGGCTCTACGACGACGAACTCATCTACCGCGCCGAGCGCATCATCAACTGGTGCCCGCGCTGTCTGACCGCCATCTCCGACATCGAGGTGGAGTACCAGGACGACGACGGCGAGCTGGTCTCCATCCGCTACGGCGAGGGCGACTCCTCGATCGTCGTCGCGACGACCCGCGCGGAGACGATGCTCGGCGACACCGCCGTCGCGGTGCACCCGGACGACGACCGCTACCGGCACATGGTCGGCACCGAGATCGAGCTGCCGCTGACCGGCCGCCGCATTCCCGTGGTCGCCGACGCGCACGTGGACCCCGAGTTCGGCACCGGCGCGGTCAAGGTCACGCCGGCCCACGACCCGAACGACTTCGAGATCGGGCAGCGACACAACCTGCCGTCCGTCGCCGTCATGGACGAGCACGCGGTGATCACCACCCACGGCCCCTTCCAGGGCCTGGACCGTCTGGAGGCCCGCTCGGCCATCGTCGCCGCCCTGCGCGCCGAGGGCCGGATCGTGGCCGAGAAGCGCCCCTACACCCACTCGGTCGGCCATTGCTCCCGCTGCAAGACCACCATCGAGCCACGGCTGTCCATGCAGTGGTGGGTCAAGGTCGGACCGCTCGCGAAGGCCGCCGGTGACGCGGTCCGCGAGGGCAAGGTCAAGATCCACCCGCAGGAGATGGAGAAGCGGTACTTCGACTGGGTCGACAACCTCCACGACTGGTGCATCTCGCGGCAGTTGTGGTGGGGCCACCGCATCCCCGTCTGGTACGGACCGAACGGCGAGGTCGTCTGCGTCGGACCGAACGAGGAACCGCCGAGCGGCGAGGGCTGGCACCAGGACACCGACGTCCTCGACACCTGGTTCTCCTCCGGCCTGTGGCCGTTCTCCACCCTCGGCTGGCCCGAACAGACCGAGAGCCTCGCGAAGTTCTACCCGAACTCCGTCCTGGTCACCGGCTACGACATCCTCTTCTTCTGGGTCGCCCGGATGATGATGTTCGGCCTGTACGCGATGGACGGCACCCCGCCGTTCCACACCATCGCCCTGCACGGCATGGTCCGCGACCAGTTCGGCAAGAAGATGTCGAAGTCCTTCGGCAACGCGGTCAACCCGCTCGACTGGATGGACAAGTACGGCTCGGACGCGCTGCGCTTCACGCTGGCGCGCGGCGCCAACCCGGGCGTCGACGTCCCGATCGGCGAGGACTGGGTCCAGGGCTCCCGCAACTTCGCCAACAAGATCTGGAACGCCACCCGCTTCGCGCTGATGAACGGCGCGACGGTCGAGGGCCCGCTGCCGGACGCGTCGAAGATGTCGGCGACCGACCGGTGGATCCTGTCCCGGCTGAACTCCGTCGTCGCCGAAGTCGACGCGTACTACGACGACTTCCAGTTCGCCAAGCTGTCCGACGCCCTCTTCCACTTCGCGTGGGACGAGGTGTTCGACTGGTACGTCGAGCTGTCCAAGACCACCTTCCAAGCGGGCGGCGAGGCGGCCGAGGTCAGCAAGCGCGTCCTCGGTGAGGTCCTGGACGTCACCCTGAAGCTGCTGCACCCGGTTGTGCCGTTCGTCACCGAGACTCTGTGGACCACCCTGACCGGTGGTGAGTCCCTCGTCGTCGCGGAATGGCCGAAGGACAGTGGCTTCCGCGACGAGACGGCCGAGCAGGAGATCGAGACCCTCCAGTCGGTCATCACCGAGGTCCGCCGCTTCCGCGCAGACCAGGGCCTGCAGCCCGGCCAGCGGGTCCCGGCCCGGCTCACCCTCGACGGCACGGCCCTCGCCCCGCACGAGGCGGCGATCCGCCAACTGCTGCGCCTGCAGCCGGAGGGCGAGAACTTCACGGCGACGGCGACCCTGCCGGTCGCGGGCGCCACGGTCGCCCTCGACCTGTCGGGCACGATCGACGTGGCTGCGGAGCGCAAGCGACTGACCAAGGACCTGGCGGCGGCGCAGAAGGAGCGGCAGCAGGCGGAGGCCAAGCTCGGCAACGAGGCCTTCCTCGCGAAGGCCCCGGACAACGTCGTGGAGAAGATCCGCACGCGGCTGGCCAAGGCCGGGGAGGACATCGCGCGGATCGAGAACCAGCTGTCCAAGCTGCCGGCGAGCTGACCGTCAGCACTCCCGCGGGCCCGACGCCGTACAGGCGCCGGGCCCGCGGTCGTGTGTACGTAGACTGGCACCCGTGAGTGACCTGCCCCCGCGCGACCCCAACGAGAGCGACCCCTTCGAGCAGATCGTCGCGGACGAGACCAACCTTCCCCAAGTTCTCGACTCCGCTCGAACAGGGGAGACCCCAACCCCCGACCTCGCCGTGATCGAGGCCGGCAGCCGCACCCTGCGCACGCAGGGCGGGCCGCCCCAGGCCGACGTGCCCGCGCGGCCCACCGACCCCGAGGTCGACAAGGCGCTGCGGGAGGTCGAGACCGAGCTGGCCACCCGCTGGGGCGAGACCAAGCTGGAGCCCTCCGTCAGCCGTATCTCCGCGCTGATGGACCTCTTGGGGGAGCCGCAGCGGTCGTACCCCTCCATCCACATCACGGGCACCAACGGCAAGACGTCCACCGCCCGCATGATCGAGGCCCTCCTCGGCGCCTTCGAACTGCGCACCGGCCGCTACACCAGCCCGCACGTGCAGTCGATCACCGAGCGCATCAGCCTCGACGGCGCCCCCATCTCTGCCGAACGCTTCATCGAGACGTACCACGACATCAAGCCGTACATCGAGATGATCGACGCCCAGCAGGAGTACCGGCTCTCCTTCTTCGAGGTGCTCACCGCCATGGCGTACGCGGCCTTCGCGGACGCGCCCGTCGACGTCGCCGTCGTCGAGGTGGGCATGGGCGGCAGCTGGGACGCCACGAACGTCATCGACGCCGATGTCGCCGTCATCACCCCCATCGACCTCGACCACACCGACAGGCTCGGCACCACGCCCGGCGAGATCGCCCGGGAGAAGGCCGGCATCGTCAAGCAGGACGCCACCGTGATCCTGGCCCAGCAGCCGGTCGACGCGGCCCAGGTGCTGCTGAAGAAGGCCGTCGAGGTGGACGCGACCGTGGCCCGCGAGGGCCTGGAGTTCGGGGTCGTCGCCCGGCAGGTGGCCGTCGGCGGCCAGCTCCTGACCCTGCGCGGCCTCGGCGGCGAGTACCCCGAGGTGTACCTGCCGCTGCACGGCGCCTACCAGGCCCACAACGCGGCCGTGGCCCTCGCCGCCGTCGAGGCGTTCTTCGGCGTCGGCTCCCAGCGGCCCGAGCCGCTGGACGCCGAGACGGTCCGCAAGGCCTTCGCGTCGGTGGCGTCCCCCGGCCGCCTGGAGGTCGTCCGGCGCTCCCCGACCGTCGTCCTGGACGCCGCGCACAACCCCGCGGGCGCCCGCGCCACCGCCGATGCCGTGAGCGAGGCGTTCGACTTCAGCCGGCTGATCGGCGTCGTGGGCGCGAGCGGCGACAAGAACGTACGGGGTCTCCTCGAGGCCTTCGAGCCGGTCTTCGCCGAGGTCGTCGTCACCCAGAACTCCAGCCACCGTGCGATGGACGCCGACGAACTGGCGGCGATCGCCGTCGAGGTCTTCGGCGAGGAGCGCGTCCAGGTCGAGCCGCGGTTGCCCGACGCGCTGGAGGCCGCGATCACTCTCGCCGAGGAGGAGGGGGAGTACGCAGGCGCAGGTGTGCTCATCACCGGTTCCGTCGTCACCGTCGGCGAGGCCCGACTGCTCCTTGGGAGGGGCTGACTTTCCGTGCGTACGCTCTGCGCTTCGACCCTCATCGGCGAGTTCTTCGTCATCGGCTTCGCCGGTCTGGTCGCGATGAAGGACCCGGACCTCTCCATGGGCACCGTCTGGACGGTCAGCGGCATCGCCATGGTGCTCAGCATCCTGCTGTGCGGCATGATCACCCGCCGCGGCGGCGTCCAGCTCGGCTGGGCCCTGCAGATCGCGCTGATCGCCTCCGGGTACTTCGTGACGACGATGTTCTTCCTGGGTGTGGTCTTCGCGGCGCTGTGGTGGGCGTCCGTGCACTACGGCAGAAAGATCGACGAGGCGAAGGCGCGGTTCGCCGCGCGCGGCGATGAGGGCAGTCCCGCTTAGGGCGTGAACCTGACGCTGCGTGACTGCCACCACAGCCAGCCCTGTAGCCTCTACGCACCGCACAACCGCGACCTGTAAGGAGCCGTCCCCGTGACCCAGCGCACCCTCGTCCTCCTCAAGCCCGACGCCGTCCGTCGTGGGCTGATCGGCGAGATCATCAGCCGTATCGAGCGCAAGGCCGGCTGGACCATCAGCGCGCTGGAGCTGCGCACCCTGGACCAGGACACGCTGGAGCAGCACTACGGCGAGCACAAGGGCAAGCCGTTCTACGAGCCGCTGATGGAGTTCATGGCCTCCGGTCCGGTCGTCGCGTTCGTCGTCGAGGGCGAGCGGGTCATCGAGGGCCTGCGTGCGCTCGCCGGCCCGACCGACCCGATCGCCGCCGCTCCCGGCTCGATCCGCGGTGACTACGGCGTGATCGTCCGCGAGAACCTGATCCACGCGTCCGACTCCGAGGAGTCCGCCGCGCGTGAGCTGAAGATCTTCTTCCCCGGCCGTTTCTGAACATACGGACCATGAACGTCCGAACTACCCCCTGAGTGGTTCTTGAGGGCTCGTCACGTCACCCGGACGTGTGAACGGGGCGACCGTGGAACACGGCCCGGGAAACCCGGCCGTCCCCTTGGTACATCGGTGCCGTTCGAGGGAACGGCTACACCCGAACGATCGTCTCCTGAAGCGAGGAGGCACGTCATCTGCTGACAATGGCAGAGACCCTCGCGCAGTGTTCGTGCAGGCGAGACTACGATGGAAGCCTTCACGTCACTGCACCCACTTCGCCACCCCAACCAAAGCCATCAAAAGCTCTACTTGGGAAGGCCAGACGAATCCTGATGGGGAACTCAATGTCGTTCATCGGCCGTGACATGGCTGTCGACCTCGGGACCGCCAACACGCTGGTGTACGTCAGGGGTCGCGGGATCGTACTCAACGAGCCGTCCGTCGTCGCGATCAACACCAACACCGGTGGCATCCTGGCGGTCGGCGCGGAAGCCAAGAAGATGATCGGCCGGACGCCGGGCAACATCGTGGCTGTGCGCCCGTTGAAGGACGGCGTGATCGCCGACTTCGAGATCACCGAGAGGATGCTCCGCTACTTCATCCTGAAGATCCACAAGCGGCGGTATCTGGCTCGTCCGCGGGTCGTCGTCTGTGTGCCGTCGGGCATCACAGGCGTCGAGCGCCGCGCCGTGATCGAGGCGTCGTCCCAGGCCGGTGCCCGCCAGGTGCACATCATCGAGGAGCCGATGGCCGCGGCCATCGGTTCCGGCCTGCCGGTCCACGAGGCCACGGGCAACATGGTGGTGGACATCGGCGGCGGCACCACGGAGGTCGCGGTCATCTCGCTCGGCGGCATCGTCACCGCCCAGTCCATCCGCGTCGCGGGTGATGAGCTGGACAACGCCATCATCCAGCACGTCAAGAAGGAGTACTCCCTCCTCCTTGGCGAACGGACGGCCGAACAGATCAAGATCACGATCGGTTCGGCGTACGACCTCGACGCTGACGAGCACACCGAAATCCGCGGCCGGGACCTGGTCTCCGGGCTGCCCAAGACCGTCGTCATCTCGGCGGCCGAGGTCCGCAAGGCCATCGAGGAGCCGGTCAACGCGATCGTGGACGCGGTCAAGACGACCCTCGACAAGTGCCCGCCGGAGCTGTCCGGTGACGTCATGGACCGTGGCATCGTCCTCACCGGCGGCGGCGCCCTGCTACGCGGCCTCGACGAGCGGCTGCGCCGGGAGACCGGCATGCCGATCCACATCGCCGAGGACCCGCTGGACAGCGTGGCGCTGGGCTCGGGCAAGTGCGTCGAGGAGTTCGAGGCACTCCAGCAGGTGCTGGACGCCCAGCCCCGCAGATGACGTGACACTTCGATCCCGCCGTACGAGTTGAACTTCCCTCGTGCGGCGGATCGTTGATATAGAGGCATAAACACCCCCATAACACCCCCCGGAATCCGCCCACCGGGTTGTGCCTGCCAGGTATGGTCCGCCGGGTACGTGCCCACCGGGCACCCCCGGGGGCCCGCCCTACACATTCCGACGAGGAAGGCACGGCCGCCGCACGTGAGGGACACACGAGAGAGCCGGCTGCTCCTGGTGCTGCTGATCGCCATCGCGTTCGCTCTGATCACGGTGGACATCCGTGGAGGCCAGGACTCACCGGTCGAAGGTGCCCGCCAGGCCGCTGCCACGGTCTTCGGCCCGATCGAGAACGGGATGTCGTCCGCCGTCGACCCCGTGGGCAACGCGATCGCGGCCGTACGCGACTCCGGCAGCAGGCACGACCGCATCGCCCAACTCGAGCGCGACAACGCCGCGCTGAAGGCGAAGCTGGGCAGCGACGACCGCAACCGCAGCCGCGTCAAACAACTCGACAAGATGATCCGGGTGGCGGGCGAGGGCCAGTACGGAATCAAGGGCGCCGAGGTCATCGCCATAGGAGCGGCCCAGGGCTTCTCCTGGACCGTCACCATCGACATGGGCGCGAACGACGGCATCAAGCGCGACATGACCGTCCTCAACGGCGACGGACTGGTCGGCCGCGTCACCACCGTCGGCCCCAGCACCTCGACCGTGCTGCTGGCCAGCGACCCGGACTTCACCGTCGGCACCCGCATGGAGAGCAGTGACGAACTCGGCTTCGCCTCCGGGCAGGGCGACCGCCCGTTGCGCGTGCAACTCCTCAACGCCAAGGCCGGCGTGAAGAAGGGCGACCGCCTCGTCACCTTCGGCTCGGAGGCCGACAAGCCGTTCGTGCCCGGCGTCCCGGTCGGTGTGGTCTCCCGGGTCGACCCCTCCGGCGGCGACCTGACCCGCACGATCTATGTGAAGCCGTTCGTGTCCTTCAGCAAGCTCGACGTCGTCGGCGTCGTCGTCAAGGCACCGAAGAAGGACCCGCGTGACACGGTCCTGCCCCCGAAGCCCCAGCCGACGCCCACGCCGACCGTGACGGTCACCGTCACCCCCTCGGCCTCCGCCGGCGACGAGCAGACGGACTACTAGGAGCTGAACAGATGCGCCTCAACCGGATGCTGCTCGCCACCCCCCTGGTGATCGTCGCCCTCATGATCCAGGTGAGCGTGCTCGCCCGCCTCCACCTGCCCGGCGCCGTCCCCGACCTGGTGCTGCTGACCGTCGTCGCCCTCGCCCTGGTCTACGGTCACGTCGGCGGCTGCCTCATCGGCTTCGGCGCGGGCCTGCTCTCCGACCTCGCCCCGCCCGCCGACCACGCCGCCGGCCGCTACGCGCTCGTGCTCTGCGTCATCGGCTACCTCGTCGGCCTGGCCCGGCCCGAGAACGGCCGCGTCAAATCCGCCACCGGCCCGATGGCCGTCGTGGTCGCCGCCGCGATCGGCTCCACCCTGCTGTACGCGCTCGTGGGCGCCCTCGTCGGCGACACCGCCGCCCGCCATGTGGGCCTGGGCGGCCTGCTGTTCACGGCCGCGGTGTACGACCTGCTGCTCGCGCCCTTCGTGGTCCCCGGGCTGATGGCCCTGGCCCGCCGCGCCGAGAACGACCCGCTCGCCGAGGCCGGCTCCGCCAAGGCGGCCGACGTCTCCTCCGGCTGGCTCTCCTCCGGCACCGGACTGCGCATCCGCGGCCGGCGCGGGGGACTGCGCGTCAAGGCGGCCAAGGCCCGCATGGCCCGCGCGGGCCGCATCAAGGGGGTCAAGCGACTGTGACGCCCCGACAGCCGACCACCCGGCCGCACAGGTTGGCCATGTATGCGTATGACGTGAACGCGTACCGCGAGGGAGCGGCATGACCAATATTCCCGAGACCGGACGGACGCCCCGGGTCCAGATCCGCCTTGTCGTCGTCCAGATCCTCGTCCTCTCTCTCCTGGGCACCCTCGGCGGCCGCCTCTGGTACCTCCAGATCCGCAACGGCGCGCAGTACGCCAAGGAGGCCTCCGGCAACCACGTCCAGCAGGTCGTCCAGCCGGCCGTGCGCGGCGAGATCCTGGACGCGCGCGGCGTCGCGATCGCCGACAATGAGACCCGCCTCGTGGTCTCCGCCTCCCGCACCGACCTGCTGAAGATGAAGGACCACGGCAAGGCGGTGCTCACCAAGTTGGCAGGCGTCCTGGACATGAAGCCCCAGGACGTCATGGACAAGGTCCGCCTCTGCGACGCCAAGACGCCACAGCCCTGCTGGAACGGATCCCCGTACCAGCCCATCCCGATCACTGACGATGCCACCCCACGGCAGGCCCTGCAGCTCCGCGAGCGCTCCGAGGACTTCCCCGGCATCACCGCCGAGCCCGAGGCCGTCCGCCGCTACCCGAGCCCCGGCAACGCCAACACCGCCCAGGTCCTCGGGTATCTCTCGCCCGTCACCGACGACGAGATCCAGCAGGCCAAGGACACCGACTCCCCCTACCTGCGCTCCGACCAGGTCGGCCGTTCCGGCCTCGAGCGCCAGTACGACCGGATACTGCGCGGCAAGGCCGGCATCACCCGCTACGAGGTCGACAACCTCGGCCGTGTCATCGGCAAGGCCAACAGCGACATCGCCGAACCCGGATCCAAGCTGATCACCAGCATCGACGCCCGCGTCCAGGCGGTCGCCGAGTACGAGCTGAACGAGGCGATGAAGGCCGCCCGGGGCCAGTTCGACAAGATCACCGGTGAGAACTACAAGGCCGACTCCGGTGCCGTCGTGGTGATGGAGGCCAAGACCGGCCGTATCGTCGCCATGGCGTCCAACCCGACCTACGACCCGAACGTCTGGGTCGGCGGCATCTCCGCCAAGGACTACAAGAAGCTCACCGGCAAGGACTCCGACTACCCGCTGCTCAACCGGGCCATTCAGGGCCAGTCGGCCCCCGGCTCCACCTTCAAGGTGGTCTCCACCGCCGCCGCCGTCGAGGCCGGCTACGACTTCGACGGCCACTACCCCTGCACCAGCTCGTACACGGTCGGCAACCAGGTCTTCAAGAACTTCGAAGGGGAGAACTTCGGCCCGATCTCGCTCGGCCGGGCGCTGGAGGTCTCCTGCGACACCGTCTTCTACGGCCTCGCCGACAACGAGTGGAAGAAGGACGGCGGCATCAACCCCAAGAAGGGGCAGCCCAAGGACTACTTCTACAAGGCCGCTCACCAGTTCGGACTTGGCAAGACCACCGGCATCGACCTGCCCAACGAGGTCACCGGCCGCGTCCCCGACCGCCAGTGGAAGCAGAGGTACTGGGAGGCGAACAAGGACGCCTGGTGCAAGAGCGGCAAGAAGGACGGCGACTACGTGGAGAAGATCGCCTACGAGAACTGCCTCGAGGGCAACAAGATGCGCGAGGGTGACGCGATCAACTACTCCATCGGCCAGGGCGACACCCTCGTGACCCCGATCCAGCAGGCCGTCATCTACTCGGCCATCTCCAACGGCGGCACCCTGTGGAACCCGAGCATCGGCAAGGCCGTCGTCAGCCCCGACGGTAAGAAGGTCACCGAGATCAAGCCCAAGTCGCACGGCAGGGCGCCGATCGACAAGAAGACGCGGGACGTCATGGAGGAGGCCCTCGCGGGCGTCGTCACCCGCGGTACCGCCGCCTGGAAGTTCGGCGGCTGGCCGCAGGACAAGATCCCGCTGCACGCCAAGACCGGTACCGCCGAGGTCTACGGCAAGCAGACGACGTCATGGCTGTCCACGTACTCCAAGGACTACGCGGTCGTGATGACCATCTCCCAGGCCGGTACCGGCTCGGGCGCCTCCGGTCAGGCCATCCACAACATCTACGACGCCCTGTACGGCGTTCAGAAGGACGGCTCGATCGACAAGAAGAAGGCGCTCCTGTACACCCCGCAGAAGGGTCTTCCCAAGATCCAGCCCGACGGCTCGATCCCGGCCCCGAAGATCGACAAGTACCAGCCGAAAGCCGACGACGCCGCCGGGCAGGACCGGCAGGGCACGCCCACGGACAACCCGTCGGCCACCGCGCCCTCGCCGGCCGAGAGCAACCGCACCCGGAGGCGTACGGACCGCCCGAGGAAGAGGCGAAGGATCCTGACGTGACCGGAGCGAACAACTTCTCCGTCTCCGGGTACGGCCCCGAGCGGCCCGGCTGGACTCGGGTCTTCGCCCGTGACAGCCTGGCCCGCCGCCTCGACTGGCCGATACTGCTGTCTGCCACGGCCCTGTCCCTGATCGGCTCCGCCCTCGTCTACTCGGCCACCCGGGGCCGCACCGAGCTCAACCACGGGGACCCGTACTACTTCCTGGTCCGGCACCTGATGAACGTCGGCATCGGGGTCGCCCTGATGGTCGGCACGGTCTGGCTCGGCCACCGCACCCTGCGCACCGCCGTGCCGATCCTGTACGGCATGTCGATCCTGGGGGTGCTGCTGGTGCTCACCCCGCTCGGCGCCACCATCAACGGCAACCGCAACTGGATCGTCCTGGGCGGCGGCTTCTCCCTCCAACCGTCCGAGTTCACGAAGATCACCATCATTCTGGGCATGGCGATGCTGCTCGGCGCCCGGGTCGACGCGGGGGACAAGGAGTACCCCGACCACCGGACCGTGGCCCAGTCGCTGGGGCTGGCCGCGATCCCGATAGCGATCGTCCTGCTGATGCCCGACCTCGGCTCGGTCATGGTCATGGTGATCACGGTGCTGGGCGTGCTGCTCGCCTCCGGCGCCTCCAACCGCTGGATCTTCGGCCTGCTCGGTGCGGGCGCCGCGGGTGCGGTCGCCGTCTGGCAACTGCACATTCTGGACGAGTACCAGATCAACCGCTTCGCGGCCTTCGCCAATCCGAGCCTCGACCCCTCCGGCGTCGGCTACAACACCAACCAGGCGCGCATCGCGATCGGTTCCGGCGGACTGACCGGCTCGGGCCTCTTCCACGGCTCGCAGACCACCGGCCAGTTCGTGCCCGAGCAGCAGACCGACTTCGTCTTCACGGTCGCGGGCGAGGAACTGGGCTTCGTCGGTGCCGGCCTGATCATCGTCCTCCTCGGCGTCCTCCTGTGGCGCGCCTGCCGGATCGCCCGTGAGACCACTGAGCTCTACGGCACGATCGTGGCCGCCGGCGTCATCGCCTGGTTCGCCTTCCAGGCCTTCGAGAACATCGGCATGACCCTCGGCATCATGCCGGTCGCCGGGCTGCCGCTGCCGTTCGTGTCGTACGGCGGCTCGTCGATGTTCGCCGTCTGGATCGCGGTGGGACTGCTGCAGTCGATCCAGGTGCAGCGGCCGATGTCGGCGTAGGGGAGCGGACCGGTCCGTGGCACGGGTGGCGGCTCCGTCCGAACCAGGACGGCCGCCGTTGCCCGCGCACCGGTCAGCTCCGGGGCTCCCCGAGCCTTCGCGGTGCATGGCCGGGGAGGCCCTGCCTTCCCGGCCCGAATGCAACTAGATTCGGTACATGGCGGACACGAAACGCGAAATCGAGCGGAAGTACGAGGTCGCCACCGGGGACGGGCTGCCCGATCTGACCGGCGTCGCCGGGGTCTTCGCCGTCATCGACAAGGGCGTCGCCGAACTCGACGCCACCTACTACGACACCCCCGACGAACGGCTCGCCCGCGCTTCCCTGACCCTGCGCCGCCGAACCGGAGGCGGCGACGCCGGCTGGCACCTCAAGCTGCCGGTCTCCGACGGTGTACGCGACGAGATCCGTGCTCCGCTCTCCGACAAGGTGCCCGCGGACCTGTCCGGCCTCGTCCGCTCCCGCGTCCGCGACGCCGAACTCGTTCCCGTCGTGCGACTGCGCTCCGACCGCGACATCCGCCACCTCGTCGACGCCGACGGCGCCCTGCTCGCCGAGGTCAGCCTCGACCGGGTCCGCGCCGAACGGCTCAGCGGCGGCACCGGCACCGCCGAATGGACCGAGCTCGAGGTCGAACTGGCGGACGACGGCGACCCCGCCTTCCTCGACAAGGTCGACGAGAAACTCCGCGAAGCCGGGCTGAGCCGCTCGTCGGCCGGGTCCAAGCTGGCCAGGGCCCTCGAGGAGACGGGCCGACGCGCGGGGCCCGCCGCGACCGGCCCACGAAGGAGGCCGGTCACCGCGGGCGACCACGTCCTCACCTATGTCCGCGCCCAGCGGGACGCGATCGTCGAACTGGACCCCGCGGTGCGCCGGGACGTCTTTGACTCCGTGCACTCCATGCGCGTGGCCACCCGCCGACTGCGCAGCACCCTCCGCTCTTACGCCCGGGTTCTGGACCGCGGCGCCACCGACCCGATCGCCGACGAGCTGAAGTGGCTGGCCGGCGAGCTGGGCGTGGACCGCGACCAGGAGGTGCTGACGGAACGCCTGACGACCGCCGTCCGGGCACTGCCCCGGCCGCTGGTCGCCGGTCCTGTCCGCAAGCGCCTGCGCACCTGGTCGAACGCCCGGCGCGGCGGCTCCCGGCGTCGACTCACCGCGGTCCTGGACAGCAGGCGCTACCTGGCGCTGCTGGGCGCGCTGGACGACCTGATCGCCGAGCCGCCGTTGCTGAAGGCGGCCGCCGGAAGCCCGCCGAAGGTGATCGCCCATGCCGTACGACAGGACCTCCGCAAGGTCGGCGAGCTGGTGAGCCAGGCCCTCGACCTGCCACCGGGCCACGACCGCGACGTCGCGATGCACGAGGCCCGCAAGAAGGCCAAGCGCACCCGGTACGCGGCCGAGGCCGCCGTGCCCGCGCTGGGCACGCAGGCCGAGGCGCTGGTCGAGTCGATGAAATCCCTGCAGACCCTGCTCGGCGAACACCAGGACAGTGTGATGGCCCGCAGCGCGCTGACGGAGCTGTCGGCCCAGGCTCACACGGCGGGGGAGAACACTTTCACCTACGGCGTCCTGTACGGGCGCGAGGAGCAGCGCGCGGCCGAGTGCGAGGCGGCGCTGCCGACCGCGTGGAGGGCGGCCACGAGCGAGGACGCGACCGGTCACCCGATCTGAAGCACGGCTTGGCCGGCGACGCGGGGACGACCGTCGCGCGGCGTGCTCCCGCCGTGATCTCGTCGTGTCGGGGGCGACTCCACAACCGTTACGCTTGAGAGTCCCCTGTCAGCTCACGAAGGTCCGCAAGATGCCTGCCGAGTCCGTCTTCCCTCAGCTTGAGGCACTGCTGCCGCACGTGCAGAAGCCGATCCAGTACGTCGGCGGCGAGCTGAACTCGACCGTCAAAGTGTGGGAGGAGTGCGACGTCCGCTGGGCGCTCATGTACCCCGACGCGTACGAGGTCGGCCTGCCCAACCAGGGCGTCATGATCCTCTACGAGGTCCTGAACGAGCGGCAGGGCGTCCTCGCCGAGCGCACCTACAGCGTGTGGCCGGACCTCGAGGCGCTGATGCGGGAGCACGACGTCCCGCAGTTCACGGTGGACAGCCACCGCCCGGTGAAGGCCTTCGACGTCTTCGGTCTGTCCTTCTCCACCGAACTGGGCTACACGAACATGCTGACGGCCCTGGACCTGGCGGGCATCCCGCTGGAGTCCAAGGACCGAACCCTGGACGACCCGATCGTCCTGGCGGGCGGCCACGCGGCCTTCAACCCCGAGCCCATCGCGGACTTCATCGACTGCGCGGTCATCGGCGACGGTGAGCAGGCGGTCCTGGAGATCACCGAGATCATCCGGGCCTGGAAGGCGGAGGGCCGACCGGGTGGCCGCGAGGAGCTGCTGTTCCGCCTGGCCAAGACGGGCGGGGTCTACGTCCCGGGCTTCTACGACGTCGAATACCTCCCCGACGGCCGCATCGGCCGGGTCGTCCCCAACAAGTCGGGCGTCCCGTGGCGTGTGTCCAAGCACACGGTGATGGACCTCGACGAGTGGCCCTACCCCAAGCAGCCCCTCGTGCCCCTGGCGGAGACGGTCCATGAACGCATGTCCGTGGAGATCTTCCGTGGCTGCACGCGAGGCTGCCGTTTCTGCCAGGCGGGCATGATCACCCGCCCGGTGCGCGAGCGCTCCATCACGGGCATCGGCGCCATGGTCGACAAGGGTCTGAAGGCGACGGGCTTCGAGGAGGTGGGCCTCCTCTCGCTGTCCTCCGCGGACCACTCCGAGATCGGCGACATCGCCAAGGGCCTGGCGGACCGCTACGAGGACGACAAGATCGGTCTGTCGCTCCCGTCGACCCGGGTGGACGCCTTCAACATCGACCTGGCGAACGAGCTGACGCGCAACGGCCGGCGCTCCGGCCTCACCTTCGCCCCCGAGGGCGGTTCGGAGCGTATCCGCAAGGTCATCAACAAGATGGTCTCGGAAGAGGACCTGATCAGGACCGTCGCGACCGCCTACGGCAACGGCTGGCGTCAGGTGAAGCTGTACTTCATGTGCGGGCTGCCCACGGAGACGGACGACGACGTCCTGCAGATCGCCGACATGGCGACGCGCGTGATCCAGAAGGGCCGTGAGGTCTCGGGCTCGAACGACATCCGCTGCACGGTGTCCATCGGCGGCTTCGTCCCCAAACCCCACACCCCCTTCCAGTGGGCGCCCCAGCTCTCGGCCGAGGAGACGGACGCCCGCCTGGAGAAGCTCCGCGACAAGATCCGCGGCGACAAGAAGTACGGCCGTTCGATCGGCTTCCGCTACCACGACGGCAAGCCCGGCATCGTCGAGGGTCTGCTCTCGCGTGGCGACCGCCGCATCGGTGCGGTGATCCGCGCGGTCTACGAGGACGGCGGCCGCTTCGACGGCTGGCGTGAGCACTTCTCCTACGACCGCTGGATGAACTGCGCGGACAAGGCACTTGCCCCCCAGGGCGTGGACCTCGACTGGTACACGACCCGCGAGCGCACGTACGAGGAGGTCCTGCCCTGGGACCACCTCGACTCGGGCCTCGACAAGGACTGGCTCTGGGAGGACTGGCAGGACGCCCTCGACGAGACGGAGGTCGAGGACTGCCGCTGGACGCCGTGCTTCGACTGCGGCGTGTGCCCCGCCATGGACACTTCCATCCAAATCGGCCCCACCGGCAGGAAACTGCTGCCGCTGACGGTCAAGAAGTAGAGGTGCCGCGCCGCTGATCGCACTCGGGACTTTGCCGGGGGCAGCAGCGGCGCGCGCCCTTCGGCGGCCCTCGCGAGCCCCGGCCGGTCTCCCGGCGGGACCCGAGGCCGCCGAGACACGTACTCTTGGTAGTAGTACGACCGCTCTCACGAAGGACTGAACGACACTGGGCAAGCGACAGCCCGAAGGCCCGCCGCCCGCACCCGCGGTGCAGCGCATCCGACTGCGTTACACCAAGCGCGGCCGCCTCCGGTTCACCAGCCACCGTGATTTCCAGCGCGCCTTCGAGCGTGCGCTGCGCCGTGCCGAGGTGCCGATGGCGTACTCGGCAGGGTTCACGCCGCATCCGAAGGTGTCGTATGCCAATGCCGCACCCACCGGCACGGGCAGTGAGGCGGAGTATCTGGAGATCGCGCTCACCGAGGCGCGCGACCCGGATCGGCTGCGCGAACTCCTCGACGGGTCGCTGCCCACAGGGCTCGACATCGTCGACGCGGTCGAGGCCCGCACCTCCGGGCTCGCCGACCGGCTCGCGGCGTCGGTATGGGAACTGCGCCTGGACGGTGTGGAGCCCGCGGACGCCGAGCGCGCCGCGGCGGCCTTCAATGCGGCCGAGACCATCGAGGTTCAGCGCAGGACCAAGAACGGCGTCCGTACTTTCGACGCCCGTGCGGCCGTCGCGAGCCTTGAAAGCCGTGAAGGTGCTGCAGCGCGGAGTTCGCAGGCTGATAGGCCGACCGACCGGCCCTGTGCGATACTGCGGCTGGTTGTTCGGCACGTGACGCCTGCCGTACGACCCGACGACGTCCTGTCCGGTCTCCGCGCCGTGGCCGACCTGGCGCCGCCGGTCCCCGCAGCGGTGACCAGGCTGGCGCAGGGGCTGCTCGATGAAGAGACCGGCACGGTGACCGACCCGCTCGCGCCCGACCGCGAGGCAGTAGCGACCGAGCCGACCACGGCCGCCGCCGCTGCCGCCGCGAAGGCGCCGGTGTAAGGAAGGATCCGCGTAGGGACGGACGTCGTAGCGCCGCCCTCGTACTCGGGAGCCACCTGGGTCGGGCAGCGCACCGACCAGAAGACTTTCGCCAGGCCGTACGTACATGGCGTACGGAACCGGCGAGACAGGACACAGAAAGCTCCCGTGTGGCGCCCGCGCCCCGGACGGCGGCACCGCGCATCGCGCGAGCCGCGGACGTCACCGGCGATGCCGGACCAGGCGCGGCGCCCGGGAGCCTGACGGGAGAAACGCCCGCATGCTCGAGCCGACCGAACCCATCAAGGGTTCCGCACACAGCACCCCCAGCGACACCCTGCCCCCGCGTCGCCGACGCCGCGCCGCGTCGCGTCCGGCGGGCCCGCCGACGGCCGCCGCCGAAGCCGCGACGACCGAGGCCGTGGCAGGGGCGGCGCCGGCCATACCGGCCGCGGAGACCGCGCAGCCTGCCGAGGCCGTACCGGCCACGGCGCTCACTGGGGCGGAAGAGATCGAAGAGACGGAGGCGGTGGCCGAGGCTGCCGTTTCCGGTGAGGCCGAGGCCGTAGTGCCCGAGGAGGCGGCGCCGCGTCGTGGGCGTCGTCGTGCCACGCGTCGGGTGACTTCGCCGGCCGGGGCGCCGGAGTCCGCGCAGGCGGTCGAGGTGACGGCGTCTGCCGGTGGCGAGGCCGCCGAGGCGGCTGTGGAGGCGCCTGCCGCTGAGGCCGAGGCCGTAGTGCCCGAGGAGGCGGCGCCGCGTCGTGGGCGTCGTCGTGCCACGCGTCGGGTGACTTCGCCGGCCGGGGCGCCGGAGTCCGCGCAGGCGGTCGAGGTGACGGCGTCTGCCGGTGGCGAGGCCGCCGAGGCGGCTGTGGAGACGCCTGCCGCTGAGGCCGAGTCCGAGGCCGAGTCGATCATGGAGGAGGCGGCGCCGCGTCGTGGACGTCGTCGTGCCACGCGTCGGGTGACCTCGCCGACCGAGGCTCCCGCGCCCGTGGAGGCGCCGTCGAGCGAGGAGGCCGAGGCCGCCCCTGCCGCCGAGACCCCTGCTGAGGCTCCCGCCGTCGAGACCCCCGCCGAGGCTCCCGCCGTCGAGACCCCCGCCGCCGAGGAGACCGCCCCCCGCCGCTCCCGTCGCCGGGTCACCCGCCGGGTGTCCGCGCCCGCCGGTGCCCCCGAGGAGGAGACCACCGCCGTGCGTGCGAAGGCACCCGTGGCCACCGTCGAGGCAGGGAAGACCGCCACCGAGGCCGTCGAGATCCCCGTCCCGGCGACCGCCACGCCGGAGCTGGAGCCGGTCGCCGAGGACGCCGGTCCCCGCCGGTCCCGCCGCCGCGTCGTCCGTAAGGCCGCCGGTGGTTTCTCCGAGCCCGCGCAGCCTGCCGCCACGGAGTCGCCCGAGGCCGCGCAGCGGCCCGAGCGGCCCGCTGTACCCACGTTCCAGGCGCCGGTGTTCGCTCAGCCCATGTTCCAGACCCCGGAGCGGGCCGCCGCTGCCGCAGCCGCCGAGGCCGCGGAGCAGGAGGAGGCCGCCGAGCAGGAGACCGCCGGCCCGCGTCGCCGTCGTCGGCGCCGTGGCGGTGACGAGGAGCCCGTGACCGTGACGCCCGAGACCACCGAAGAGGTGGAGGAGGCCGAGGAGCCGGAGGAGTCGGCCGAGGGCGAGGAAGAGGCCGAGGAGGCCGGTTCGCGTCGTCGCCGTCGCCGTGGCGGCCGTCGCCGTCGCCGTGGTGAGTCCGCCGAGGGCGAGTCCGCGGAGACCGAGGAACTCGCCGCCGAGCAGGCCGCGCAGGACGCCGAGGACACCGCCGAGCAGGTGGAGGAAGACGCCGAGGAGGCGGAGGAGGAGCCCGGCGAGGAGCCGGAGGCCTCCAGCTCCAGCAGCCGTCGTCGTCGCCGTCGTCGTCGCCGGGCCGGTGACACGGCCGCCGACAACGAGCCCTCGTCCGACGACCCGGAGCGCACGGTCGTCAAGGTCCGCGAGCCCCGCAAGAAGGAAGAGCGGGAGGGCGTCGACGAGGTGCAGTCCATCAAGGGCTCCACCCGTCTGGAGGCCAAGAAGCAGCGTCGCCGCGAAGGCCGCGAGCAGGGCCGCCGTCGCGTCCCGATCATCACCGAGGCGGAGTTCCTGGCCCGCCGCGAGGCCGTCGAGCGCGTGATGGTGGTACGCCAGAGCGGCGAGCGCACGCAGATCGGCGTCCTGGAGGACGGCGTGCTCGTCGAGCACTACGTCAACAAGGAGCAGTCGACCTCGTACGTCGGCAACGTCTACCTCGGCAAGGTGCAGAACGTCCTGCCGTCGATGGAGGCCGCCTTCATCGACATCGGCAAGGGCCGCAACGCCGTGCTGTACGCCGGTGAGGTCAACTTCGAGGCGCTGGGGATGGCCAACGGCCCGCGGCGCATCGAGTCCGCGCTGAAGTCCGGGCAGTCCGTGCTCGTCCAGGTCACCAAGGACCCGATCGGACACAAGGGTGCCCGTCTGACCAGCCAGGTCTCCCTGCCCGGCCGCTACCTGGTCTACGTGCCCGAGGGTTCGATGACCGGCATCAGCCGCAAGCTGCCCGACACCGAGCGGGCCCGGCTGAAGTCCATCCTCAAGAAGATCGTCCCCGAGGACGCGGGTGTCATCGTGCGCACCGCCGCCGAGGGCGCGAGCGAGGACGAGCTGCGCCGGGACGTCGAGCGGCTGCAGGCGCAGTGGGAAGAGATCCAGAAGAAGGCCAAGAACGGCGGCGCGCCGACGCTGCTGTACGGCGAGCCGGACATGACCGTCCGTGTCGTGCGCGACATCTTCAACGAGGACTTCTCCAAGGTCCTCGTGAGCGGCGACGAGGCCTGGCAGACCATCCACGGCTATGTCTCGCACGTCGCGCCCGACCTGGCCGATCGACTGAAGAAGTGGACGAGCGAGGTCGACGCCTTCGCCACGTACCGGATCGACGAGCAGCTCGCCAAGGCACTGGACCGCAAGGTGTGGCTGCCCAGTGGCGGGTCGCTGGTGATCGACCGGACCGAGGCGATGGTCGTCGTCGACGTCAACACCGGCAAGTTCACCGGCCAGGGCGGCAACCTCGAGGAGACCGTCACCAGGAACAACCTGGAGGCGGCCGAGGAGATCGTCCGTCAGCTCCGGCTGCGCGACCTCGGCGGCATCATCGTCATCGACTTCATCGACATGGTGCTGGAGTCCAACCGTGACCTGGTGCTGCGGCGCCTGCTGGAGTGCCTGGGCCGGGACCGCACGAAGCACCAGGTCGCCGAGGTGACCTCGCTGGGCCTCGTCCAGATGACGCGCAAACGCGTCGGGCAGGGTCTGCTGGAGTCCTTCTCCGAGAGCTGTGTCCACTGCAACGGCCGTGGCGTGATCGTGCATCTGGACCAGGCCGCCGCCACCGGTGGCGGCAAGCGCAAGAAGCGCGGCAAGGGCGCCGCCGAGCCCGAGACGCAAGAGGCGGTGGCCACGGAGGCCGAGGTGGTCGTCGAGGCCGCACCGGCCGTCGAGACCGAGGTCGAGGTGACCGCCGAGGCCGCGGCTCCCGTCGCGCTGCCCGAGCCGGCGTTCGCACCCGACGAGGAGCTGTACAGCAGCGTCGCCGAGGCCGAGGCCGCCGCTTCCCGGGGCCGTACGCGGCGTCGGTCGACCCGGCGGGCGTCCGCTCCGGCGGGTGCACCGCGGACCGAGGAGCGGGCGCCGAAGTCCCGTAAGGACGAGCGCGCACCGAAGTCCCGGGAGGCCGCGGAGGCGGAGCCGGTGGCGGCCGAGGACCCGGTCGTCGAGGCACCCGCGCCCGTCGAGGAGGAGGCCGCGCCCAAGGGCCGTACGCGCCGCCGTGCCACCCGCAAGGCGTCGGCACCGGCCGGTTCGCCCACGGAGGCCGTGGTGACGGTCACCGAGCCCGCGCCGCAGGCCGAGGCTCCGGCCGAGGTGGCCGCCGAGCCGGTCGAGGCGCCCGTCGAGGAAGCCGCTCCGGCCCGTCCGCGCCGCCGTGCCGTCCGCAAGGCCACCGCACCCACCTCGTCCGAGGAGGCGGCGGTCGTGGTCCTCCCGGCGACGGAGGCTCCCGCCGCACCCCAGGCCGAGGCCCCCGCGGAGGCCGGGACCGAGGCCGAGGCGCCCGCCAGGAAGGCGACGGCGAAGAAGGCCGCCACCAAGAAGGCCGCCACCAAGAAGGCCGCCACCAAGAAGGCGACGGCGAAGAAGGCCGCCACCAAGAAGGCGACTGCCGAGAAGGCGACGGCGAAGAAGGCGACGGCGAAGAAGGCCGCCACCGAGAAGACGGCGGCGAAGAAGACGGCCGCCAAGAAGACGACGGCCAAGAAGGCCACCGCCAAGAAGACGGCGGCGAAGAAGACGGCGGCGGCACAGCAGACGCTGTCCTCCGTCTCGGCTTCCACCGACGAGAGCTGACGCACTCGCCGGAACGGTGTGGTCCTGTCCGTTGCGGGCAGGACCACACCGTTTCCCACCCCCACGGATCAGGGAGGCGTACGCGCACCACGTCGGCGCGCTCGCCCGAGAGCTGGGTCCGGTTTGACCCCTGTGGGGCGGGCCCCGTAACCTTGGCCGTCGGCGTGTTCCAATACGCCAACTCCTGAGCACCTCACCTCCCGCCCCGGGAACCGTCAGGGCCCGTCGGAACGGGGGAGGCCGCTCGTCCTCCTGGATTTATCGGGTCCTTGCGGACCCGTGTGGGCGGCTGGCATCAGGGGTTCCGTTCCGAATGAGAGTGAGATCCGCGTGTACGCCATCGTGCGCAGCGGTGGTCGCCAGCACAAGGTTGCTGTCGGCGACATCGTTGAGGTTGACAAGATTTCCACTGCCAAGGTTGGCGACACGGTCGAGCTCTCGACCCTGCTCGTTGTCGACGGCGACGCAGTGACCAGCGACCCGTGGGTGCTGGCCGGCATCAAGGTCCAGGCCGAGGTCGTGGACCACCACAAGGGCCAGAAGATCGACATTCTGCGCTACAAGAACAAGACCGGCTACCGCCGTCGCCAGGGCCACCGCCAGCAGTACACGGCGATCAAGGTCATGTCGATCCCCACGGCTGCGAAGTAAGGGACTGAGAACAGATGGCACACAAGAAGGGCGCATCGTCCACCCGGAACGGTCGCGACTCGAACGCTCAGCGGCTCGGCGTGAAGCGCTTCGGCGGTCAGGTCGTGAACGCGGGTGAGATCCTGGTCCGCCAGCGCGGTACCCACTTCCACCCGGGTGCGGGCGTGGGTCGCGGCGGCGACGACACGCTGTTCGCGCTGCAGGCCGGTGCGGTGGAGTTCGGCTCCCACCGTGGCCGCAAGGTCGTGAACATCGTTCCGGTCGCCTGACCCGAGCGCTTCACGGCTTCGCGAACGATCGCGAAATCTTCGCGCGAGGCGGACCTCACTTCCCGGTCGGGAAGGCGGGTCCGCCTTTCGCTTGTTGAGCAGCACATACATTCCGTACTCCCCCAGCCGTCGGCCGGGGACCCCCCAGGAGGCACCAACCATGACCACCTTCGTGGACCGCGTCGAACTCCACGTCGCCGCGGGTAACGGAGGCCACGGCTGTGCCTCCGTACACCGCGAGAAGTTCAAGCCGCTCGGCGGCCCGGACGGCGGCAACGGCGGTCGGGGCGGCGATGTGATCCTGACCGTGGACCAGTCGGTCACCACGCTTCTCGAATACCACCACTCCCCGCACCGCAAGGCCACCAACGGCAAGCCCGGTGAAGGCGGCTTCCGAGCCGGCAAGGAGGGCCAGGACCTGGTCCTGAAGGTGCCGGACGGCACGGTCGTACTCGACAGGGCGGGAAACGTGCTCGCCGACCTGGTCGGGCACGGCACGTCGTACATCGCCGCCCAGGGCGGCCGTGGCGGCCTCGGTAACGCGGCGCTGGCCTCCGCCCGCCGCAAGGCGCCCGGCTTCGCGCTGCTCGGCGTGCCCGGTGACACCGAGGACATCGTCCTGGAGCTCAAGACGGTCGCGGACGTGGCCCTGGTCGGCTACCCGAGTGCGGGCAAGTCCTCGCTGATCTCCGTACTGTCCGCCGCCAAGCCGAAGATCGCCGACTACCCGTTCACCACCCTGGTCCCGAACCTGGGCGTGGTCACCGCGGGCGCGACCGTGTACACCATCGCCGATGTGCCGGGCCTCATCCCGGGCGCCAGCCAGGGCAAGGGGCTGGGCCTCGAGTTCCTGCGGCACGTCGAGCGGTGCAGTGTCCTCGTGCACGTACTGGACACGGCCACGCTGGAGTCCGAGCGTGACCCCGTCTCCGACCTCGACATCATCGAGGCGGAACTGCGGCAGTACGGCGGCCTCGACGATCGTCCTCGGATCGTCGTCCTCAACAAGATCGACGTCCCGGACGGCAAGGACCTGGCCGAGATGGTGCGGCCCGACCTGGAGTCCCGCGGGTACCGCGTCTTCGAGGTGTCCGCGGTGGCCCACACCGGGCTGAAGGAGCTGTCGTACGCCCTCGCCGACCTGGTCGGCAAGGCACGGGCCGCCAAGCCGAAGGAGGAGGCGACCCGGATCGTCATCCGGCCGAAGGCCGTCGACGACGCGGGCTTCACGGTCACGCGCGAGGACGACGGGCTGTTCCGGGTGCGCGGCGAGAAGCCCGAGCGGTGGGTGCGTCAGACCGACTTCAACAACGACGAGGCCGTCGGCTACCTCGCCGACCGGCTCAACCGCCTCGGCGTCGAGGATGCGCTGATGAAGGCGGGTGCCCGCTCCGGTGACGGCGTTGCCATCGGCCCCGAGGAGAACGCCGTGGTCTTCGACTGGGAGCCGTCGGTGATGGCGGGCGCGGAGATGCTCGGCCGGCGCGGTGAGGACCACCGCTTCGAGGGCGCACGTCCGGCCGCGCAGCGTCGGCGTGACCGGCAGGCCGAACGGGACGAGACGGAGCAGGAGTTCGACGACTTCGAGCCCTTCTAGAAGAAGTCAGTTCGCGGTGAAGACCGTGCGGCGGTGACCGCACGGCGGCAACGCGCACGGAACGGGCCGGGCCCCGGAGGTCGCAACCTCCGGGGCCCGGCCCGTTCCCGTCGCTACGGCCGCCGGGTCACAGCGTCCGGGCCTGCTCCAGCATCCGGTCCACGACCCGAGCCGAGGCGTGGCCGTCATCCAGGTCGCAGAACAGGTGGTGGAAGCGGTCGAAGCGGTCCTGGTACTCGGCCGACACCCGGTCGATGTCGCGGATCGCGTCGACCAGCTCCTTGGAGTTGAAGACCAGCGGGCCGGGCGAGTCCTGCTCGAAGTCGAAGTAGAAACCGCGCAGCGTGTCCCGGTAGTGCTCCAGGTCATAGGTGAAGAACAGCATGGGCCGCTTCAGGTGGGCGTAGTCGAACATGACCGAGGAGTAGTCCGTGATCATGATGTCGGCCGTGACGTAGAGGTCCGCGATGTCCGGGTACTCCGACACGTCCCATACGAACCCGTTGCCCGCGCCGGGCACTGCGTCCACCACGTTGGAGTGGCGGCGGATGAGCAGGACGTGGTCGTCGCCCAGCCGCTTCTGCGCGTCCTCCAGGTCGATCCGCAGGTCGAAGAGGTACTGACCGGCGCTGTGCGACTGGTCGTCCCGCCAGGTCGGTGCGTAGAGCACCACCTTCTTGCCCTCGGGAAGAGCGAGCTGCTTCCTGACGCGCTCGGCGATGAGGTCCTTGTCGGCCGAGTACAGGTAGTCGTTGCGCGGGTAGCCCGCCTCCTGGATCTCGCCGTCGTAGGAGAAGGCGCGCTTGAGGATCGGCGTGCTGAAGCGGTTGGAGGACACCAGCAGGCTCCACTGCTTGGCCTCCAGCGCCAGCTTCTCCTGGTAGCGGCGGTCGAAGTGCAGGGTGTCGATGTCGTGGCCGATCTTCTTCAGCATCGTGCCGTGCCAGGTCTGCACGATGACCTGGCCGGGCCGCCGCTCGATCCAGGCCGGCAGGTGGCCGTTGGTGACGATGTAGCGACTGGAGGCCAGCGCCGCGTACCACTCGCGGCCCCACATCCGCACCGGCTCGACACCCTCGGGCAGGATGACCTGTCCGTCACGCACGGCCCACAGGTGCTTCAGGTCCGTGCCGCGGGCGACGAGTTCCTCGTACATCGCCCGCGGGCTGTCGGAGAACTGCTTGCCGTTGTAGCTGAGGTAGAAGACCTGGTCCTTCAACGGCTGCTGACGCAGCGGCTCGTACAGTTCACGGCGCAGCTGATTCTGGCGGAACGGACCGCGCTCCAGGTCGCTCAGCTCGGAGCGGCAGTTGAGTTGCGGGAAGTCGCCCCAGCGGTTCTCCAGTTGGTAGAGGCGTCCGCCCAGCTCGGCGTGGAGCGGGAACTGCGTGACCGCAAGCCGGTCGATGACGAAGGGGACGTCGGGCGTCTGACCGTCCGACGGACGCAGGAAGAGGTTCCAGCGGCCGGCCCGCAACGGCACGTTGCCGTCGCCGCCGAGCGTGGAGGGGTCGAAGTCGACCTCGAAGCGGCCGTCCTCGAACCAGCGCGCCTCCACGAACCGCTCCTCGAAGCGGTTGCGGGGCTTGATCAGGAGCCGCGCGCCGGTGAGCCGGGCGTCGGTGTGCGCGGCGATGGTGATGCGACCGTCCTCAAGGCCGACGCGGTCGATCACGGCGCGCCGGGTGCGCCCGGAGAACTTCAGATAGCCGGTGTTGCCGGCGACTATGGCCACCTCGCACGGCACGGCCTGCTCACCGAGCGAGACGGGCAGGTTGAACCGTGCGTCGGCCAGGCCTTCCTGGAGCACGGTGCTGAACTCGCGTTCGGTGCCCCGTGTGTCCGTGGCGACCAGGGCGGTGGACCAGGTGCGGGTCGTCGGCTGGGCCTTGGCGTCGATGCTCTCGTGGAACGCCAGCGCCACATCGGCCACCGGGACCTCCACCGAGAAGCGACGCGTGCCGCCCTCCGCGGTCACGGTCACCGGGTACTCGTGGATCTCGGCGCCCTTCTGGTTCTTGACCCGCAGCACCACCTTCTCGCCCGCGGCGAGGGGGACCCGGATCTCGCCGGTGACCTTGATCCCGTCGCCCTCCAGCGTCCGCCCGGTGACCAGCGCACGGACCTTCTCGATCCGCAGCTTGAGCGCGCTGCCCTCGACGGACGGCAGCAGCCGGAAATCGGGGCTCAGCCAGTGGTACGGCGGGTAGTTGGCGGCTCCGCCGCCGCTGGACTGCACGGCGATGCGGCGTACCAGGCCGGAGGCGAAGAGGCCGAGCCCCACGTGCCACATGCCCTCCTGCCACTCGCCGCCCTTGCGCAGCCGGGCGGGGTCGATGGCGACCTCCCAGCCCGCCCAGTCGTAGTTGTAGCGCTCCTGACCGGAGTCGGTGGTGCATTCGGGGCGCCGCACGTTCCGGGCGGGCAGCAGAATGCGGCGGCGTGACTTGTCCTTGCGTAGCTGCAGCACCTTCACGGAGGAGTGCCTGGACGCCAGGTCGATCTTGTCGATCCAGGCGTTGCCGGACAGCACCAGCTTGCCCTCCGACCAGGTCACCTCCTTCAGCGGTGCGCGCATCTTCAGGTCCTGGTCGATGCGCAGCGCCTTGCGGGGGAACTCCACGTCGGCGTCGGCCAGGGACGGGAAGGTGGCGTACTTGCGGACCAGTCCGCGGACCTCGATGGGTTCCTTGCGCCGCTGCCCGGCCTGCAGGGTGATCAGCTCGTCGAGTTGGTGCTTGCGCACCAGGAGCCACTGCACCCGCAGCGGGGTCGGCAGCGCCATGACGATCTTGGGGTCGATGTGGTCGAGGAAGCGGTTGGCCGACCGCAGGAACTCGGCGCGGTACTCCGCGTCACCGTCGGGCACCACGTTGAGGAACAGCCGCAGGTCGTCGAGGAGGACGCGGGTGTCGTACTCCTGCTTGAGCCGGGCGAAGGTCTCGCCGGTCTGCTTGCCCAGGAAGGTGCTGATCTCCAGCACGGACGTGACTCGGTCGCGTACGCCGGCCGGGTCGGTGCGGCGCTGCGTGATGGACGGGGCGGCCTCACCCTCGCGCAGCCGCCAGTAGTAGCACGGCTCGGATATGACGTCGACGGCCTCGGCGAGGTAGTGGGCCCGCATGGTGACGGGGGTGTCCTCGTACAGGCGGCCCTCTGGGAAGGCGAAGCCGTTCTTCTCCCAGAAGGTCCGGCGGAACACCTTGTTGCAGGCGATCCGGTCGGCGACGAGCTTGGCGTACTCGGATATGTGGGTGCGCTGGCGGGCCTCGCCCGCGAGCATCCGCATCAGCGGTACCTGCCAGGACTTCTCGCCCTTGAGGTGGAAGACGTTGCCGGTGGCGAAGTCCGAGCCGCTGTCGTCCAGGCTGCTCACCATCAGGCGGTAGGCGTCGGGCGGGATGACGTCGTCGCTGTCGACGAACGTCAGGAACTCCGACTCGGGGGCCATGTGGGCGATACCCGTGTTGCGGGCGGCTCCCAGGCCTCCGTTCTCCTTGCGTATCAGCCGGAACCGGGGGTCGCGGGCCGCGTACGTCTCTGCGATCGCCGCCGAGTCGTCCGGTGAACCGTCGTCCACCATCAGGACCTCGAAGTCGTGGAACGACTGTGCCGCCAGCGAGTCGAGACAGGCCGGCAGATAGTTCTCGACGTCGTATATGGGAACGATGACACTGAGCCGAGGGGCCATGGCCAGGAGTTTCCTTTCGGGGTCAGGCCTGCTCGACCAGTGCGAGCGCTTGGGCAGGAGTCGGTGCGTGGGAACGTTCGGCGAACGGAACGAGCGGCAGCAGAGGCTCCTCGCCGAGGAAGACGCGTCGGACCACGCGTTCAGCCGCTCGCCCGTCGTCGAGCTCGCAGAAGCGCCGACGGAAGGCGGCCCGGCGTTCGGCAGCCTCCTGACCGTCGTGTGCGTCCGACACGAGCAGACCGATCAGCTCGGCCTGCGAGGTGGCAACAGCGCCCGGCGGTTCCTGAAGCAGGTTGAAGTAGGTGCCGCGCACCGCGGAGTAGATGTCCCAGTCGGGGGCGTAGATGATGATCGGCCGGTCCAGGATCGCGTAGTCGAACATCGCGGAGGAGTAGTCCGTGATCAAGGCGTCCGCGGCGAGGTACAGCTCCTCCACCCGGGGGTGCCCCGAGACGTCGACGATCCGGCCGCTGCGGCGCAGCTCGGCGACGTGCGGGGAACTCCCGTAGAAGTAGTGGCCTCGTACCAGCAGGGTCACGTCGGCCCCGAGGTCCTCGGCAACGCGGGCGAGGTCGAGGCTCGGTACGAACCCGGGCTGGTACTCGCGGTGGGTGGGCATGTAGAGGAAGGCCTTGGTGCCGTCGGCCAGCCCGAGCGCGGCGCGTGCTCGGCGCACGTCGTGGGACGTGGCGTTCACGAGGATGTCGTTGCGCGGGTAGCCGCTCTCCAGGGAGGTGTACGAGCAGGGGTACACCCGCTCCCACACGGCGGTCGAGAACCGGTTGGAGCTGAGGCTGAAGTCCCAGCGGTCAGAGCGTTCGAGGAGCTTGCCGAAGCTCATGTCCGTCGACGCCGGGTACTTGCGCTGGTCCAGGCCCATGGTCTTCAGCGGCGTGCCGTGATGGGTCTGCAGGTGGACCTGTCCCTCACGCTTGACCACGCGGTCGGCGAAGTTCACGTTGTTGACCAGGTACTTGGCGCGAGCGAGGGCGGCCCAGTACGCGCGGGAGCCCACGCGGACGTACTCCACGCCCTCGGGTACGCGGTCCACGGCATCCGGCCGGATGGCCCACACACGGCGGATGTGCGGGGCGAGGCGGGCGAGTTCGGCGTCGATGGCCGCCGGGTTGCAGGAGACGCTGCGGCTCCAGTAGGCGGAGAACACCGCCAGGTTCTCGTCGAGCGGCAGCTTCAACTGCGACTGGTAGAAAAGGCCCATCGCGCTGCGCTTCGACCGGCTGATGGCGGTGCGTGTACGGGTCGTGAGCGCCTGGCGCAACCGTCCCGCGGCCGCGGTGCCGGCCATGGCGGTGTACGCGTCCCGTTCCAGCATGGAGTACTTGTGGCCCCGGCCACCGGCCGGCCGCTGGAAGTCCTTGGGGACTCGGGCACGGTAGTCCTCGGCGGCGCGGTGGAAGAACTCCGCCCGCGCGTCCCGGGGCAGACGGTCGGAGTGCTCCAGCACCGTCAGATAGTGGTTGACCATCTTGCGGAACAACCACTTGTGCCAATGGGAGAGTTCGGGGTGGGCGTCGATGAACTCGAATACACGGCGGTACTGGTCGAAGATGTCGAAGTGCTTGCGGCTGACGGTCTTCAGAATGTTGCCGCCCTCGCGCCGCTGCCGGTACATCACACAGACCCGGTTCAGCAGGGCGATGCGCTCCGCGCTGATCATGGAGCAGAACGTCCAGGGCGCGTCCTCGTAGTACCCCGGTGGGAAGGTGAAGTCGTGGCGCGCGATGAAGTCCCGGCGATAAGCCTTGTTCCAGACGATCTGCAGCAGGTCGAGCAACTGCGGCCGGTCGGTGAGCGGGAACACGTCCGGGCCGTCGCCCTTCAGCAGGTCCGCCCGTTGGTTGGGAAGAATTTTGCCATCCCAATAACTGCGGGCGTAGTCGAAGACGAGGATGTCGGGATCCCCGACCTCTCCGAGGCGGTCGGCTATAGCCGTGAGTGCGCCGTCGGCCAGCGTGTCATCACTGTCCAGGAAAAGAACGTAATCGCCCTGGGCCTTTTCCAGTCCGGCATTGCGCGCGCGCCCGAGCCCCACGTTCTTCGTGAGGTGGATCACATGGATTCGGGCGTCCCGTTCCGCGTACTCGTCGAGAATGGCGCCCGAACCGTCGGGTGAGCAGTCGTCGACCGCGATGATCTCGAAGTCCCTGTAGTCCTGCCCGAGCGCCGAGTCGAGACACTCGGAGAGGTAGCCCTGCACCTTGTACACGGGGACGACGAGAGAAAATCTAGGCATGCTCTTGAACCTGTTCCGCGACTACCGCACGAGCGTGAGCTGGGACCGGAGCGCGCTCCGTCGCCCGATGAAATCGAAGCGCGCCGCCGCATCAGCGTAAGGGATTCACTAGAAGTTCCCGTGGGCCCGGTAGTCAGACGGTCAAGAGGGCCACCACGGTTCCGAAATCTCAACTGAGCGCGCTCACCCCGCCGTTGTGCCTTGTCGGAGAGCTTCCGTGGCGTTGGCCTCGCGCGTCGACCCTGGCGTCATATCCGAAATGTCGGATTCGATTTTCCCGAGCGCATGGACGAGTCTGCTGTCCAGTGACGAAGACCTGGGAGGCGTGAGGGTGAGCTGGCTGATCACGGGCGGTGCCGGGTACATCGGCGCACACGCGGTGCGTGCCATGGTCGAGGGTGGCGAGCGGGTGGTCGTGTACGACGACCTCTCGACGGGCGACGCCGACCGGGTTCCCTCAGGTGTGCCGCTGGTCGTGGGCAGCGTGCTGGACGCGCCCCTCCTGGAACAGACGATTCGTGATCACGCCGTGACCGGTGTTGTGCACATCGCGGGCAAGAAGCAGGTGGGAGAGTCCGTGGAGCGGCCGCTCCACTACTACCGGGAGAACGTCACCGGTCTGCAGACCCTCCTGGAGGCGATGGCGGCCACCGGAGTCGACCGGATCGTCTTCTCCTCGTCGGCCGCCGTCTACGGAATGCCGGATGTGGACCTCGTCACAGAGGACACCCCCTGTGTGCCGATGAGCCCCTACGGCGAGACCAAGCTGATCGGCGAGTGGCTGATCAACGCCGCCACGCGGGCCCAGGGGCTGCGGGCCGTCTCTCTGCGCTATTTCAACGTGGCCGGAGCCGCCGCCCCGGAACTGGCCGACACGGGGGTCTTCAACCTCATCCCCATGGTGTTCGAGCGGCTCGAGGCCGGTCAGGCGCCGCGGATCTTCGGTGCCGACTACGCCACGCCGGACGGCACCTGTGTGCGTGACTACATTCACGTCCAGGACATCGCCTCCGCCCACCTGGCTGCGGCACGGTGCCTGGGCGAGGCGCCGGAGGGAACTGCGCTCACCCTCAACATCGGCCGCGGTGAGGGCAGTTCGGTCCGGGAAATGGTGGACCGCATCCTCAAGGTCACCGGGAACGAGCACGCGATGCCCGAGGTGACCGCCCGTCGCCCCGGCGATCCGGCGCGTGTGGTCGCGTCGGCGGGCCGTATCCATGAGGAACTGGGCTGGGCCGCCCGCCACGATCTGGACGAGATGATCGAATCCGCCTGGCAGGGGTGGCGTCACCACCACGCCTGAGGTCGATGACCCCGTCGGTACACCGCGAGCCGTCCGCCCACCGGACGGCAGCGCACCGTACACGGCCGCTTCGCGTAGATTGCCCTGCAGGACAGCGGATCCGCGTCAAACGCGCGTGAAAGGGGCGGACCACAGTGGCAGGGGCAAGGCAGGCCGTGGGCGAGGCCCGCAGGATCGTCGTCAAGGTCGGCTCCTCCTCGCTGACGACCGCCGCCGGCGGCCTCGATGCCGACTGTGTGGACGCGCTCGTCGACGTCCTCGCCAAGCACCGAACGGAGGGGGCGGGCCGAAGGGCCTCGGTCGAGGGCGGTGGCGGGAGACGGGTGGGCGGTGGAGAGAAGGAGATCGTCCTGGTCTCCTCCGGTGCCATCGCCGCCGGCCTCGCGCCCCTCGGCCTGCGCCGCCGCCCCCGGGACCTCGCTCGCCAGCAGGCCGCGGCCAGCGTGGGCCAGGGGCTGCTCATGGCCCGCTACACCGCGTCCTTCGCCCGTTACGGCGTGCGCATCGGACAGGTGCTCCTGACCTCCGACGACACCAGCCGACGTGCTCACCACCGCAACGCCTCCCGCACCCTCGACAAGCTCCTCGCGATGGGCGCGCTGCCCGTCGTCAACGAGAACGACACGGTCGCCACGGACGAGATCCGCTTCGGTGACAACGACCGCCTCGCTGCCCTCGTCGCCCACCTGGTCCACGCGGACCTGCTGGTCCTGCTCTCGGATGTGGACGGTGTCTACGACGGTGACCCCAGCAGGCCCGGCACCTCCCGACTGGCGGAGGTCAGGGGGCCCGAAGACCTCGCACACGTCGAGATCGGCAGCGCGGGCAAGGCCGGTGTGGGCACCGGCGGCATGGTCACCAAGGTCGAGGCGGCCCGCATCGCGGCGGCAGCCGGCATCCCCGTGGTGCTCACCTCCGCCGTCCACGCTGCCGACGCCCTCGCGGGCCGGGACACCGGCACGTACTTCCATCCCACCGGCAGGCGCTCCGCCGACCGGCTGCTGTGGCTGCAGCACGCCTCCACCCCGCGGGGCGCGCTCACGCTCGACGACGGGGCCGTGGAAGCCGTCGTCGCACGCCGCAAGTCGCTGCTGCCCGCCGGTATCGCGTCGGTCGAGGGCGACTTCACCGCCGGCGACCCCGTCGAACTGCGCGACAGCGAGGGACGGGCGGTGGCGCGCGGGCTCGTGAGCTTCGACGCCAAGGAGATCCCACGGCTGATCGGCCGCTCGACCAGGGAACTGGCGCGCGAGCTCGGTCCCGCCTACGAACGCGAGGTCGTCCACCGTGACGACCTGGTCGTCCTCCACCCGTGACGGACGGCCGAAAGGCATGCCCCGCACGGTCGTGCGGTGGGGACGTTCCGTAAAACCACCCCACAGAGCCGTGCGGCCTGCTCAACTTTGTTCCACGGGCACATTCCGCACAAGCATCACCGGTACTGCGTAAGGAGGCCGTCGTGAGACGAGTACGCCCTGGGGTGGCGGTGCCCCGCGGTGGTGGCACCGCCGGTGCCTCTCGTGGCGGCGGTACCACCCGTGCGGGCGGGGAGCGCACGCTGACCAGCGTCGCGGCCGGGGAGGCGTACGAAGCGCGCGGCGATGCCCCTCGCCTGTGGCATGTCACGCTGAGCGTCTCCGGGGACACGGCCCCGCTGAACGAGGTCCGGCGCGCCCTCGAGCAGCTCGCCCACGACCACCCCTTCCTGCTGACCAGCCGCTATGCGGACGACCACGCGGAGATCCGCTACTGGGAGGAGGCTCGTGACCTGCATGACGCCGCCGCGGTCGCGCTGCGTCTGTGGGGCGAGCACCGCCAGAGCGCGGGGCTCCCGCCCTGGGAGATCGTCGGACTGGAGGTCATCGACCGCGAGACCTACCACCAGCGTGTCGCCGAAGGATACGGCCCGCCGCCCGCGACCCGGGTGGGCATACAACCCTTCTGAGACTTCCTGAGAGTCCTTCGCGGCGTGTCTCGGCGGGTGGAACGACCAGCGGATCGGACCGTCCGGCGCACTACCCTTCCCTCATGACCACGCTCTCGCCCTACGACTCCATGTCTCCGGTCGCCCAGGCCGCCTACCGCGCCCGGGCCGCCGCCGCCGACCTCGCGCCGCTGCCGCGTGTCGAGAAGGACGACGCTCTGCTCGCCATCGCGGAGGCGCTGGAGGTCCGTGCGAAGGAGATCGTCGAGGCCAACGCCCGGGACATCGCCCGCGCCCGCGAGGCCGGCAGCAGCGAGGCGATCATCGACCGGCTCACGCTCACCCCCGAGCGGATCCGGGCCATCGCCTCCGATGTACGGGACGTGGCCGCGCTGCCCGACCCGGTCGGCGAGGTAGTCCGGGGTTCCACCCTCCCCAACGGCATCGACCTGCGCCAGGTCCGTGTCCCGCTCGGCGTCGTCGGGATCATCTACGAGGCCCGCCCGAACGTGACCGTCGACGCCGCCGCCCTGTGCCTGAAGTCCGGGAACGCGGTGCTGCTGCGCGGTTCGTCCTCCGCGTACGAGTCGAACACCGCTCTCGTACGGGTGCTGCGCGACGCCGTGGGCGGTGCCGGGCTGCCCGCCGACGCCGTGCAGCTCGTGCCCGGCGAGGGCCGCGAGTCCGTGCACGAGCTGATGCAGGCCCGTGGTCTGGTCGACGTGCTCATCCCGCGTGGCGGCGCCTCCCTGATCCGGACCGTCGTCCAGGAAGCGAAGGTCCCGGTCATCGAGACGGGCACCGGCAACTGCCACGTCTACGTCGACGCCCAGGCCGACATCGACATGGCCATCGAGATCCTGATCAACTCGAAGGCCCAGCGGGTGAGCGTGTGCAACGCCGCCGAGACGCTCCTCGTCCACCAGGACATCGCCCCCGAGTTCCTGCCGCGTGCCCTGGACGCCCTCGCGGACGCCGGGGTCACGGTGCACGCCGACGAGCGTGTGATGGCCTGCGCCAAGGACTCCCGGGCCACGGTCGTGGAGGCCACCGCGGAGGACTGGGACACCGAGTACCTCTCGTACGACATCGCCGCCGCGGTCGTGGACTCCCTGGACAAGGCGGTGCAGCACATCCGACTGTGGAGCTCCGGCCACACCGAGGCGATCGTCACCACCTCGCAGCAGGCCGCCCGCCGCTTCACCCGACTGGTCGACTCGACGACGGTCGCCGTGAACGCGTCCACGCGCTTCACGGACGGCGGCCAGTTCGGCTTCGGCGCGGAAATCGGCATCTCCACGCAGAAACTGCACGCCAGGGGGCCGATGGGGCTGCCGGAGCTGACGAGCACCAAGTACATCGTGACCGGGGACGGGCACGTACGGCGCTGAGCACCCGCTCGGCACCGCGTGCCCCGGTGACTTCCGGCGACCGCCTGGGGGCCGTCATGCCGGGCGAATGAAGTTCCTTACGGTCTGCCCAAATTGACCCCCCAGGTTTACTCTGGATCCGTGCCGGAGGACGTGGGGGGCACGCCGTTTCACGACGGCCGGGAGCCCGACGACGACCGCGACCGCGGAGGGACGGACGAAGAGTTCGCCTCCGTGGTCTTCGACGAGGCCTTCGTACGGGCCGCCGAGATCCATGAGCCGACGGCCGTGGAGAGACTCCTCGCCGCCGCCGAGGCCCGCGCGCAGGCCCAGGAGGCCGAGGCGCGCCGGGCGCGCGCGAGGGGCGCCCTGGGCGACGACGAGCGCTATGAGGACGGATTCGGGCCCGCCGGAAGCGGTGAATTCGGCCTCGGCCGGGATCTGGACGACCTGGACGACACGGAGTTCCCAGAAGGGCACTACGGTGCGCGGCGCTTCTACGGCAGGGGCTACGGCAAAGGCGCCCGCTGGCACCGCCCGGTCGCCTGGCTGCTGGCCCTTGTGATGGGCATCGGTATGGTCGCGCTGGCCTTCGCCGCGGTGTACCGGGGTGCGTCCTCGGGCCGCCAGGACCAGGTCCCCTCGCCCGCCAGAACCGGTCTGGAACAGGGCCAGAAGGCCACCGTGGGTACGGGCCCCTCGGCCTCCGCGGACTACTCGCCACCGGCGTTCTCGGCGGTTCCGCGAACTCCCTGACGCGCCTACGAGGAATCGGGCGCCCTCGCTCCCGCACATCGTCCGGGCCGGGCGTTCCGCACCGTCGGAAGCGAACGGCCGGCGTGGCCGGACCGGGTTAGGCGCCCTTGCGAAAGTCTGGTGAGAACCTGTCAGAACTTGTCGTGCACCAGGGCGTTTACGGGAGCGCCGGGAGACCTAATCTGAAGGTATGGGCGGGCCCGGAAACCCACCTGAGGGGACACCCGAGGGCGCTCCCAGTGGGGGCGAGGACGAATACCGATCCGTCGTGTTCGACGAGTCGTTCATCCGGGCTGCCCGCCTCCAGGAGTACTCCGCTCGGGAGCGCATAGCCGACCACGCCCCGGCCGTACGCCGCCGTCCGCCCCTGCGCCGCGGACTGCCGCGGCCGGTGCTGATGCTCTTCCTGCTGATAGCGGTCGCCTTGGGCACCGCGATCTACATGAGCGTGCGCCACCCGGAACCGGCGCCCGAGGCACTGCCCGTCGAGCCGCTGCGGATGACGGTGATCCCCCTGGCCCCGCGGTCCGCCGTGCCCGGCTCCACGGATCCCGAGGCGCTGTACGCGCACAGCCCCGCCGCCCGGTTCCGTGTCGGCGCCGACGGCATCACTCTGCCCGCCGCCCGGCACACCGCGCACTTCTCCGAGGACCAGGTCGTCGCCGCCCTGACCACGGCGAAGGAATACCTGGTGGAGTCCTCGCTCGACCCGGCCGTCCTCACCGGCGGCGCCAACCGCCCGGTACGGCTCCTGCTCGCCCCCGAGCAGCTCGCCCAGTTCGACCAGAGCTTCGCCCACCCGGCCGCGGACGGGCGGCACACGCCCACCGGCTGGCTGGTCCGTTTCGACCCCGCCCGCGTCCAGCTGGCCGACCGCGGCATTCGCGTCCGGGGCACGCTGCAGGCGACGGAGGCCAACTCCGCCACGCTGGAGGTCACCGCCGACCACACCCTGGTGTACGCGCTGAAGCCGACCGGGGCCGATGCGAAGGCGCGGGCCTCGCTGTTCACCGTGCGGCGCGAGCTGACCTTCCGCTTCAACCGCGACGACCTGCGTCTGCACCAGGCCGAGCTGGCCGTCTCCTACGTCCAGGCCGGGCCGCTCTCCTGCGCCGAGGACTCCGCGAACCACCTGCACCCGCTGCTGGCGGGCCAGACGGCCAAGCGGGGCAGCCCGGCCGGCACGGACCCGTACGCGACGGACAGCGCCACCGCCCTGTGCGGCACCCTGGCGGCGGGCACACAACCGAAGCCATGAGCAATCGGGACCACGGCCCCAGGGCGCGCCCGGAGGGATGACCCGGAGGGATGAGCCGACGGGTGCGCCCCTGACCCTCCGGACCGCCCGCAGCCGGCCCGGAGCGCCTGGATCAGCCGTTGCCGGGGTCGGTCGCGTCCGGGTTCTCCTCGTCCGGCCGGCTGTCGTGCGGCTCGCGCCGCGCGTCCTTGGGAGCGCTGCCGGCGAAGCCGGCGAAACCGCGCCGCACCCGGCCGCCGAAGTCGCCCGCGAGGTCACCCGCCCCGCCCGCGATATCGGTGACCAGCTTCATCAGCGGATCCTTGGAGCGCTTCACCTCGCTGGCGTAGTTGGCCGCGGACTGCCGGAAGGAGTCCGACACCGAGGTGTCGCCGTCCTCGTCGCGCCGCGGGTAGTGACCGTCCATGATGCGCTGGTAGTCGCGGGTGGCGGCCCATTTCCGCAGCTCGGCCGCGCGGACCGTGGCGAAGGGGTGGGTGCGCGGCAGCACGTTGAGGATCTTGAGCACGGAGT
The DNA here is from genome assembly GCF_053599115.1 of Streptomyces sp. NPDC001020. Lineage (NCBI taxonomy): Bacteria > Bacillati > Actinomycetota > Actinomycetes > Kitasatosporales > Streptomycetaceae > Streptomyces > Streptomyces sp. NPDC001020. The sequence goes on along the minus strand of NZ_JBSFLQ010000001.1, from coordinate 204,475 downwards.
CGCGCAGGTCGCCCCCTGCCTCGTACTCGTCGGCCTGCTCCAGGAACGCGTCCACGTTCATCTCGTGCAGGTGGTTGCCACCCGCGATCTTCATCAGCCCGCGCATCGAGGACTGCAGGTCCTGCCCGACCAGCAGTCCGGCCCGGTCGGCCGACAGCTCCGACTTGCGGAACCACTCCCGCAGCGCGGTCACGAGCGCCATGATCGCGACATTGCCCAGCGGGATCCAGGCGACCCGGAGCGCGAGGCTGGTCAGGAACAGCAGGATGGTCCGGTAGACGGAGTGGCCGGACAGCGCGTGCCCGACCTCGTGTCCGACGACCGCCCGCATCTCCTCCTCGTCCAGCAGCTCGACGAGCCCCGTCGTCACGACGATGATCGGTTCGTCCAGGCCGATGCACATCGCGTTCGGCTGCGGGTCCTGGGTGACGTACATCGGCGGGACCTTCTCCAGGTCCAGGATGTGGCAGGCGTCCCGCAGCATGTCGTTGAGGTGCGCGAACTGCGCGTCCGAGACCCGTACCGAGTCGGAGAGGAACAACAGCCGCAGGCTGCGCTCGGGCAGCAGACCGCTGAGCGCCTTGAAGACCGTGTCGAAGCCGCTGAGCTTGCGCAGGGCCACCAGGGCCGAGCGGTCCGCCGGGTGTTCGTACGCGCGCGAGGAGATCCCCGGGAAGCGCCTGCGTTGCCTGCTCGGCACGTTCTCGTGCCCGTTCTGCTCATGGCCGACGTCGGACATCTGTTCCCCCATGTGTCTGAAGGCTCGTTGTTCGTTTGAACATCGGACGACCGTGCGGTGCGCGCCGGCTCGCCGCGGGGCTGCGCGGCGCACGCCCTGCACGAGTGCCCCCTGGGCGGAGTCCAGCCTAGGCGGAGATACGGTGGCAGAGCAGCACGTCGTAAGGAGCGATCCCGTGGAGCACATCAACGCCGACTGGCTCACCGCAGCCGCGCTGGCCGCCGAGCGGCAGGGCCCGGGCAATCTGCTCCGTGTCGTGCTGATCGTCATGGTCGTCGGCTGCGCCCTGGCCGCGTGGTTCCTGCTGCGTGGCTACAAACGCAAGGACCAGTGACGGCGTGTTTCCGGTGGCGTACAGGGGTCGCTGACCGATCGGCCTCGCGAGTGGCCGCCCCGGTCCGGCGCTTTTGGAGGGCACTCTCCTCCCCAACGGCGGAGTCGGCGTGAGCGGCGCGGAGGCGCCCGCATACGATGAGCTGACGTCTTTATCCCGCCCACACCGGATAGGTTCTGCCGAAGATGAGCTTCCACAGCACCGCTGCACAGTTGGCCACCCTCGCCGAGGGCGAAGGCGGCAACCACGAGAGCATCAGCCCGTTCATGACGGGCGGAGCCGCCCTCATCATCCTTCTCCTGCTGCTGTGGATCACGACCCGCTTCAACCGCGACCGCTGAGTTCTGCACGCGGCCGGTCCCGGTCCTTCGCAGGGGGCCTGTCGAACGGAGCCCGGCCGCCGGGCCGGTAGGGTCTGCACGCATGGGAGAGCAGCACATGCCCACCGGTCCGGCGATGGGCCTGGGACCCGGCCCCGGAAGCGGGCCGTCGAACCCGGGCAAACGCCGCCTCGGCGTGATGGGCGGAACGTTTGACCCGATCCACCACGGGCACCTCGTCGCGGCCAGTGAGGTCGCCTCGCAATTCCACCTCGACGAGGTGGTGTTCGTGCCCACCGGCCAGCCGTGGCAGAAGACCGACCGCAAGGTCAGCCCGGCCGAGGACCGCTATCTGATGACGGTCATCGCGACCGCCGAGAACCCCCAGTTCTCGGTCAGCCGCATCGACATCGACCGTGGTGGCCCCACCTACACCACGGACACCCTGCGCGACCTGAAGGCCCTCAACCCCGACACCGATCTCTTCTTCATCACCGGTGCCGACGCGCTCAGTCAGATCCTCACCTGGCGCTATACGGACGAGTTGTTCTCCCTCGCGCACTTCATCGGCGTCACCCGCCCCGGCCACACCCTGACGGACCCGGGTCTTCCGGAGGGTGGTGTCTCGCTCGTCGAAGTTCCCGCGCTCGCCATCTCGTCCACAGACTGCCGTGCGAGAGTCGCCCAGGGCGAACCGGTCTGGTATTTGGTGCCGGACGGCGTGGTGCGCTACATCGACAAGCGGCAGCTGTACCGCGGCGACTGAGCCGGGAGGGACACCGGTGAACGACCGATACGACGGATACGCGGGCGGCGACCAGTACGAACTCGTCGGCTACGACGAATTCGGGCAGCCTGTGTACCGACAGGTGCCCACGCGGCAGACCCCGCAGGGCTACGACCCCTACGGCGCCCAGCAGCACCAGCAGCATCAGCAGCCCCAGGGCTACGGATACGACCCGTACGCGGCCGGTGCCCAGCAGCCCACGGCGCCGTACAACACCGGTCAGCAGCAACCTGTGTCCCCCCATGACACCGGCCAGCAGCCGCCTGCGGCCCCCTACGACCCCTACTCCCCGTACGGCACCCCCGCCTCCGGCGGCTACGACCCGTACGGCCAGGCCGCAACCAGCGGCCAACAACCGCGCATAACCGAGCAGGCCGCCTACATCCCTCAGCAGGCGGGCCCGGCCGAGAGCGGGCCGGGGTACACGGGCGGCACGGGCTTCGCCGACGGCTCGGCAGGTTTTGCGGACGGTGGCCCGCACGCACGGACGGAGCCCGACTCCGGGACGGAGTCGCAAGGCGAACGCGACTACCGCACCGAGCAGTTCGCCTTCATCGAGGAACCTGACGGTGACTCGGAGGACGTCATCGACTGGATGAAGTTCACCGAGAACCGCACCGAGCGCCGTGAGGAGGCCAAGCGACGCTCCCGAAGCCGGGTCATCGCCCTTGTCGTGGTCCTCGCCCTGGTGGCCGTCGGCGGCATCGGCTACCTCTGGTTCGCGGACAAGCTGCCCGGCACCTCCTCCGGCGACCCGGCCGCCACGACGCCCGCGACCGCCCAGAACCGCGACGTGATCGTCGTTCACCTGCACAACACCAAGGGCGGCGGCACCTCCACCGCGCTGCTCGTCGACAACACCACCACCAAGCAGGGCGCCACCGTCCTACTGCCCAACTCCCTTGCCCTGACCACCGACGACGGCACCGCGACCACTCTGGCCAAGTCGGTCTCCGAGGACGGCTCCTCCGGTACCAGCGACTCCATCGACTCCGTCCTGGGCACCAAGGTCGAGGGAACCTGGCGTCTTGACACCCCGTTCCTGAACAACCTCGTCGAACTCGTCGGCGACATTCTCGTCACCACCGACGTCGACGTTCCCGACCCCGGTGCCAAGAAGGGCGGCGCGCCCCTGGTGCACAAGGGTGCGCAGCAGTCGCTCAGCGGCAAGATGGCCGTCGCGTACGCCACCTACCGGGCCCACGGTGAGCCCCAGGACGCCCAGCTGAAGCGGTTCGGCCAGGTCATGCAGGGCGTACTGCGCAAGGTGTCCTCCGACCCGCAGGCCGCGACGGTCACCGTGCAGACGCTCGCGCAGATCATCGACCCACCCCTGACCGAGAAGGATCTCGGCAGCTTCCTCGCCAAGCTGGCGGACCACGCCAAGCAGGGCGACTACAAGACCGAACTGCTGCCGGTCCAGCCCGACGGCACGGTCGGCGAGAAGGCCACCGACACCGTGGTCAAGAACCTGCTCGGCGGGACCGTGAAGAGCCCCCAGACCGACGACGCCGTCCGGGTCGGCATCACGAACGCCACCGGCTCCAAGGCCGCCACCGAGCGGGCCCGTGTCGTCCTGGTCAACGGCGGCTATGCCTTCATCGACGCCGGTACCGGCACCGTCCGGTCCGTGTCCCAGGTCACCTACGCCGACGACGGCGACAAGGAGAAGGCGATCGAGGTCGCCAAGACGCTGGGCCTGCCCGTCGGCTCCGTGAAGAAGGGCAAGGTCACGTCGAACGCCGGCGTCTCCGTCGTCCTCGGTCAGGACTACAAGACCACGTCGTGACGCGGGCCACACCTCGGTGCGCCGAGGTGTGGCCCCGTTAATCACCTCGGGTGCCGTCGGCGGTCCGTGAGACCCTTGGGGGTACCACTGACCGTTCGACGGAAAGCCTTGTAGTGACCGCCACGGACCGCTCTCTCGAGCTCATCAACACCGCCGCTCAGGCGGCCGCCGACAAGCTTGCGCACGACATCGTCGCCTACGACGTCAGCGATGTGCTCTCCATCACGGACGCCTTCCTGCTCGCGTCCGCGCCCAACGACCGCCAGGTCAAGTCGATCGTCGACGAGATCGAGGAACGGCTGAACAAGGAACTCGGAGCCAAGCCGGTGCGCCGCGAAGGCGACCGCGAGGCCCGCTGGGTGCTGCTGGACTACGTCGACATCGTGGTGCACGTCCAGCACAGCGAGGAGCGCGTCTTCTACGGCCTGGAGCGGCTGTGGAAGGACTGCCCCGAGCTGGACCTGCCCGAAGAGGCCCGGGCCACCCGCGGCAAGGCCGCCGAGTACGCCAAGCTGAGGGCCGCCGAGGAGGCCGCGGAGCTGGGCGGGGAACTTCGGTGACGAGCCGGGGCGCCGACGCCGGGAGGAAGGGTCGGGGCCGCCGCCTCATCCTGTGGCGCCACGGTCAGACCTCGTGGAACGTGGAGCGTCGCTTCCAGGGCTCCACGGACGTGGCGCTGACCGAGACCGGCATCGGGCAGGCCCGCCGCTCCGCCCGTCTGCTCGCCTCCCTCCAGCCGGACGTCATCATCGCCTCCGACCTCGGGCGCGCCGTCGCCACGGCCGCCGAGCTGGCCGCGCTCACCGGCCTGGAGGTCACCCTCGACGAGGGCTTGCGCGAGACGTACGCCGGCGTCTGGCAAGGGCTGACTCACGAGGAGATCCTCGCCCGGCACGGCGAGGAGTACGCCGCCTGGAAGCGGGGTGAGCCCGTCCGCCGCGGCGGCGGCGAACTGGAGACCGAGGTCGCCGACCGCGCCGCCCCCGTGGTGCTGCGGCACGCCGAGAAGCTCCCGGTGGACGGCACTCTCGTGGTGGTCAGCCATGGCGGGACGATCCGCACCACCATCGGCCGCCTGCTCGGCCTGGAGGCCCGCCACTGGGAGAGCCTCGGCGGTCTCTCCAATTGCTGCTGGTCCGTCCTCGGGGAAGGCGCCCGCGGCTGGCGCCTGCTGGAGCACAACGCGGGCACCCTGCCGGAGCCGGTCCTCGGCGACGACGACTGACACCTCCTCACCGGACGCCGGGACCCGGATTTCACTTTCCGGCAGGTCGCAGGCTAAAGTTCTTCTTGTTCGCCCCGCCGAGCGGGAAGAACGCAAGGGGCTATAGCTCAGTTGGTAGAGCGCCTGCATGGCATGCAGGAGGTCAGGAGTTCAATTCTCCTTAGCTCCACGGATCGACACTCTTGAGTTGTCAAAGATCGTACGGAATATCCCGCCCCCGCCAGGGGGCGGGATTTTTCATGTGGCTCGCTTCCCACCGCCGCCGGGACTCTCACGGCGGCCGTCGCAAGGCAGCGCGGACGCTACGACCTCCCCCTTCGCTCCCTGAGCAGCGCCGCCTTCTCCCGTGCCTCGTCGTCCTCCGGCGTGTACACCACGATCCGGCACTCCGGCATCCCGTTGATCGACAGGGATACCGAGGTCATCCGCAACTCGCCCACCGCGTCATGACGGAAGGTCTTCACCCGCGGCCCGGGCGGTATCACCTGGCCGCTCGCCCACAGCTCGGCGAAGTACTCGCTGGCCGCCGACAGCGCGCGTATGAAGTTCTCCCAGGCCGGCTCGCCCACATGTCTGCCGTAGGCGGAACGCAGGGTGGCCACCATCACCGGCAGCTCCCTGTCCCGGTGCACCACCGGGCAGGCGGCCTCGGGCACCGTGAACAGCGCCCACAGCACATTGGGCACTTCGGTGTCGCGCCTCGCCCGGACCAGGAAGAGGTCACTGTAGGCGGAGTTGGTGGCGAGGACGTCGTAGCGAGAGTTGTAGACGACCGCCGGATGTGGGTCGAGGGCGTCGATGACGGCCTGGATCTCCGGGCCGACCCGCTGGGGAAGGCCCGCCGGGCCACGGTCGTAGGGCACCTCCGCCAGGTCGTACAGATGCTCGCGCTCCGGCTGGTCCAGGCGCAGCGTGCGCGCCACCGCGTCCAGGACCTGTGGCGAGGCGTTGATGGGGCGGCCCTGCTCGAGCCAGGTGTACCAGGTGACGCCTACTCCGGAGAGCTGCGCCACCTCCTCGCGGCGCAGGCCCGGCGTCCGGCGCCGCAGCCCCGGTGGCATGCCCACGTCGGCGGGTGTCACCCGGGCCCGCCTGCTGCGCAGGAAGGCGGCCAGCTCCGGCCTGCGGCGCTGCGTCGTCGTCGTCACTCGCATCCCCCCGTCGTCCATTGTCCGGGCCGGGGCCCATCGCTACCAGGTGCTGCCAGTACCAGCATCGGCGGGCTCTCGTTACCCGTATCCGGCTGTCGTCAGGCTCGAGGGCATGACGACGACCACTCCCGCGGGACCCGGTACAAGGCCTGGGACCCGACCTGACACCAGTAGAACTCCCGCCACTGACATTCGCCCCGGCCGACTGCTCGCGGTCGTGCTCAGCGCGCAGTTCATGGCCCTGCTCGACGTCTTCATCGTGAATGTCGCGCTACCCACGATCGGTTCCGAACTCCACGCGACCGGCGCCGGACTGCAGTTGGTGGTGGCCGGGTACTCCATCACGTACGCCGTGCTGCTGATCACCGGCGCGCGCCTCGGCGACCTGCTCGGTCACCGCAGGGTCCACCTCGCGGGGATCGCGCTGTTCACCGCCGCCTCGCTGGCCTGTGGACTCGCCGGGAGCACAGGGGAACTGATCGCCTTCAGGCTGGTGCAGGGGGCCGGATCGGCCGTGATGATCCCGCAGGTGCTCAGCCTGATCCAGCGTCACTTCACCGGTGACGCAAGGACGAAGGCGCTCGGCGCGTACTCCGCCGTCCTCGCCACCGGCGCCGCCGCCGGTCAGGTACTGGGCGGAGTCCTGGTCAGCGCCGACCTGTTCGGCACCGGCTGGCGGCCGGTGTTCCTGGTGAACGTGCCCCTCGGTGTGGCACTCGTGGTCGTCGGAAGCCGCGTCCTGCCGCGGGACGACGTGTCCGCCCGGGAACGCTCACGCGGCCTCGACCTGCCCGGACTGGTGCTGCTGGGCGCCGCCGTCGCGCTGCTGACCGTGCCGCTCGTGCTCGGCCAGGAGGAGGGCTGGCCGCTGTGGACCTGGCTGTGCCTCGCCGCGGCCGTGGTGCTCTTCGCCCTGTTCTGCGCGTACGAAGCCCGGCTCGCCCGACGCGGCGGGGCACCTCTGATCGCGCCGAGGGTGCTGCGCCACCCTGGCGTCGGCCTCGCGGTCTTCCGGGTGCTGGCCGTCATGGCGGTCAACGCGGGCTTCCTGTTCTCGCTCACCCTGCACGTCCAGGGCGGCCTCGGCTACAGCGCGCTGCGCGCGGGGCTCACCTTCGCGCCGACCGCCGTGGTGTTCGGACTGATCGGCCTGACCTGGCGGATGTGGCCGGCCACCTGGCAACGAGCCCTGATCCCGGTCGGGTTCGCGCTCGCCGCGCTCTCCGTGGCCGGTGTGGGGCGGGCGCTGCACGGCGGGGGCGACGGCGGACCGTGGCTGTACGTGGCCTTCACGGGCGTCGGCGCGGGCCTGGCGCTCGGCTTCGGCCCGACCCTCACCCGGGCCCTCGCCACCGTGCGGCCCGAGGACGCGGCGGACGCCAGCGGACTGCTCGCGACGGTCACCCAGCTCGGTCAGCTCCTCGGTGTCGCGGCCTTCGGCGCGCTCTTCCTCAACCGGCTTGAGTCACTTGGGGAACTGGGGGCGTATACCTCTTCGGACGCGCTCCTCGCGTGCATGTACGCGCTGGCCGCAACGGCCGTTCTGGGTGCCGTGTCCGGACTGGTACGAAGGCGTCGCTGACCGTATTGGCCCTGCCGTGGCAGAATCAAACGGCCGGAAGGGGGCGCGGCCCGACGGGAGGGAGTAGCGATGCCTGCGAGCATCCGCGAGGAGGTCCACGATCTTCCCGCAGTGGCGGTGACACGTCGGAATGCCACCCTCCTCGGCTGCCCTTCCTGCGGCTCGTCCCACGTTGCCCAGGTTCTCGGCGACAACGGTGGTATTTCCTACGTGTGCACGGCCTGCGGCCACAGCTGGAGCTGATCGATGGGTGCACACAGGCGGAAGTGCGACTGGTGCGGCAGTGGCACGCCGATCGTGCGTGACATGGAGCCGGTCAACCCGGACTACCAGTACTGGTGCGAGGAGTGCGCACGAGCGCTGATCATAAAAGGCGACCCGATCGAGACCTACCGGGAGCTGGAGGGCGAGCCGATCTACGGCCGGCTCCTCGACGAGCACTGCACGCTCAAGCGCTTCTACTCCTTCGCGACGGCCTGACCAGGGCCGGCACCGGCGCTCGTCTCCGCGGGGAACGAAACCGATTTGGTGGTCCACCCGGTTGACCGTGTAATGTTGGCGTCGCCGCCGGGGAAACCGGGCGACACGGTGAACATGCGGCTCCGCCGCGTGGCCACAAGGGGCTATAGCTCAGTTGGTAGAGCGCCTGCATGGCATGCAGGAGGTCAGGAGTTCAATTCTCCTTAGCTCCACAGGAATTGAAGGCGGTCCATCCGATCGGATGGACCGCCTTCGGCGTATGCGCCCATAAGCGCTCGGACGGCGGGCCGCATCCCTGCCCGGGCGGCCCGTGGCCCACTCAGCGGCCGAGGGTGCGGCGCCCTCGGCCCTGGGACAATACGGGCAGGTTGCTGCGGGACGGCGGCCTGGAGCGCGTGTCCTCCTCGATCCGCAGCGCGAGCGCAGGGCAGCGGCGTACCGCCCGCAGCGCCTTCGCCTCGGCGTACCGCGGCACCGGCGCCTGGGCGACGGTGGGGAAGCCGTCGGCACCCAGCTCGAAGACCTCCGGGAGGATGTCCGCGCACAGGCCGTGGCCGCGGCACAGGGTCCAGTCGACGAAGATCTTCCGTCCACCGGCACCCGCCTCCGGCTCGGCCCGGCCGCTTTCGAAGAGGGGCAGGACGCCCTCCACGGGTCTGCCGCAGCCCTTGCCGAGGACATACGCGGCCAGGTCGTCCGCGAATGCCGTGACGGTCGATTCCAGGAACATCGCCGAGCCGTCCGGGTGCGAGCACGCGCCACGCCCCTTCACGGCCTTCGCGACCTGCTTGAGCGCTTCAAGGGCGGCGGGGCCGCCCCCGCCCAGGACGTCCTCCATACCGCGTGCCGCGGCGGGCAGCCCGAGGTAGCAGGGGCCGCACTGTCCCGCGCTCTCCTCGGCCAGCCACTTGGCCACCCGCAGGGACTCGCCCAGCGGGCAGGTGTCCTGGCTGATCGGCAGGATCGCACCGGCGCCGAGCGAGCCGCCCACGGCGGCCAGGGAGTTGCGCGAGACGACGGCCTGGTCGACCGTCGCCGCGTCGATCCATCTGCCGTGGTAGCCGCCGGTCAGGACGCCCTGCGGAACCGGCGGGGCGCCGGCCAGCTGGAGCACGTACCGCAGCGGCACGCCCGTGGGGACCTCGAGCACCATGGGGCGGCTGACCGCGCCGGAGACGGTGAGCATGACGGTGCCGGGCTCGTCGTACAGCCCGGTGTGGCGGTAGCGCTCGGGGCCGATGCGCGCGGCGATCGCGAGCTGGGCGAACGTCTCGGCGTTCGAGAGCAGCGTGGGTGCGCCGCCGACACCTCTCCGCGAAGCGCTGATCTTGCGGCCCGGCGGGATGGCCGGTCCGCCGTCGATGGAACGGATCAGCGACGCGGCCGCACCGGTGACCATGCGCACCGGATTGCGCTGCACGCGCGCGCGTATCGGCGCCCCGCGCCGGTTGCTCAGCCCGCGTTCGGCGAGCGCCTGTCTCATCGACCGCTCGGTGGAGGCACGAGTCACTCCGACGACGAGGGTGCGAGCGCCGAGGGCCTTCGCGGCCAGCAGGGCGCCGTCCACGATGAGGTGCGGGGCGCGGTTGATCAGCACCGTGTCCTTGCGGCAGGCGGGCTCGTCCTCGCTTCCGTTGACGACGACCACCGGCCGCACTCCGCGGCGGATCGCCGACTCGGCGACCGACCACAGCTTCTTGTGGAAGGGGAACCCCGCGCCGCCGCGCCCCTTCAGGGAGATCCGCTCGGCGAGCTGTGCGAGCTGCTCGCCGCCCAGCGGTTCGAGCGGGCCGTGCACCTTGAGGTGCAGGGACAGATCGAGTCTCTCGGCGAGGTCGAAACCCGATGTGAGCTGTGGCAGCCCCACCACGCGGACCTCTGGGACGTCGGGCAGGGCCTCGTTCACTCAAAGCCTCCGGAAGGGGCGTTCCAGGGTTCACCGGCTCTCGGCGTGCCGAAGGCGCCGGGCAGCGTTTCCGTTGCGGGACCCGTGTTGTACGTGTTGTTGGAGACGTACGTGCCATAGGGGGCGTTCGTCTCACCCGTGGCGTACGTCTCACTCACGCCGTACTCGCCCTGTCCCGGACTGCCGTAGGCGGGGATGCCGTATCCGGTGCTCTGGAGCGAGTCGTACCCGGTGGGGGGCGCCGCGCCGATGGGCGGCGACGGAATCGGCCGGTCGGCCGAGCCGCCGCCGGCGCGTTGCATCGCCTCCGTGGGTCGCACGCCCGGGGGAGGAACCATGCGCGGGGACATGGTGGGGGCCGGAGATGCCTCGTAGCGGGACGCGGAAGGCTGCGGAGGGATGCGCCCCACTGCGATGGCGTCGCCACGGCCCTCCGGGCGTGCGGTGAAGCCCGCCAGGACTGCCTCGGAGCTGCGGGCACGGCTCGCCGCCAGGCCCTTGCGGCCCTTTCGGTTCTCGGCGTCCAGGAGGGCGGCGATCCGATCGGCCAGCTTGCGCTTGAACGGGTGTGGGGCACTGCGCAGGGCCAGGGCGCCCAGGACTGCGATCAGGCAGAGGCTGTACATGATCACGATGGTCGGCTTCGCCTGGCGTCCCGCGTACAGGCCGTGGATCAGGGCGCAGCACCAGGCCGGGTAGGCCAGCATGTGCATGGCCCGCCAGTGGGCGGCGATGGGTGCGGGGGAGGCGAAGGCACTGCGCAGTGCGCCGGTGAGGGCCGTGAAGATCATCAGCAGGGCGGCCGCGGAACCCAGGCCGATGAGGCCCGCCGAACCGGTGACACCGAGGCTGAAGGGGATCAGCGCGGCGATCGGCCGAGTGTGGTCGAGCGCGAGCTTGACCGTGATGTGCAGCAGCAGGAAGGCGGCCGACGAGACGGCGGTCGCGCGGTGCACGGCCTGCGCGACGATGCGCTGGCGCGTGCCGAGGAACAGCCGGTCGGTCGCGATCAGGCCCCAGATCACCGAGCAGGACAGGGCGACCAGCGACAGGACGCCGGCGCCGTAATTGAGGAAGTCACGGACCGCGTTCCCGCCGGCCAGCACGATGACGGGTATGAGCGGCAGGACCACAACCGTCGCCACACCGTAGGCCGAGCGGCCCGGCTTGGGGAGCGAGCGGTGACTACGTCGAGGGTTCATGGGGGGCAACTCCGAACAGTTTCGGGAAGGAGGTCCCGCTGCCGCACTTTAGGCGGCTCCAAACCGAGCGGTACGAGGTTTGAGTTATTGCGTCGTTACCAAAGGGCAACGGGGAAGTTGTGATGTCCGAGGGGCCGTCGTCACGCGAATCTGCGTTTGAACTTCGTTCGTCTTTTCGAGACCTTCACAACCCGCCCCTGGGTGTTCGGGTGCGCCTCCCACCCCTCGGGAGCGCCCGGCCCGTCGCGGCGTCCTCGGGCACTGCGGTACCCTGACGCCATGCGTGCCGTACGCCTTCTGCTTAGCGAGCCGCGCTGATCAGTCCCGACCACCGGGCGAGTCCCAAGGTCGGAATCGGCGCGGCATCCCCTCCTGTGCGAGGGGATTTTTCGTTTCTTGAATGTCACAGCCGCTGGCAGAGACGATCGATGGAGCTTTGAGGATCATGAGCGAGACGAACCCCGCTGCCGCCGCTGCCGTGTCGGCGGCGGAGGCAGCACCGCACCGCTACACGGCCGCCATGGCGGCCGAGGTCGAGGCACGCTGGCAGGACTTCTGGGACGCCGAGGGCACGTACGAGGCGCCGAACCCGGGAGGAGACCTGGCCGGCGACCCCGAGGTGGTCGCCCGGCCCAAGAAGTTCATCATGGACATGTTCCCGTACCCCTCGGGTGCGGGCCTGCACGTCGGTCACCCCCTGGGCTACATCGCCACCGATGTGTTCGCCCGGTTCCAGCGCATGACCGGCCACAACGTCCTGCACACCCTGGGCTTCGACGCCTTCGGCCTGCCCGCCGAGCAGTACGCGGTGCAGACCGGCACGCACCCGCGGGTGTCCACCGAGGCCAACATCGAGAACATGAAGTCCCAGCTGCGCCGGCTGGGCCTGGGCCACGACAAGCGCCGGTCGTTCGCCACGATCGACCCGGCCTACTACAAGTGGACCCAGTGGATCTTCCTGCAGATCTTCAACTCGTGGTACGACGACGAGGCGAAGAAGGCCCGACCGATCTCCGAGCTGATCGCGCAGTTCGAGAGCGGCGAGCGCGGCGTACCCGGTGACCACGGGCGCGCGTGGAACGAGCTGAGCGCCGGCGAGCGCGCTGACGTCCTGGGCGAGTACCGCCTGGCGTACGCCTCCGACGCGCCCGTCAACTGGTGTCCGGGCCTGGGTACCGTCCTGGCGAACGAGGAGGTCACCGCCGACGGCCGTTCCGAGCGCGGAAACTTCCCCGTCTTCAAGTCCAGGCTGCGCCAGTGGAACATGCGCATCACGGCGTACGCGGACCGGCTGCTGGACGACCTGGAGGGGCTGGACTGGCCCGAGGCCATCAAGCTGCAGCAGCGCAACTGGATCGGCCGCTCCGAGGGCGCCCGCGTCGACTTCCCGATCGACGGTGAGGCGGTCACGATCTTCACCACGCGCCAGGACACCCTGTTCGGCGCGACCTACATGGTGCTGGCGCCCGAGCACCCGCTGGTCGAGAAGTTCACCCCCGACACCTGGCCCGAGGGCACGCACGAGGTGTGGACCGGCGGCCACGCCACGCCCGCCGAGGCCGTCACCGCCTACCGCGCCCAGGCGGCCTCGAAGTCCGACGTCGAACGACAGGCCGAGGCCAAGGACAAGACCGGTGTCTTCACGGGCGCGTACGCGCTCAACCCGGTCACCGGCGAGAAGATCCCGGTCTTCATCGCCGACTACGTCCTGATGGGCTACGGCACAGGCGCGATCATGGCCGTCCCGGCGCACGACAGCCGCGACTTCGCCTTCGCGCGCGCCTTCGAGCTGCCGGTCCGCTGTGTCGTCGAGCCGACCGACGGCCGCGGCACCGACGCGTCGACGTGGGACGACGCCTTCGTCGCGTACGACGCGAAGATCGTGAACTCCGTCGGCGAGGCCGTTTCGCTGGACGGTCTGAACGTCGTCGACGCCAAGGCGCGCATCACCGAGTGGCTGGAGCGCAAGGGCATCGGTCAGGGCACCGTCAACTTCCGCCTGCGTGACTGGCTGTTCAGCCGCCAGCGCTACTGGGGCGAGCCCTTCCCGATCGTCTACGACGAGGACGGCATCGCCCACGCGCTGCCCGACTCGATGCTGCCGCTGGAGCTGCCGGAGGTCGAGGACTACTCCCCGCGCACCTTTGACCCGGACGACGCGGACACCCAGCCCGAGACGCCGCTGTCGCGCAACGAGGAGTGGGTCAACGTCACCCTGGACCTGGGCGACGGACCGAAGAAGTACCGCCGCGAGACCAACACCATGCCCAACTGGGCGGGTTCGTGCTGGTACGAGCTGCGCTACCTGGACCCGCACAACGACCGGAAGCTGGTCGACCCGGAGATCGAGCGCTACTGGATGGGCCCGCGCGAGGGCATGCCGCACGGTGGCGTCGACCTGTACGTCGGTGGCGCCGAGCACGCCGTGCTGCACCTGCTGTACGCGCGGTTCTGGTCCAAGGTCCTGTACGACCTGGGGTACATCTCCTCGCCGGAGCCGTTCCACAAGCTGTTCAACCAGGGCATGATCCAGGCCTATGTCTACCGCGACGGCCGCGGCATCGCGGTGCCGGCCGCCGAGGTGGAGGAGCGCGACGGCGCCTGCTACTACCAGGGCGAGAAGGTCAGCCGCCTGCTGGGCAAGATGGGCAAGTCGCTGAAGAACGCGGTCACTCCGGACGAGATCTGCGCCGAGTACGGGGCGGACACGCTGCGCCTGTACGAGATGGCGATGGGACCACTGGACGTGTCGCGTCCGTGGGACACGCGCGCGGTGGTGGGCCAGTTCCGGCTGCTGCAGCGGCTCTGGCGCAACGTCGTCGACGAGAAGACCGGCGAAGTCACCGTCGTTGACACCGAGCCGGGCGAGGAGACGCTGCGCGCCCTGCACAAGGCGATCGACGGGGTGCGCCAGGACCTGGAGGGCCTGCGGTTCAACACCGCCATCGCCAAGATCACCGAGCTGAACAACCACCTGACGAAGACGGGCGGAGCGGTACCGCGTGTCGTCGCCGAGTCCCTGGTCCTGCTGGTCGCGCCGCTGGCCCCGCACGTCGCCGAGGAACTGTGGCGCAAGTTGGGCCACACCGACTCCGTCGTCCACCAGGACTTCCCGGTCGCCGACCCGGCGTACGTCGTCGACGAGACCGTGACCTGCGTGGTCCAGGTCAAGGGCAAGGTCAAGGCACGCCTGGAGGTTCCGCCCTCCATCTCCCAGGAGGAACTGGAGAAGGTGGCAATGGCGGACGAGAAGGTGGTCGCGGCACTGGGCGACGCCGGGATCCGCAAGGTGATCGTCCGCGCGCCGAAGCTGGTGAACATCGTCACCGCCTAGCCGTCGTCGCACCGGGGCGCGAACGCCCAGGTGAACGGCGCCTTCTCACCGCGTCGGGGTAGTCCCCTACGGGCAGGTTCGGGGTTCATACGGAACCCAGGGCCTGCCCGTTGCGTTTACCGTGGAGGAGTGGCGCAGCAGCCGCGTGGCCGGGCGTAGGAGGAGCGCAGTGGAAGCCGTCTTGACCGTCGTCGCGCTCCTGTGCGTGCTGTGCGTCGTACTCGGGGTCTATGCGACGGTGAAGGCGATCGGCGCGGCCAAACGCGGCGTGGACCGCACCATCGCGCAGGCCCGCCGTACGGTCGAGGACACCACGCTGCGCGCCAAGACCATTGCCCAGCCCGGTCCGGTGGGCGAACTCGCCCAGCTCCGTCTGAAGCTGCGTACCACCATGCGCGCCACGCAGGACGCGCTGCATGCGGGCGTCAGCGGGGACGAGTCGCTGAAGGAATCGCTGGAACTCTTCAAACGCCTCAGTGCGCACGGATTCGAGCTGGACGCCGAACTCAAGCGACTTGAGGCCGAGCCGGACCGCGGCACGATGGCCTCCCGGCTGCCCGGACTGCGCGAGCGTACCGAGCGGATCACGGGGTCGGCGGACTCGCTGCGCTGGGCGGCACACGACAGAGCCCGCCGGTTCGCGGAGGACGACCTGGACGCCCTGAGCGCGCAGATCGACGTGGAGGCGGGCGCGTTGCGCCACTGGGTCAAGGAGTCGCCGACGGCGTCCGCGCCGTCCTGGCCGGAGGCACCGGCCTCCGACGCAGTTGCCGCCGACGGCCGGACGTGGCCGGAGACTCCCGAGGCCCCTGCGCCGCAGGGGCCGACCCGACCCGCCATCACCCCACCGGGACAGCGGCCCGTGCACCCCTGGCAGCGGAAGGCGCGTCCAGAGAGCACATCATGATCTCGACCCGGTGCGACCCGGCCGGTGGGGCCGGGCTGCCACCCGTTCGTTCCGGCAGGTAACCTCCAGCTCATGTCCCGCCATGTCGCGATCGTCACCGATTCAACGGCCTATCTGCCGCCGCGGACGATGGAGCGCCACGGCATCACCGTGGTGCCGCTGACCGTGGTCCTGGGCAACCAGGCGCTCGAAGAGGGCACCGAGGTCTCCGCCCGCTCCCTGGCCCAGGCCCTGCAGAAGCGACGGCCCGTCACCACCTCCCGGCCCAGCCCCGAACTGTTCGCCGAGACCTACCGCAAGGTCGCGGAGACGGGGGCGAGCGGCATCGTCTCGCTGCACCTGTCCTCCGAGCTCTCGGGCACGTACGACGCCGCGGTACTCGCCGGGAGCAAGGCTCCCGTTCCGGTGCGCGTGGTCGACACGGGGATGGTCGCGATGGCCCTCGGTTTCTGCGCGCTGGCCGCCGCCAAGACCACGGAGGCGGGCGGCACCGTGGACGAGGCGGTCACCGCGGCGGAGAAGCGGGCGGCGGGCACTTCCGCGTACTTCTACGTCGACACCCTCGACTATCTGCGGCGGGGCGGCCGGATCGGAGCGGCGCAGGCGCTGCTGGGCTCGGCGCTCGCCGTGAAGCCGCTGCTGCAGCTGGACGGCGGCCGTATCGAGTTGCTGGAGAAGGTGCGTACGGCCTCCAGGGCCATCGGCCGCCTGGAGGAGATCGTGGCCGAGCGTGCGGGCGGCACGGAGGTCGACATCGCGGTCCATCATCTCGCCGCCCCTGAGCGGGCGTCGGCTCTCGCGGACCGCCTGCGGGCACGGGTGCCGGGGCTGGCCGACCTGCATGTGAGCGAGGTCGGAGCGGTGATCGGGGCGCACACCGGGCCCGGCCTGCTGGGGGCCGTGGTATCGCCGAGGTGACGCGGCGACACCGATGCCTGCTCGCATGGTCGCAGTGGCGGTTGTCCTCCGTGTGAGTGACGGGATTATCCACAACTTGGTAGTAATCCCCTGGATTTGACCAAGATCATCGCGAAGTGGACGGTGTACCCCATTCTCGGCACATGTCACTTCGATCACCTTCGCGGCCCTTCAGTCCTACTCCGACGAGTGGTCCCGGTCGCGGGCCCGGCTCCGACGGGCGCACGCGCCACCGCCTGCGGCACGCGCGGCACCGCGCCCGACGGCACCACCGGGCACCGGCCGCCGACATCCTGCGCCTGCGTGCGGAGGGGCTCTTCACACAAGGGGTGAAGGAGCGGAGGGAGTCGGGGAACGGGCCGCCGTCCGAGGCCTCGACCATGGACGAGCCACGGACGCGTACGACAGCGGATGGCGGCAACGTCCGGCTGCCGGGACAAGACGGCGTCGAGCCGGTCCGGCTGCCCCGGCCGGGGCGGGCTGCCTCTGCCCCCGAGGAGGGTGGCGACGTCCCTGTACACGGGGCGACGGGTGGCGCGTGGGGGGAGCGGGTCGGGCCTGCCGTGCGCGAGCGGCTGCCGCTGTGGCTGCAGACGAGGTGCGGGCTGGAGCGCAGGAGCGTGGCGGCGCTGAGTGTGCTGCTCGTGGTCGCCGCGGTGTTTGCCGCACAGCATTTCTGGGTCGGACGGACGCAGCCGGTGCAGGCACCCGAGGAGGTGCGGGCGGCGGCACCGCACGGGGTGCGAGGAACCGAGCGGTCGACTGAGCCGGGTGGTTCGAGAGGGCCGCGGGCGGAGGTCGCGGCCGGCGCGGAGACGGGGGCGGCCGGCGCGGTCGTCGTGGACGTCAGCGGCAAGGTACACAAGCCCGGACTCCTCAGGCTTCCGGCCGGATCCAGGGTCGCGGACGCCCTGCTGGCCGCGGGCGGTGTGCGTCCGGGCACCGACACCGACGGCCTCAACCGCGCCCGCCTCCTGGTGGACGGCGAACAGATCCTGGTCGGCGGCCCCACCCCGGCGCCGGGCACCGACCCTGCGGGCCCGGCCATCGGTGGATCGGCGCGCGGCGCGGCCCCCGCCACCCCGGTCTCGCTCAACACGGCGACCATGGACCAGCTCAACGCACTGCCGGGCGTGGGCCCCGTCCTGGCCCAGCACATCGTCGACTACCGCACCCAGCACGGCGGATTCCGCTCGGTCGACGAACTCCGCAAGGTCAGCGGCATCGGCGAGCGCCGCTTCGCCGATCTGCGGAATCTCGTACGACCATGAGGGGGCCGGAGGAAGGAGGCGTGGACGGGGCACAGGCGCCGCCCCAGGGCGGGCGGACCGGCGCCTCGTGGACTACGGGCCCCGACCGCGCGGCTGCGCGGGGCGTCCTTGATTCGCCCGCCGCCCCCAGTCGCCTGGGCGACCCGCACCCCCGGCAGGACAGCCCGACGGACCTGCGGCTGGTGCCACCGGCGCTCGCGGCCTGGGGGACGGCGGCATGGGCGGTACATGCCCCGCCCGCGTGGCTCACCGGTGTGGTCGTCATCTGCCTCGCGGCGGCCGGCGGGTTGTTGGTGGTGCGGCGGCAGGGGGAGCGCGACGTCGCCGAGGCCGGTCGCCGGCCAGGGGGCGCCTGGTCGAAGGCGTCCGTCGCCGCCGTGCTGCTCTGTGTCGCGGCGACCGGGGCTTCTGCCGGCCTTCATGGCGCGGACCTGCGGCGGGGACCCGTCCCGGCACTCGCGCGTCAACACGCCGAGGTGACCGCGGAGATCGAGGTCTCCTCCGATCCGCGGTTCGCCCGGCCCAGGGTCAAGGGCGACCACATGACGCCGACCGCCGTACTGTTCGACGGGGAGATCCGGCGTCTGACGAAGCCGGACGGGACCGTGACGGCGACCCGGGCGCCGGTCCTGGTGATCGCCGACGTGAACCGTCGGACGGTGAGGGACGGTTCGACGGGTGCAGCGAAGGGGGCCGGGTCCACATCCTGGCCGGCGCTGTTGCCCTCCACGCGGGTACGGGTGACCGTACGGCTGGTACCCCCGCTGGCCGGGGGTGACCGCGTCGCCGCCGTGGCGCGGGTGCGCGGCGGGGGCCCACCCGAAGTGGTGGGTGAGCCGACCGGGGCGCAGCGTTGGGCGGGGCGGCTGCGCGCCGGGCTCCGAGAGGCGACGGAAGGGCTCGATCCGGATCCAAGGGCGCTGTTGCCGGGGCTGGTCGTGGGGGACACCGCACGGGTCACGCCCGAGTTGGACGACGCCTTCAAGGCAACCGACCTCGCCCACCTGCTGGCCGTCAGCGGCGGCAACTTCACTATCCTGCTGGCCCTGTTCATCGGCCCGGCAAGTCTGGCGCAACGCGTCGAGCGCCGGGGACTCGCGCCACGGCTCGGCATCTCGCTGCGGGGGACAGCGCTGCTCGGCGGGGCGCTCACGCTCGGCTTCGTGGTCGTGTGCCGACCGGACCCGAGCGTGCTGCGGGCCGCGGCCTGCGGGGCGATCGCCCTGGTCGCCATCGCGACCGGGCGCCGCAGATCCCTGCTTCCCGCGCTGGCCGCGGCCGTCCTGCTGCTGGTGCTCTACGACCCCTGGCTCGCCCGGAGCTACGGCTTCCTGCTCTCCGTGCTGGCGACCGGCGCCCTGCTCACCATCGCCCCACGTTGGAGTGCGTCACTGCGCCGGCGCCATGTGCCGCCGCGCCTGGCCGAAGCACTGGCCGCCGCGGCCGCCGCGCAGGCGGTGTGCGCGCCGGTCGTCGTGGTGCTGTCGGCGCGGGTGAGCCTGGTCGCGGTGCCGTGCAACCTGCTCGCGGAGTTCGCGGTGGTCCCGGCGACGATGCTGGGCTTCGCCGCGCTCGCTGCCGCACCGGTGGCGATGTCCCTTGCCAAGGCGCTGGCGTGGGGCGCGAGTTGGCCGGCGGGGTGGATCGCCGGTATCGCGCGTACGGGGGCGTCTCTGCCGGGCGGCGGAGTGGACTGGCCTCGCAGTTGGACGGGGGCGCTGCTGCTCGCGGCGGTGACGATGCTCGTCGTGTTCATCGGCCGACGCCTCCTTCGGCACCCCTGGCTGGCCGGCGTCTGCGCCCTGGTGCTGCTGCTTGTGGTGGTGCAGCCGCCGCCCCTGCCCCGTGTGATCACGGGGTGGCCACCACCCCGCTGGAGGTTCGCCATGTGTGACGTGGGCCAGGGGGACGCGACCGTGCTCGCCGCGGGCGACGCCACGGCGGTGGTCGTGGACGCGGGCCCCGATCCGGTGCTGGTCGACCGTTGTCTGACTCGGCTCGGCGTCACCCGCATTCCGTTGATCGTGCTGACCCACTTCCACGCCGACCATGTGGCGGGGCTACCAGGAGTGCTGCGCGGGCGTTCGGTGGGTGCGATCGAGACGACCGGATTGGAGGAGCCACGGGAGCAGGCCGCATCCGTCCGGGCGCAGGCGGCCGCCCGGCGCATTCCGGTGACGCGTGCCGTGGCCGGGGAGCACCGCCGTACCGGAGCGCTCGACTGGCGGGTGCTTTGGCCGCCGCCAGAACCCGCCTCGCTCCCGGACGGGCCGAACGACGCGAGCGTCGCCCTGCTCGTACGGTCGGCGGGACTCACCCTGTTGCTGCCCGGTGATCTCGAACCGCTGTCCCAGCAGGAGCTGTTGAGGTCACCGGCCGGTGCCGGGCTGGGGCCCGTGGACGTTCTCAAGGTCGCCCATCATGGATCGGCGTACCAGGATCCGCAGCTCATACGGAGGCTGGCGCCACGGCTCGCGCTCGTGTCGTGCGGCCGGGACAACCCGTACGGTCATCCGGCGCCGAGCACCCTCGCGGCGCTGCGGGACGAGGGCGCGCTTGTGCTGCGTACGGACCGGGACGGGGCGATCGCCGTCACCGGAGAAGGCAAGGGACTGGCCGTGGCGAGGGACTGAAGTCGCGATACCCGTGAAAGACCGAGCAAAAAAGGCCAATTGGGGGTACTCGTGCTTAGTTCAGGTACATGTTCTGGTTTCCCGTGATGTAGTCCGTGTTGCCTCGAAAGCCTCAGTGGTGATCAAATGCATCTTCGATAGCAGATAGTGTCACGTTGCGCAGGGGTGTCGCAGATGATCGGCCGTTGGCGGGGAAACCGTACGAACCAGGTGCAACGGACCGGGCCCCTCACGGCGATATGGATGCCGCCCAACGCCGGAGTACTCAGCTGTCGGGTGCTCGATCCGGTCAACGAGCCAGTGAGGCACGCCGAGTTCACGGTTAGTGACGCCCTGGGCCGCAAGGTGGTGGCGGGCGGCACGGACCCGTTCGGGTCGTTCCTGACGACCGTGCCGGCGGGGGAGTACCGGCTGGCGGTGTCGGCCGAGGGGTACACGCCGTACCTGGCGAGCGTCGTTGTCGCGGAGAACTCCCTGGCCTCGCTGGGCGATGTCACGCTCCAGGTCGCCCGGCCGCCGGAGCTGCCGAGGGCGGGCGATTGGGAGATCGACCCGACGCATTCCTCGATCGCGTTCACCGCGCGGCATATCGGACTGGCCCGGATCCACGGGCGGTTCAACACGTTCGCAGGGGTTGCCCGGGTCGCCGACCCGATGGAGCGTTCCGCGATTCACGTGGTGATCGACGCTGCCTCCATCGACACCAACGTCGCGATGCGGGACCACCACCTGCGGTCCGCGGACTTCCTGGATGTGGCGCGCTTTCCGACCCTGGAGTTCTACGGCGACCGGTTCGTGCACAAGGGCGGCACGAGGTGGGCGGTGACCGGGGCGCTGACCCTGCACGGGGTGACGCGGACGGTGACGCTCGAAACGGAGTACCTCGGCCTCGGCAACGGCGTGGAGGGCGAGGTGAGGGCCGCCTGCCGGGCCACCACGGAACTGCACCGCGACGACTTCACCGTGAGCTGGCAGACGATGCTCGCCCGGGGAATCGCGGCCGTCGGTCCGAGCATCACGATCGACTTGGACGTGCAGCTCGTGCCCAAGGTTTGACCTGCGTGTTCGCTGCCGGTGGCGTGCCGGAGAATGGCCCCGTGAGCGATGTGAGACACGTACTGGTGCTGCCCGACCGCGATGCCGCGGAAGAGGCGGCGGAGGCGCTCGGGGAGCGGTTCGGCCTCGATGAGGAGCCGCAGATCGTGCGGGACGCCTTGGCCGGTGAGGACGATGCCGAGGACGCGCAGTGGCTGGTGGTGCTGCGGGACGAGGACGGGCTGCTCGACCCGGAGCGGCTGGACGCGTTCGCGGGGGAGTGGGACGGCTGGCGGGAGGCGCCGTAACTCCTGGTGCCTGCCGTGCGCCGACAGGGCCCGGCGGTGAGCGGCCGGTGCCGGGATCGTGTTGTCAGTGGCGCGTGGGATGCTTTCTGTGATGGCCAAGAAGACCGCGAATGACGACCCTCTCGCCCCCGTCACCCTGGCCGTGGGCCAGGAGGACCTCCTGCTCGACCGTGCCGTGCAGGAGGTGGTGGCCGCCGCGCGAGCCGCCGACGCCGACACGGACGTACGGGATCTGACCTCGGACCAGTTGCAGCCCGGCACGCTGGCCGAGCTGACCAGTCCGTCGCTCTTCGCCGAGCGCAAGGTCGTGGTCGTACGCAACGCACAGGATCTGCAGGCCGACACGATCAAGGAGCTGAAGGGGTACTTCGGCTCGCCCGCCGAGGAGATCACCCTTGTGCTGCTGCACGCGGGCGGCGCCAAAGGCAAGGGGCTGCTCGACGCCGCGCGCAAGTCGGGGGCGCGGGAGGTGGCCTGTCCCAAGATGACGAAGCCGGCGGACCGGTTGGCGTTCGTCCGAGGGGAGTTCCGGACGCAGGGCCGGTCGGCGACGCCCGAGGCGTGCCAGGCGCTCGTCGATGCGATCGGAAGCGATCTGCGGGAGCTGGCGTCCGCGGTGTCCCAGCTCGTCGCCGACGTCGAGGGCACCATCGACGAGACGGTGGTCGGGCGCTACTACACCGGACGGGCCGAGGCGTCGAGCTTCACGGTCGCGGACCGGGCCGTCGAGGGGCGGGCCGCGGAGGCGCTGGAGGCGCTCAGATGGTCGCTGGCCACGGGGGTGGCACCGGTGATGATCACCAGTGCGCTCGCGCAGGGGGTGCGGGCGATCGGGAAGCTGTCGTCGGCGCGCGGCGGTCGTCCCGCGGACCTTGCCCGCGAGCTGGGAATGCCGCCGTGGAAGATCGACCGGGTGCGCCAGCAGATGCGGGGGTGGACGCCGGACGGCGTGGCGATCGCCCTTCGGGCGGTAGCCGAGGCCGACGCCGGCGTCAAGGGTGGCGGTGACGATCCGGAGTACGCCCTGGAGAAGGCCGTCGTCACGATCGCGCGGGCGGCGCGATCCAGGGGGCGGGCGTAGCCGCGGGCCACCCATCCGCCCTGCGGGCCTGTGGCCCGGTGGTGGTGTCCTGTGGGCCTGTCGTGCCGCGATCGTGCCCTGCGGGCCTTGTGGCCCGGCGGTGCCGGCGGTGCTGTTCTGCGGGCCTGCCGTCCCGCCTCTGCTCTGGGGCAGCCCCCGGATTCGGCACAGCCGAGCCCCGCGCACGCCGAAGGCCCCTGCGTCCGTCCTGGGGAAGGTCAGACGCAGGGGCCTTGGTTCAAGCTCGTGGGCTCGTACCCGCGTGGCGAACGCAGGCCGCGTACGAGCCCGGGTGCCGGGTGGGAGCGGATGAGAGAGGGCCCGCTCGGTTCCCTCCGGCGTTCAAATCAAGTTTCAGCCCTTGAGGGCCGCGACCTTGGTGGCCAGCGCCGACTTCTTGTTGGCGGCCGAGTTCTTGTGGATGACGCCCTTCGAGACGGCCTTGTCGAGCTGACGCGCGGCGACGCGCTGGAGCTCGGTGGCCTTCTCGACGTCACCCGCGGCAGCGGCCTCGCGAGCCTTGCGGATCGCGGTCTTGAGCGAGGACTTGACGGCCTTGTTGCGCAGGCGCGCCTTCTCGTTCGTCTTGTTCCGCTTGATCTGGGACTTGATGTTCGCCACGAATGAGCCTTTACAGGTTCAGGCACGCGAGACTGACCGTCTCCCGCGCCGGTGATTTCTTCAGATGTGCCTCGCGCTGAGAGGGCATGAGACACAGTGACCCAGGCTACCAGCCGCCTTTCCGGCCGCCCAAACCGGTCGCAGCCTCTCGCGCGTGGGACCATGGAAGCTACGTATAGATCCGACCCGAGACCGCAGACACTGCGGACGCCTCAAGAATCAGGACCCTGCGTGCCCGCGATCCCTAGCCATGTGCCCGAGCCGAGCCGTACCGGCCCGGCGCTGATCCGCAACTTCTGCATCATCGCGCACATCGACCACGGCAAGTCCACGCTCGCCGACCGGATGCTCCAGCTGACCGGCGTCGTCGAGCAGCGGCAGATGCGCGCTCAGTACCTCGACCGCATGGACATCGAGCGCGAGCGTGGCATCACGATCAAATCCCAGGCGGTGCGTCTGCCGTGGGCCCCGACCCACGATCCGGGCAACACGCACATCCTCAACATGATCGACACCCCGGGACACGTCGACTTCACGTACGAGGTCTCGCGGTCGCTCGCCGCCTGCGAGGGGACCATCCTCCTCGTCGACGCCGCCCAGGGCATCGAGGCCCAGACCCTCGCCAACCTCTACCTGGCGATGGAGAACGACCTCACGATCATTCCCGTCCTCAACAAGATCGATCTGCCTGCGGCGCAGCCGGAGAAGTTCGCCGAGGAACTCGCCAACCTGGTGGGGTGCGAGCCGGACGACGTGCTCAAGGTGTCGGCCAAGACCGGCCTGGGCGTCGAGGCGCTGCTCGACAAGGTCGTCGACCAGATCCCGGCCCCCGTCGGCGTCGCGGACGCGCCCGCCCGCGCGATGATCTTCGACTCCGTGTACGACTCCTACCGGGGCGTGGTCACCTACGTCCGTGTGATCGACGGACAGCTCAACAAGCGCGAGCGCATCAGGATGATGTCCACCGGCGCGACCCACGAACTGCTGGAGATCGGCGTCAACTCGCCCGAGATGCTCCCGGCCGACGGGCTCGGGGTCGGCGAGGTGGGCTACCTCATCACCGGTGTGAAGGACGTCCGCCAGTCCAAGGTCGGTGACACGATCACCAGCCAGCACAAGGGCGCCGAAGAGCCCCTGGGCGGGTACAAGGACCCGAAGCCGATGGTCTTCTCGGGCCTGTATCCGCTCGACGGCTCCGACTACCCCGACCTGCGCGAGGCCCTCGACAAGCTCCAGCTCAACGACGCCGCTCTCGTCTACGAGCCGGAGACCTCCGCCGCCCTCGGCTTCGGTTTCCGCGTCGGCTTCCTGGGTCTGCTGCACCTCGACGTGGTCCGCGAGCGACTGGAGCGCGAGTTCGGGCTCGACCTGATCGCCACCGCGCCGAACGTCGTCTACCGCGTGCTCATGGAGGACGGCACCGAGCACACGGTCACCAACCCGAGCGAGTTCCCCGAGGGGAAGCTCGCCGAGGTGTACGAGCCGGTGGTCCGGGCCACGATCCTCGCGCCCACCGAGTTCATCGGCGCGATCATGGAGCTGTGCCAGACCCGCCGCGGCACCCTCCTCGGCATGGACTACCTCTCCGAGGACCGCGTCGAGATCCGCTACACCCTCCCGCTCGCCGAGATCGTCTTCGACTTCTTCGACCAGCTGAAGTCCAAGACCCGCGGGTACGCCTCCCTCGACTACGAGCCCACCGGCGAGCAGACCTCCAGCCTGGTCAAGGTGGACATCCTGCTGCACGGCGACAAGGTCGACGCCTTCTCGGCGATCACCCACAAGGACCAGGCGTACGCATACGGTGTACGACTCGTCGCCAAGCTGAAGGAACTCATCCCGCGGCAGAGCTTCGAGGTGCCGGTGCAGGCCGCCGTCGGCTCCCGGGTGATCGCCCGCGAGACCATCCGTGCCATCCGCAAGGACGTCCTCGCCAAGTGCTACGGCGGTGACATCTCCCGTAAGCGGAAGCTGCTGGAGAAGCAGAAGGAAGGCAAGAAGCGGATGAAGATGGTGGGTTCCGTGGAGGTTCCACAGGAGGCCTTCATCGCCGTGCTCTCCAGCGACGACAGCGGGGGATCGAGCAAGGCCAAGAAGTAACCACTGGCTGCTTTCGGGCAGACCGGGTGGAACAGGGGCTCGTCGTGCGAAAGCGCGGCGGGCCCCTTTGCATGGGACCAGCACTCCTGGAGGAAGCGAGGGCCCGTCGCCTCTTACGCACTGGCCGGTCGGGCTCTACCCTGATCGGACTCCATAGTTACTCGCGAGTTAAACAAGTGCCCGCGAGCGAATACAGCCGAAATGAGCCAGCCGCATCGTCGCGGGCCCCCGGAGGATGTCGTGAGTGACACACAGACTTTGATCGATAACCGTCCGCCGTCCGTGGCGGCCCTCTTCCTGGAGCGTGTGGCGGCCACACCGGATGCCGAGGCTTACCGGTACCCCGTACCGCCCTCGTCGGGTGAGGGCCCGGACGACTGGAAGTCGCTGAGCTGGGCGCAGGCCGCCGAGCGGGTCTTCGCGGTCGCGGCCGGACTGATCGAGCTGGGTGTGCGGCCGGAGCAGCGGGTGGCGCTGGCCTCCTCGACACGGGTCGAATGGATCCTCGCCGACCTGGGCATCCTGTGTGCCGGTGCGGCCACGACGACGGTCTACCCGCAGACGAACGCCGACGAGTCCGCGTTCATCCTCTCCGACTCGGAGAGCAGGGTGCTCATCGCGGAGAACGTCGAGCAGCTCGCCAAGGCGCAGGAGAAGCGCGACGAGCTGCCCGAGCTGACCCATGTGGTGGTGATCGACCCCAAGGGCGTCGAGACCGGCGACCGGGTGCTCACCCTCGCCGAGCTGGAGACCCGGGGCGCCGCGTACCTGGAGGAGCACCCCGAGCTGATCAAGGAGCGGGTCGGCGCGATCACCAGCGACCAGCTCGCCACCCTGATCTACACCTCGGGTACCACCGGCCGCCCCAAGGGCGTGCGTCTGCCGCACGACAACTGGTCGTACATGGCCAAGGCGATCGCCGCGACCGGGCTCCTCGACGGTGAGGACGTGCAGTACCTGTGGCTGCCGCTCGCGCACGTCTTCGGCAAGGTCCTCACCTCCGGCCAGATCGAGATCGGGCACGTCACCGCCGTCGACGGCCGTGTCGAAAAGATCATCGAGAATCTGCCGGTGGTCCAGCCGACGTACATGGCAGCCGTGCCGCGCATCTTCGAGAAGGTCTACAACGGGGTCGCGGCCAAGGCGCGGGCCGGTGGTGCCGCCAAGTACAAGATCTTCCAGTGGTCGGTCGAGGTCGCGCGCGAGTACGCAAAGGTCACGCAGGACAACTTCCGCCGCACAGGCACCCACTCCGCGCCCTTCGGTCTCGCCGCCAAGCACAAGGTCGCCGACGCGCTCGTGTACGCCAAGATCCGTGAGGCCTTCGGTGGCAGGCTGCGGGCCTGCATCTCCGGGTCCGCCGCCCTCGCGCCCGAGATCGGCTATTTCTTCGCCGGCGCCGGCGTCCACATCCTGGAGGGGTACGGACTCACGGAGTCCTCCGCCGCATCCTTCGTGAACCCCGGCGAGGCCTACCGCACCGGCACCGTCGGCAAGCCGCTGCCCGGCACCGAGGTGCGCATCGCGGACGACGGCGAGATCCTGCTGCGCGGCCCCGGCATCATGGAGGGCTACCACGGGCTGCCGGAGAAGACCGCCGAGGTGCTGGAGTCGGACGGCTGGTTCCACACCGGTGACATCGGCGAACTCTCGCCCGACGGATACCTGCGCATCACCGACCGCAAGAAGGACCTCATCAAGACCTCCGGTGGAAAGTACATCGCGCCCGCCGAGGTCGAGGGCCAGTTCAAGGCGGTGTGTCCGTACGTCTCCAACATCCTCGTGCACGGCGCCGACCGGAACTTCTGCACCGCGCTGATCGCCCTCGACGAGGTGTCCGTCCTGGAGTGGGCGAAGGCGAACGGCCTGGAGGGCAAGTCATACGCGGACGTCGTCGCCGCGCCCGCCACGGTGGAGATGGTCAAAAGCTACGTCGAGCAGCTCAACCAGGGCCTCCAGCGCTGGCAGACCATCAAGAAGTTCCGCCTGCTGCCGCGCGACCTCGATGTGGAGCACGGTGAGGTCACGCCGAGCCTGAAGCTGAAGCGGCCGGTGGTGGAGCGGGAGTACAAGCATCTGATCGACGAGATGTACAGCGGTACCCGCGAGGCATAGGGGACTCCTGGGGCCTCTCGTTCGGACCAGGCCGGGCTCGCGGGATCTGGCACCGTTCCCTGCTCCGGCCCGCCCGGAACGAAAAGGCCCCAGCCGCAGGACCTGGCTGCGCGGTTCCGTCAGATCCGAGGACCCCGATACCCGAATCCTTCCGGTTTCTCGCGCATCCGTAGCACTGTTCTCACCCGCGGAGGCTCACTTCGGTAACTCCGCGCTCATGGATGCGGCCGGTCTGTCACCCTGTCCCCATCGTCAGAGGCGAATTTGCGCGAACTGCTCGGGGAGCTGTCGATGGGGGCCATACCGACGCGTCGGGAAGCCATCTCCCGTGCCCGCGATACGCCCGAGCACGAGGGGACGGGCCGGCGCGCGGTGGTGCGTACGACGCTGCCCGGCGGCCCGCTCGCGCCCGGCGCCGCTCGCCGTTTCGTGCGCGCCGCCCTCGCCGAATGGGCCGGCCTCGCCGAGCCCGACACCTTCACCGAGCGCCTGAGGGACGACGCCCTGCTCGTCACCAGCGAACTCGTCACCAACGCCGTCGTCCACGCGGGCACGGACGTGGACCTGGTCTGCCGACTGGAGGATGCGGACGAGGAGCCGGCCGGCCTCGTCATCGAGGTCTGCGACCACCACCCCTCGCGGGCGGTACGGGAGGACAGCAACGAAACCCCTTATGGCATACCGGAGTACGGGCGCGGTCTGCGGCTCGTCTCCAAGCTCTCCACGGCCTGGGGGATCACCTACCGCACCGGTGCCAAGACCGTCTGGGCGCGGCTGCCCCTGGACGGTGTCCTGGACGCCGAGGAGGACATCGACGCGTACGCGGGCGGCGGTGCCCTGGACCACGGACCGGACACGACCGAGTTACCCGGGCCCGACGTCCTGGCGTGCGCCGACCCCCGGTACGGCGCACGGGACCGGGACTGGCGGGGCCACGGTGCCCTCTCCTTCCTGGCCGAGGCCTCCGATCTGCTCACCGGACAGCTCGACGAGGACCTGGTGGCCGCGCTCACCGGACAACTGCTCGTACCGCGGCTCGCGGACTGGTGCGCGGTATGGCTGGAGGACGAGGCCACCGGTTGGCACGGGCCCGAGGCGGTGGTGGCCACCGGTCCACGGCTCGCCCGTGTCTGGCACGGCAGCGAGAACCGCATCGAGGAACTGCGCCGGGCCCTGGAGAAGGACCCGCCCCGGCTGCCCGAGTCCGTGCGCTCCCGGGCGGTGCCCGTGCGCTGGCCGGGCGAGGCGCTGGGCCCGCGGGGCGCCGTCGGGGCGGCACTCGCCTACCGGCTGATCGCCGGCGGGCGGCCGCTGGGCACACTCGTCATCGGACGGGCAGGGCTGCCGCGCTTCCCCGACGAGGTCACCGGGCTCGTCGAGGACCTCAGCAGACGGGTGGCGCTGGCCATCGGAGCGGCCCGGCAGTACGCCCGGCAGGCCACCATCAGCCAGGTGCTGCAGCGCGGGCTGCTGCCCGGCGCGGTCGCCGAGATCCCCGGGGTGAGCAGTGCGCTCGTCTACGAACCCCGCGACAAGGGCGGGCCGAGCGGCGACTTCTACGACCTGTTCCCGGCAGGCCACGGACGGTGGTGCTTCGCTCTCGGTGACGTGCAGGGCAAGGGGCCGGAGGCGGCGGTCGTGATCGGGCTCGCCCGGCCCTGGCTGCGGCTGCTGGCCCGCGAGGGCTACGCGGTGCCCGACGTCCTGGACCGCCTCAACCAGCTCCTGCTGGACGACGCGACAGAGGCCTCGGACGCGGCGGCGCGGGCGCTGGTCACGGCGGGCGCCCCGGTGCCGTTCGCCGACGACGGCCCCCATGCCCGCTTCCTCTCCCTGCTCTACGGCGAGCTGGTCCCCTTCGACGGCGGAGTGCGCTGCACGCTCGCCGCCGCCGGGCATCCGCTGCCGCTGCTGTTGCGCCCGGACGGTGACGTACGGGCCGTGGCACAGCCGCAGACCCTCCTCGGGGTCGTCGAGGACGTGACGTACACATGCGAGACCTTCGAGCTGCGCCCCGCCGACACACTGCTGTGCGTCACGGACGGGGTGACCGAGCGGCGCAGCGGGACCCGCCAGTTCGACGACGGTGACGGGCTCGCGGCGGCCCTCGCCGGATGCGCCGGGCTGAGCGCGCGGCCGATCGCGGAGCGGATCAGAAAGCTGGTGCACGAGTTCGGCGAGGAACCGCCGGAGGACGATCTGGCGCTGCTGGTGCTGCGGGCGGATTGAGCGGAGCCATGAGCAGAACCATCAGCAGAACGAGGAGTCCGGGCGGTACGGGACAATGGAGGACATGCCTTCCGCACTTCCCGACGGCGAGCCCGTCCCCGACGACGGGGCACTGCCCGCCCAGGCCCTGGCCGGGGCCGCCGACCGCCCTCTCGGGTTCTACCTCCACGTGCCGTACTGCGCGACGCGCTGCGGCTACTGCGACTTCAACACCTACACGGCGACGGAGCTGCGCGGCACGGGCGGGGTGCTGGCGTCCCGCGACAACTACGCCCAGACGCTGATCGAGGAGATCCGCCTGGCCCGCAAGGTGCTGGGCGACGACCCGCGCGAGGTCCGCACGGTCTTCGTCGGAGGCGGTACGCCGACCCTGCTGCCCGCGGACGACCTCGTACGGATGCTGGCCGCGATCCGCGACGAGTTCGGCCTCGCGGACGACGCGGAGGTGACGACGGAGGCGAACCCGGAGTCGGTGGACGAGCGGTATCTGGTCACGCTCCGGGAGGGCGGCTTCAACCGGATCTCCTTCGGCATGCAGAGCGCGAAGCAGCACGTCCTGAAGATCCTCGACCGCACACACACCCCCGGCCGCCCCGAGGCCTGTGTGGCCGAGGCACGCGTGGCGGGCTTCGAGCACGTGAACCTCGATCTGATCTACGGCACGCCGGGGGAGTCGGACGACGACTGGCGGGCGTCGTTGGACGCGGCGCTGGGCGCGGGGCCGGACCACATCTCGGCGTACGCCCTGATCGTCGAGGAAGGCACCCAGCTCGCGCGCCGCATCCGTCGGGGCGAGGTCCCGATGACGGACGACGACGTCCACGCGGACCGCTACCTGATCGCGGACGAGGCGCTGGCGGGGGCGGGCTACGACTGGTACGAGGTCTCGAACTGGGCCACGTCCGAGTCCGGCCGCTGCCTGCACAACGAGCTGTACTGGCGCGGCGCCGACTGGTGGGGCGCCGGCCCGGGCGCCCACAGCCATGTGGGCGGGGTGCGCTGGTGGAACGTGAAGCACCCGGGCGCGTACGCGGCGGCGTTGGCGGCGGGGCGGTCGCCGGGGGCCGGGCGCGAGGTGCTGTCGGACGAGGACCGCCGGGTGGAGCGCATCCTGCTGGAGCTGCGGCTGCGGGAGGGCGCACCGCTGTCCCTGCTGCGGGAGAAGGGGCTGGCGGCTTCCCGCCGCGCGCTCGCGGAGGGGCTGCTGCAGGAGGGGGCCTACGCGGAGGGGCGGGCCGTTCTGACGCTGCGGGGGCGGCTGCTGGCGGACGCGGTGGTGCGGGACCTGGTGGACTGATCACTCCGGCGGGTGAATCGGTGCGGAGCGGGGGTTCGGTCCCTAACCTGGTTCGTAGGCTGCCGCTAACAGTACGCGGCGGATGTGGAGGCCACGGAGATGACCGCTGTGGACGAGCGTGGGATGGCAGAGTTCTTCGCGGGGTTCGAGCCCCCGGAGGGCGTCAAGGCCGAGCTTCTCCGGGGGGAAATCGTCATGATGTCGAGTCCCGATCTGGTGCATAACCGGATCGTCGCCAGTGTGCAGGACCAGATCCCGAGGGAGCGGTGGGAGCGGCTGCAGACCACGGACGTTGACATCGTCAGTGAGGCGAGTGAGCCCGTACCAGACCTGGTGATTCTGGAGCGCGACGTCAGCCCTGCGTCGGGGCGCCTGCTGCCGTGCAACCTCATCACGTTGGTGGTCGAGGTGGTGTCCAAAACCAGTGTCGATCGGGACTACGGCATGAAGCGCTCGATCTACGCGGCAGGCAAGGTGCCCGCCTACCTGATCGTCGACCCTGTTGTGGCCCATTGCGTTCTGCTCACCGAGCCCACGGGCATCGGCGAGGACGCCGACTACCAGGTACAGCGGATCACCAAGTTCGGTGAGCCTGTGCCGCTGGAGCTGCTCGGCATCAAGTTGGAGACCAGCGACTTCGGCACGCTCCCCGGCGTCAGGCCTCACCGCCGACCGTAACGAAGTCGATCAACTCCTCCACCCGCCCCAGCAGTTCCGGCTCCAGATCCTTGTAGGACCCCACCCGCGACAGGATCCCCTGCCACACCGCCCCCGTGTTCTCCGGCCACCCGAGCGCCCGGCACACCCCCCTCTTCCAGTCCTGGCCGTGCGGGACGCGCGGCCACTCCCTGATACCCAGGGACGCCGGTTTCACCGCCTGCCAGATGTCGATGTACGGGTGTCCCACCACCAGGGCGTGTTCGCTCGTCACCGACTGCGCGATGCGCCACTCCTTGGTGCCCGGGACCAGATGGTCCACCAGGACGCCGAGGCGGGCGTCCGGGCCGGGGGAGAAGGCCGAGACGATCGACGGCAGGTCGTCCACGCCCTCCAGGTACTCCACCACCACGCCCTCGACGCGCAGGTCGTCGCCCCACACCCGCTCGACCAGTTCCGCGTCGTGGCGGCCCTCCACATAGATACGGCCGGCACGGGCCACGCGCGCGCGTGCGCCGGGGACGGCCACCGAACCCGACGCCGTACGGGTCGGACGCACCGGAGCCTTCGACGGGCGTACCAGCGTCACCACCCGCCCCTCCAGCAGGAACCCCCGCGGCTCCAGGGGAAACACCCGGTGCTTGCCGAACCGGTCCTCCAGGGTGACCGTGCCCGCCTCGCAGCGGATCACCGCGCCGCAGAAGCCGGTGCGCGGCTCCTCCACCACCAGACCGGGGTCCGCCGGGACCTCCGGCACGGGCTTGGGCTTCTTCCACGGCGGGGTCAGGTCCGGCGAGTACTGGCGCATTCGGATGACGATAGGAGAAGCCCGGGGCGTGATGTCGTACGAGGGTCTACGACACGCCGAAACGGGCCGCCAGCTCGTCCCGCTGGGAGCGGACGAACCGCGCGTCCACCACCGCACCGTGCCCCGGCACGTACAGCGCGTCCTCTCCGCCCAGCTTCAGCAGCCGGTCCAGTGCGGCCGGCCAGTGCGAGGGAACCGCGTCCGGGCCCGCCTGCGGCTCGCCGGACTCCTCCACCAGGTCCCCGCAGAACACCACCGCCGGGTCCCCGGGGACGAGGACGGCCAGGTCGTGGGCCGTGTGACCCGGGCCCACGTTCGCCAGCAACACCTCCACCCCGCCCAGATCGAGCGTCCGCTCGTCCGAGACCTGGTGGTGTGGGCGCACCAGCGCCTCCGCGGCCTCGACCGCCTCGTCCGAGGCCAGGCCGTGGCGGATCGCATCCCCGCGCAACTCGTCGCGCTCGCGGACGAACAGGGCGTCGAGGCCCACCGCTCCGAACACCTCCGCGCCGTCGAACACCGCCGCGCCGAAGACATGGTCGAAGTGGGGGTGCGTGAACGCGAGATGTGTCACACGTCTCTCCGCCCCCAGCGGCGCGAGCAGCCGCCCCGCCTCGGCGCGCAACCACGCACCCTCGCGCAGGCTCGACCCCGGGTCGATCACGAGCGTTCCGTGGTCGCCCACGACCAGTCCCGCCGTGCAGTCCCAGACCGGAAGCCGTACACGACCGGCCCGTGAACCGAGCGCCTCCCACCCGGATTCTTCCCACAACACCGTCATGGCGCGACGCTATAGGCATGCGCCCGGTCCGGCCAGACAGCCCCGGACAGGTCGGTACACGCCGGTACGACAGCCGGGCCCACCCTTGCCGGGGGCGTACCCGGCGGCCGTACACTGGGCCGGGGATGCTGGCACTCGCACGGACAGAGTGCCAGGAACGTCAACGGGACGAACGCTGGAGGTGCGCGCGATGCTCAGTGAACGCAGGCTCGAAGTGCTGCGCGCCATCGTCCAGGACTACGTCGGCACCGAGGAGCCGGTGGGCTCCAAGGCACTGACCGAGCGGCACAAGCTCGGCGTCTCCCCGGCCACCGTCCGCAACGACATGGCCGCGCTGGAGGAGGAGGGCTACATCGCCCAGCCGCACACCAGCGCCGGACGCATCCCCACGGACAAGGGCTACCGCCTCTTCGTCGACAGGCTCGCGGGCGTCAAGCCGATGACCGCCCCCGAGCGCCGGGCGATCCAGAACTTCCTGGAGTGCTCGGTGGACCTCGATGACGTGGTCGCGCGCACGGTACGGCTGCTCGCGCAGCTCACCCGACAGGTCGCCGTCGTGCAGTACCCCTCGCTGACCCGTTCGACCGTGCGGCATGTCGAACTGCTGTCGATGGCACCCGCGCGCGTGATGCTCGTGCTGATCACGGACACCGGCCGCGTCGAGCAGCGCATGATCGACTGCCCCGCCCCGTTCGGGGAGGCGTCTCTCGCGGATCTGCGCGCACGGCTCAACAGCCGGGTCGCCGGACGTCGTTTCGCGGACGTCCCGCCACTGGTGCAGGACCTGCCGGAGGCCTTCGAGGAGCCCGAGGACCGCGGCGCGGTCTCGACGGTGCTCTCCACCCTGCTGGAGACGCTCGTGGAGGAGACCGAGGAACGGCTGATGATCGGCGGTACCGCCAATCTCACCCGTTTCGGGCATGACTTCCCTCTCACCATCCGGCCCGTCCTCGAGGCGCTCGAGGAGCAGGTCGTGCTCCTCAAGCTGCTGGGTGAGGCGAAGGATCCGGCCATGCGGGTGCGTATCGGTCATGAGAACGCGCACGAGGGACTCAACTCCACGTCCGTGGTCTCCGTGGGCTACGGTTCGGGCGGCGAGGCAGTAGCGAAACTCGGCGTGGTCGGACCGACCCGCATGGATTACCCGGGAACGATGGGAGCGGTACGAGCGGTGGCACGGTACGTCGGACAGATCCTGGCGGAGTCGTAAGTGGCCACGGACTACTACGCCGTACTCGGCGTGCGCCGCGACGCGTCGCAGGATGAGATCAAGAAGGCGTTCCGTCGGCTCGCGCGCGAGCTGCACCCGGACGTCAATCCCGATCCGAAGACGCAGGAGCGGTTCAAGGAGATCAACGCGGCGTACGAGGTGCTCTCGGACCCGCAGAAGAAGCAGGTCTACGACCTCGGCGGCGATCCGCTGTCCCAGGCGGGCGGTGCCGGTGCGGGCGGCTTCGGCGCGGGCGGCTTCGGGAACTTCTCCGACATCATGGACGCGTTCTTCGGCACGGCGTCGCAGCGCGGACCGCGCTCGCGCACCCGCCGTGGCCAGGACGCCATGATCCGGCTGGAGATCGAGCTCGACGAGGCCGCGTTCGGTACGACCAAGGACATCCAGGTCGACACGGCCGTCGTCTGCAACACCTGCAACGGCGAGGGCGCCGCGCCCGGCACCTCCGCGCAGACCTGCGACATGTGCCGTGGCCGCGGTGAGGTCTCCCAGGTCACGCGGTCCTTCCTGGGCCAGGTCATGACGTCGCGTCCGTGCCCGCAGTGTCAGGGCTTCGGCACGGTCGTCCCCACCCCCTGCCCGGAGTGCGCGGGCGACGGGCGGGTGCGCTCCCGCAGGACGCTCACCGTCAAGATCCCGGCCGGTGTCGACAACGGCACGCGGATCCAGCTCGCGGGCGAGGGCGAGATCGGCCCCGGTGGCGGCCCCGCCGGTGACCTGTACGTCGAGGTCCACGAGCTGCCGCACCCGGTCTTCCAGCGTCGCGGCGACGACCTGCACTGCACGGTCACCATCCCGATGACGGCGGCGGCCCTCGGTACGAAGGTCCCGCTGGAGACGCTGGACGGCCTGGAGGAGGTCGACATCCGGCCCGGCACGCAGTCCGGGCAGTCGATCCCGCTGCACGGCCGCGGCGTCACGCATCTGCGCGGCGGCGGCCGAGGCGACCTGATCGTCCATGTCGAGGTCACGACGCCGGGCAAGCTGGACGCGGAGCAGGAGCGGCTGCTGCGCGAACTGGCGAAGCTGCGGGGCGAGGAGCGGCCGCAGGGGCAGTTCCAGCCGGGGCAGCAGGGGCTGTTCTCGCGGCTGAAGGACGCGTTCAACGGGCGATGACCGTGGCGTGGTCACTCGGCGTCGGCAAGGCAGTCGGCGCCGAGTGACCCGCCCGGCCGCCCCGCTTCGGCCTGAACGAGCACACCACCTGCTGGGACACCGGCCAGGGGCGCCCTCGCACCGCCTCTGACCCACTGCCCATTCCCGGGCACATGCAGACGGAAGGCCGGATTCGGACCTGATCGCGCGACGTGACACCATGCGGTCATGTCCACCGCGCTGACCGATCTTCTCCGTCACCCGATCGTGCAGGCCCCCATGGCGGGCGGCGTCTCCGTGCCTCAGCTCGCCGCCGCCGTGTCCGATGCCGGTGGCCTGGGCTTCCTCGCCGCCGGGTACAAGACCGCCGACGGCATGTACCAGGAGATCAAGCAGCTTCGCGGGCTCACCGGCAGCCCCTTCGGCGTGAACCTGTTCCTGCCGCAGCCGGAGTACCCCGGGGTGAGCAACGGCTCCACCGGAGAGGCTGTCGTCACGCCGCCTTCCGCCGCGGTCGAGATCTACGCCGACCAGCTCGCCGGTGAGGCCGCCTGGTACAAGACCGAGCTGGGCGACCCCGACAGCGGCCGCGACGACGGCTACGACGCCAAGCTCGCCGTCCTCCTCGACAACCCGGTGCCCGTGGTCTCCTTCCACTTCGGGACCCCCACCCCGGACGTCCTGGACTCGCTGCGCCGCGCGGGCACCCTCACCCTGGTCACCGCGACCACCGCGGAGGAGGCCCTCGCCGTGCAACACGCGGGCGCCGACGCCGTGATCGTGCAGGGCGTCGAGGCCGGCGGCCACCAGGGCACCCACCGCGACAACGCCGAGAACGACGGCTGCGGCATCGGGCTGCTCGCACTGATCGCCCAGGTCCGCGAAACCGTGCGGATCCCGATCGTGGCGGCCGGCGGCATCATGCGCGGCAGCCAGATCGCCGCGGTGCTCGCGGCGGGCGCGAGTGCGGCCCAGCTCGGCACCGCGTTCCTCGCCACGCCCGAGTCCGGCGCCCCCGCACTGCACAAGCAGGCGCTGACCGACCCCCGGTTCGTCCGCACGGAGCTGACGCGCGCCTTCTCCGGGCGCCCGGCGCGCGGTCTGGTCAACCGCTTCATGCGTGAGCACGGCCGGTACGCGCCCGCCGCGTACCCCGAGGTCCACCACCTCACCTCGCCACTGCGCAAGGCGGCCGCCAAGGTGGGCGACGCACAGGGCATGGCGCTGTGGGCGGGGCAGGGTCACCGGATGGCCCGCGAACTGCCCGCCGGGGAACTGGTCGCGGTGCTGGCGGTGGAACTGGAAGCGGCCGAGGCGGCGCTGACGCCGGGAGGTACGGACCGATGACCGCTCCCGTGTTCGTCGTGGACCGACTCGACGTGGTCGGGCCGGAATTGGTGCTCGACGGCCCCGAGGGACGGCACGCCGTCTCGGTGAAGCGGCTGCGACCCGGTGAGGACGTGGTCCTCACCGACGGGCGCGGGCGGTGGGCCGAGGGTGTGGTGAAGGCCGCCGAGGGCAAGGACCGCCTGGTGGTCACGGACCTGGAGTCCGTTCATGAGGAGCCGCCGGAGTCCCCGCGCATCACCGTCGTCCAGGCCCTGCCCAAGGGCGACCGGGGTGAGCTGGCCGTTGAGACCATGACCGAGGTCGGCGTCGACGCGATCGTCCCCTGGGCGGCCTCCCGGTGCATCACCCAGTGGAAGGGCGAGCGGGGGCTGAAGGCGCTCGGTAAGTGGCGGGCCACCGCCCGGGAGGCGGGCAAGCAGTCCCGCCGGATCCGCTTCCCGGAGGTCGCGGACGCAGCAACCACACGGCAGGTTGCCGCACTTCTGGCCGATGCCGACTTCGCGGCGATCCTGCACGAGAGCGGCGAGGAACCCCTGGCGACCGTGGAACTCCCCACCGAGGGCGAGATCGTGCTGGTCGTCGGACCTGAAGGCGGCGTGTCACCGGAGGAGTTGGCGCTGTTCGGGGAGGCGGGCGCGAGGGCCTTCCGACTGGGGCGTACCGTCCTGCGTACATCGACCGCCGGGACCGCGGCGGCCGCGCTGCTGCTCGGCCGCACGGGTCGCTGGTCCTGACCCCTCGGGGGGTACGCCATGGAACTCGCCCAAGTACGGATCCTCGTCTCGGACTTCGCCGCCTGCTACCGGTTCTACGCCGATGTCCTCGGCCTCAAGCCGCAGTCGGGGGCGGTGGACGGACCGTACGAGAAGTTCAGTCCCGTGACCGGATCGGCGGGCATAGCGCTGCAGGACCGGACGATGATGGCCCAGGTCCTGGGCGAGCTGGGCGATGAGGCGACGGGCCACCGCTCGCTCGTGGTACTGCGGGTGGACGACCTGGAGGCGTACTGCGAGGGGATAACCACCCGTGGCGCGACGCTCCTGCACGGCCCGGCCCCCATGACGGACCGGATGCGCGTCGCCCACCTCAAGGACCCCGAGGGCAATCTGGTGGAACTCCAGCAGTGGCTGCTGCTGCGTAGCTAGTACCCCGGCAGGCAACGTTCGCCCTGTCGCGACGCCCGGCACGCACTCTCGCCGCACCGGCCGAAAACCCAAGTACATCCAGTACGAGGGCTTCCGGCCGGCACGCCGAGAGCACGCACCGGACGCCGCTCCTTTACGGGCAAACGTTGCCTGCCGAGGCACTAGTACCACGGCAGGCAACGTTCGCCTGCCACAGCACTGGACGACACGCCGGGGGCGCACGCGGGGCGCCCGGTTGGCCGTATGCGCTCTACCGTCGCGGGGCGGGAGAGTGGGAGGCTGCTTCCATGCGGGCGTTGAGACGGATGCGACGGTGGCCGGACGGACGGCGGCTCGCGGGAGTCACCGGGCTTGTGGTGGTCGCCGTGGGCGGAGCCGTGGCGTGCCAACCCGCTGACCTGAGCTCCTCTTCGGTGGCGTACACGACCAGCCAGACCGCGACCAAGGAGCTGGAGCGGCAGCATGTGAAGGTGCGCTGGCTCAGCTGCAGCGGTAACTACGGCAACAGCACCAGGTCCGCCACGGCCGGCAGGCCGCCCTCGCCGACCGCGACCCCCCTCGTCACCGTCGACTGTCGGGGACAGACGAACGACAGCAAGGACATCACCGTCAAGGGCAGGGTCACCCGCGCCGTCGACGGCAGGTGTGTTCGCGGCGACCTCAGGGCCACCGTCGGCGGCAAGCAGTGGTTCCACGTCAGAGGTCTCGGCAACTGCAAAGCCCCCAGCACGCCGACATACACCCCGCCCACCTGGTACCACCCGGTCACCCCGGGGCAGCCCCGGCCCACCGTCACCGTGACGAGGACCATCTGGTGCCAGGGCGACCCCACGTGCTGGCCGGCCCAGGGCAAGTAGGTAAACCGCTGTCAGGAAACGCGATCGCTGCTTAGGGTGAACTGGTGACTCAGTCCGCATCGCGCGCGTATCTCCGGTTCCCGCACCTGCACGGCGAGTTGGTGGCCTTCACCGCCGAGGACGACGTCTGGGTCGCTCCGCTCGACGGCGGCCGTGCCTGGCGGGTCAGTGCCGACAACATCCCGGTCAACCACCCCCGCATATCCCCGGACGGTACGACCGTCGCCTGGACCTCCACCCGCGACGGCGCCCCCGAGGTGTACGTCGCCCCGATCGACGGTGGCCCCGCCAAGCGCCTGACCCACTGGGGTAGTTCGAAGACCCAGGTGCGCGGCTGGACCCCCGACGGGAACGTGCTCGCCCTCAGCACCGTGAACCAGGCCTCGCTGCGCCGCACCTGGGCACACGCCGTGCCGCTCGACGGCGGCCCCGCGACCACCCTGCCCTACGGGCCCGTGGGCGAAGTCGCGTACGGACCCGCCACGGTGCTGCTGTCCGCGACCATGGGCCGCGAGGCCGCCTGGTGGAAGCGCTACCGGGGTGGCACGGCCGGCAAGTTGTGGATCGACCGCACCGGCGAGGGGGAGTTCGTACGGCTCCACGAGGACATCGACGGCAACATCGAGTACCCGGCGTGGGTAGGGGATCGCCTTGCCTTCCTCTCGGACCACGAGGGCGTCGGCGCCCTGTACTCGTCGTCGGCCGACGGGACGGACCTGCGCCGCCACACCGGCCTGGGCGGAAGCTTCTACGCCCGGCACGCCTCCACCAACGGCACCCGGGTCGTGTACGCGTCCGCCGGTGAACTGTGGCTCCTCGACGACCTGGACGGCGCCGAGCCCCGGAGGCTGGACATCCGGCTCGGCGGACAGCGCGTCGACCTGCAGCCGTATCCCGTCAGCGCCTCCCGCTGGCTCGGGGCCGCCGCACCCGACCACACCGGGCGCGGCAGCGCGATCTCCGTGCGCGGCGCCGTCCACTGGATCGCCCATCGCTCGGGTCCCGCCCGCGCGCTCGCCGCCCAGCACGGGGTACGGACCCGGCTGCCGCGCACCTTCCGCGTGGACGGCGAGGAGTGGGTGGTGTGGGTGACGGACGCGGAGGGCGACGACGCGCTGGAGTTCGCGCCCGCCACCGGACTTACGCCCGGGGCCGGCCCGCGGCGGCTTGCGGCCGGGCAGCTCGGGCGGGTGCGTGCTCTCGCGGTGGCGCCCGACGGCAGCCGAGTCGCGGTCGCCGCGCACGACGGACGGGTGCTGCTCGTCGAGCGGGACAGCGGCGAGGTGCGCGAGGTCGACCGCAGCGAGGCCGGCGAGGCCAGCGGGCTGGTCTTCGCGCCGGACTCGGCGTGGTTGGCCTGGTCGCACCGGGGCCCGGGCGAGCTGCGCCAACTCAAGCTCGCGCGCACGGCCGACCTGTCGGTGACGGAGGCGACACCGCTCCGTTTCCGGGACTACGCGCCCGCGTTCACGATGGACGGCAAGCACCTGGCGTTCCTCTCGGCGCGCTCCTTCGACCCCGTCTACGACGAGCACGTCTTCGACCTGGCGTTCGTGGGCGGCTCGCGCCCGCACCTGATCACGCTCGCCGCGACCACCCCGTCCCCCTTCGGACCGCAGCGGCACGGCCGGCCCTTCGAGGCGCCCGAGAAGGACGAGACGCCCGACAGCGAGGGCGTGCCCACGACGCGGATCGACCTGGAGGGACTCGCCGACCGGATCGTGCCGTTCCCGGTCGAGGCCGCGCGCTACTCCGGGCTGCGGGCAGCCAAGGACGGCGTGCTGTGGCTGCGGCATCCGGTGCGGGGCGTGCTGGGCACCTCGCGTGCCACCCCCGACGATCCCGACCCCAGGTCGGAGCTGCAGCGCTACGACCTCGTCCAGCAGCGCGTCGAGCACCTGGCCGCGGACGCCGACGACTTCGCGGTCAGCGGCGACGGCAAGCGGGTGCTGCTGTGGACCGACGGCCGGCTCAAGGTGGTACCGAGCGACCGGTGTGCCCCGAACGACGACAACAGCGACGCGAACATCACCGTCGATCTCTCGCGCGTACGGCAGACCGTCGACCCGGCGGCCGAGTGGCGGCAGATGTACGACGAGGCCGGCCGCTTCATGCGGGACAACTTCTGGCGGCCCGACCTGGGCGGGGTCGACTGGGAGGGCGTACTGGACCGGTACCGGCCGGTCCTCGAGCGCATCGCCACCCACGACGACCTCGTCGACCTCCTGTGGGAGGTGCAGGGCGAAATGGGCACCTCCCACGCGTACGTCATGCCGGGCGGCTACGGGCCGGGCGCCGACCGGCGCCAGGGCCTGCTCGGGGCCGACATCTCCCGGCACCCGGACGGGAGCTGGCGCATCGACCGGGTGCTGCCCTCGGAGACCTCCGACCCCGACGCGCACGCGCCGCTGGCCGCGCCCGGTGTCGCCGTACGGGCCGGGGACGCGATCGTCGCGGTCGGCGGGCACCCGGTGGATCCGGTGACCGGTCCCGGGCCGCTGCTGGTCGGCACGGCCGGGAAGCCGGTCGAACTGACGATCTCGCCGGTCGGTGGCGGCGATCCGCGCTACGCGGTCGTGATCCCGATCGCCGACGAGGAGCCGCTCAGATACCACGCGTGGGTGGCGGACCGGCGGGCGTACGTGCACGAGAAGTCCGGCGGCAGGCTCGGGTATCTGCACGTGCCGGACATGGTGGGCGCCGGATGGGCGCAGCTCCACCGCGACCTGCGGGTCGAGGTCGCCCGGGAGGGGCTGGTCGTGGACGTCCGGGAGAACCGGGGCGGGCACACCTCCCAGTTGGTCGTGGAGAAGCTGGCGCGGCGGATCGTGGGGTGGGGCCTGCCGCGCGGACAGCGCCCCTACAGCTATCCCGAGGACGCGCCGCGCGGTCCCGTCGTGGCCGTCGCCAACGAGTTCTCCGGGTCGGACGGGGACATCGTGAACGCGGCCGTCAAGGCGCTCGGGATCGGGCCGGTGGTGGGCACGCGGACCTGGGGCGGCGTCGTCGGGATCGACAACAAGTACTGGCTGGTCGACGGAACGCTGGTGACCCAGCCGAAGTACGCGTTCTGGATGGAGGGTTACGGGTGGGGCGTGGAGAACCACGGCGTCGACCCCGATGTGGAGGTCGTCCAGGCGCCGCAGGACCACGCGGCCGGGCGTGACACACAACTGGACGAGGCGGTCCGCATGGCGCTGGCCGCACTGGAGGAGCGTCCGGCGAGGCGGCCCCCTGAGCTGCCGTCGCTGTGACGCCGGGGCGGGGTCGGAGACGGGCTTGCTCCCCGTCCTCCGTCCGGCCGATACGATGCCGTCGTAGTGATCATTCTGTGTGAGGAGGCACCCACATGGCGGGAGAGCCGCAGGACGACTGCCTGTTCTGCAAGGTTGTCGCGGGGCAGATCCCGGCGACGGTCGTCCGGGAGACCGAGACCACCGTCGCCTTCCGGGACATCAACCCCCAGGCACCGACGCACGTGCTGATCATCCCCAGGGCCCACTACCGGGACATCGCCTCCCTCGCCGCCGCCGAACCGGCCATCACCGCCGACCTGCTCCACGAGACAGGTGAGGTCGCCGCGCAGGAGAAGCTGGACAGCTATCGCGTCGTCTTCAACACCGGCAGCGGCGCCGGGCAGACCGTCTGGCACGCGCACGCGCACGTCCTCGGTGGCCGCGGCCTCCAGTGGCCCCCCGGATAACCGGACAAGACGTCGTGTCCGTACGTGAAGTGGTGATCCTCGGCACCGCCAGCCAGGTACCCACCCGACACCGCAACCACAACGGCTACCTGCTGCGCTGGGACGGCGAGGGCATCCTCTTCGACCCCGGCGAGGGCACCCAGCGGCAGATGCTGCGCGTCGGCGTCGCCGCCCACGACCTGCACCGGATCTGCGTCACGCACTTCCACGGGGACCACTGCCTCGGACTGGCCGGAGTCATCCAGCGCATCAACCTCGACCAGGTGCCCCACAAGATCACCGCGCACTATCCGAAGTCGGGGCAGCGGTTCTTCGAGCGGCTGCGGTACGCGACGGCGTACCGCGAGACCGTCCCGCTGACCGAGGCGCCGGTCGACGCCGACGGGCCCCTCGCCGTCACCCCCGCCTACACCCTTCAGGCCCGCAGACTCTCCCACCCCGTCGAGTCCTACGGCTACCGGCTCGTAGAGCCCGACGGCCGCCGGATGCTGCCCGAACGGCTCGCCGCGCACGGCATCAAGGGGCCCGACATCGGGCGGATACAGCGGGAGGGTTCCCTGGGCGGCGTCTCGCTCGACGAGGTCAGCGAGGTGCGGCGCGGGCAGCGGTTCGCCTTCGTCATGGACACACGGCTGTGCGACGGCGTGCACGCGCTCGCCGACGGATGCGACCTGCTCGTCATCGAGTCCACCTTCCTGGACGAGGACGCACAACTCGCCGCCGACCACGGCCACTTGACCGCCGGGCAGGCAGGGCGCGTGGCCGCGGACGCTGGCGTCCGCCATCTCGTCCTCACCCACTTCAGCCAGCGCTACTCCGACCCCGACGCGTTCGAGCGGCAGGCGCGGGACGCCGGGTTCGAAGGGGAGCTGACCGTGGCGCACGATCTCATGCGGGTGGCCGTGCCGAAGCGGCGGTGACGGTCGGCACATGGCTGAAAGCGTGGCCGTAAACAGCCGTACGATATTTCGATGCCTCTCCCCAAAGCCGAACTGCACCTTCACATCGAAGGCACCCTCGAACCCGAGCTGGCCTTCGCCCTCGCTGCGCGGGGCGGCGTCGAGCTGCCCTACGCCGACACCGACCAGCTACGCAGGGCGTACGCCTT
Organism: Streptomyces sp. NPDC001020; assembly: GCF_053599115.1. Taxonomy (NCBI): domain Bacteria; kingdom Bacillati; phylum Actinomycetota; class Actinomycetes; order Kitasatosporales; family Streptomycetaceae; genus Streptomyces; species Streptomyces sp. NPDC001020. The sequence continues at coordinate 160,376 of NZ_JBSFLQ010000001.1, read as the reverse complement.
CGAGGACCTCCAGTCCTTCTTGGACCTGTACTACGAGCTCATGGCCGTGCTGCGAACCGAGCAGGACTTCGAGGACCTCGCGAACGCCTATCTGGAGCGGGCCGCCGCGCAGGGCGTGCGGCACGCCGAGATCTTCTTCGATCCGCAGGCGCACATCACCCGGGGCGTCCCGATGGAGACGGTGGTCGAGGGCCTGTGGCGCGCGCTCGGCCGCAGCGAGGAGAACCACGGCATCTCCACCCAGCTGATCATGTGCTTCCTGCGCGACGAGTCCGCCGAATCGGCGCTGGAGACGCTCAGCGCGGCGGAGCCGTACCTGGACCGGATCGTCGGCGTCGGTCTCGACTCCGCCGAGGTCGGGCATCCGCCGGTGAAGTTCCGCGAGGTGTACGAGGCCGCCGCCGCCCTCGGACTGCGCCGGGTCGCGCACGCCGGAGAGGAGGGGCCGCCGGAGTACATCACCGAGGCCCTCGACGTGCTCGGCGTCGAGCGGATCGACCACGGGCTGCGCTGCATGGAGGACCCGGCACTGGTCGAGCGGCTGGTCCGCGAGCGCGTGCCGCTGACGCTCTGCCCGCTGTCCAACGTCCGGCTCCGCGCCGTCGACGTCCTGAAGGAGCACCCGCTGCCCGCGATGCTCGACGCGGGGCTGCTGTGCACCGTCAACTCCGACGATCCCGCGTACTTCGGCGGATACGTCGGGGACAACTACCACGCCGTGCGGGACGCGCTCGGCCTGAGCAAGGAGCAGATGCGCGAGTTGGCCCGCAACTCCTTCGTCGCCTCCTTCCTGGAACACGACGAGGAGCGTCGGGCCCGCTACCTCGCCGAGGTGGACGCGTACGAGTTCGGATAGGACGCACCTTCCGGCGGGACGAGTGGTGCAAACTGGCTGGATCCGTATCGTGTCAGGAGCCCACCGTGACCGCGTACTTCGGAGAGGGGCCGCACCACCAGGCCCATGTCGACCCGCTGGCGGCGCTGCGCACGCCCGGGGACCCGTCGTGGGACGTGTACCTCACGGGGTCGGTCTTCCTCGACATCATCTTCACCGGGCTCGACTCCGCCCCGGTGCGCGGGACCGAGTCCTGGGCGCGCGGGATGGGGTCGAGCCCCGGCGGTGTCGCCAACATGGCCACCGCCCTGGCCCGTCTCGGCCTGAAGACCTCGCTGGCGGCGTCCTTCGGTGACGACCACTACGGCGAGTACTGCTGGGACGCCCTGGAGCAGGGTGAGGGCATCGATCTCTCCCCCTCCCGGACCGTGCCCGGCTGGCACTCCCCGGTCACCGTCTCCATGGCGTACGAGGGTGAGCGGACCATGGTCTCGCACGGCCACGAGCCGCCGCCGGAGGAGCCCGCCCCCGACTGCCCGCCCCGCACCCGGGCCGCCGTCGCCTCGCTGACCCCGGGCCGGTCCGCTCCCTGGATCGCCAAGGCCGCCAAGAGGGGCACCCGCGTCTTCGCCGACGTCGGCTGGGACGACACCGGCGCCTGGGACCTGGCGGGCCTCGCCGATCTCGAACACTGCGAGGCGTTCCTGCCGAACGCAGAGGAGGCCATGCGCTACACGGGCACCACCTGCCCGCGCGCCGCCGCGCACGCGCTGACCGAACACGTTCCGCTGGCCGTCGTCACCCTCGGCGCGGAGGGCGCGTACGCCGTGGACCGGCGGACGGGCGAGACCGCCGGCGAGCCCGCGATCGCCGTGGAGGCGCTGGACCCCACGGGCGCCGGGGACGTGTTCGTGGCGGGATTCGTGACCGGCACGCTGGCCGAGTGGCCGCTGGCCGACCGGCTGGCCTTCGCGGGTCTGACGGCCGCGCTCTCCGTGCAGGAGTTCGGCGGGTCGCTGTCGGCGCCCGGATGGTCCGAGATCGCGGCGTGGTGGCGCAGGGTCCAGTCGTACGAGGGCCAGGAGCCCGCGGCGCTCAGCCGGTACGCGTTCCTGGAGGGGCTGGTACCGGAGGCGAGCGTCGAACCGTGGCCGCGGCGCAGGGCGGTGCCGACGATCGGCTTCGGCAGGTCGGTGTGAACGGCGCGGGGCCAAACCCCGCGCCCGCAGCCTAGTGCTGTGACCGGAAAGGTTCACCGGCTCGCGGCAAACCTTTCCGGTCACGGCACTAGAAGCCCAGCCGCCGCAGCTGCTTCGGGTCCCGCTGCCAGTCCTTGGCCACCTTCACATGGAGGTCGAGGAACACCGGGGTCCCGAGCAGCGCCTCGATGTGCTTGCGGGACTTGATGCCGACCTCCTTCAGGCGCTTGCCCTTGGGGCCGATGATGATCCCCTTCTGGCTCGGCCGCTCGATGAACACGTTCGCGTGGATGTCCAGGAGCGGCTTGTCCGCCGGGCGGTCCTCGCGCGGCAGCATCTCCTCCACGACCACCGCGATCGAGTGGGGCAACTCGTCGCGCACGCCCTCCAGCGCGGCCTCCCGGATCAGCTCCGCCACCATGACCTGCTCCGGCTCGTCCGTCAGGTCGCCCTCGGGGTAGAGCGCGGGCCCCTCGGGCAGCAGCGGGATCAGCAGATCCGCGAGCAGCTCCACCTGCTTGTCCCCGACCGCCGACACGGGGACGATCTCCGCCCACTCGATGCCCAGTTCCTTGCCCAGCTGGTCGATCGCGATCAGCTGCTCGGCCAGGGCCTTGGAGTCCACGAGGTCCGTCTTGGTGACGATCGCGACCTTCGGAGTCTTCTTGATCCCCGCCAGCTCCTTCGCGATGAAGCGGTCACCGGGGCCGAGCTTCTGGTCGGCGGGCAGGCAGAAGCCGATCACGTCGACCTCGGCCCAGGTCGTACGGACCACGTCGTTCAGCCGCTCGCCCAGCAGCGTGCGCGGCTTGTGCAGGCCCGGGGTGTCCACCAGGATCAGCTGGGCCTCAGGCCGGTGCACGATGCCCCGTACCGTGTGCCGCGTCGTCTGTGGCCGGTTCGAGGTGATCGCCACCTTCTGCCCGACCAGAGCGTTCGTGAGGGTGGACTTGCCCGCGTTGGGACGGCCCACGAAACAGGCGAAGCCTGCCCGATGGACGGCCTCGGTGGGCTCGGATGACTGGGTACGAACGCTCATGGCGCCTATTGTCCCTGATCGCAGGAGCCCCACCGCACGGCCGGTCGTCCGCCGGACGGAACGATCTTCCCGAAACCGCCCGGCACCACGGAAAGTCAGCCCGCCGCCACCGTCGCGCGAACCGTCCCGTCAGGGCCGGCCACCAGCACCGGCGTCCCGGTCCCGCCGAGGTCCCGTACGGCCGCCAGGTCCTCGGCGGACGCGGACTCCGCCTCCGTCACCACGGCCGCGGCCTCCAGCGACTTCGCGCCCGACGCCACGGCCATGGCCACCGCGGTGCGCAGCGCACTCAGCTTCAGGGAGTCCAGGGACACGGCCCCGGCCACATACGTACGGCCCGTCTCGTCCCGTACGGCCGCACCTTCCGGCACGCCGTTGCGGGCCCGTACGGAACGGGCCAGGGTGACGATCTTGCGGTCCTCGGGGTCGAGCGCATCGCTGTCGGTCATGCCCTGAGCATACGAAGCGCGGCCGGGGTCATCCCGCGACGGGGTACATCGCCCCGCGCCTGCCCTCGGGTGAGGCCAGCCACTCCAGCTTCGCGTCGGTGTTGGCCTCCTTCAGCGGAGTGTGCAGGACGATCGTCAGGTCGGGCCGTGCCGGGACCTTCAGCGCCGTCGACTCGAGGCACAGCTCACCGACCAGTGGGTGGTCCAGTTCCTTACGGATCACACCGGCGTCCTGGATGTCCCGCCGCTCCCACAACTCGGTGAACTCCTGGCTCGACGCCTTCAGTTGATCCACCACCGCCCGGAACCCCTCGTCGTCGGGGCTGGCCGAGCACGCCGCCCGGAACTGTGCGACCACCAGCCCCGCGTTGTCCTCCCAGTTCCTGGCACGGGAGCGGTACATCGAGTCGGTGAAGAAGTCGACGAGGCAATTCTGGGTGTGCCCGGGCCGCATCCCGAGCACCCAGCCCGCGGCCTCGTTGTACGTCACGCAGTTGTAGTACCGGTCCATGATGTGGGCCGGAAACGGCATCCAGGCGTCGATCAGCCGCCGCAGGCCCTCGCAGTCGTGGTCTGCCGCCGGCTCGGGCGCGGGCGGGTTCAGCCCGGCGAGGACGTACAGGTGACGCCGCTCGGCGTTGCTCAGCCGCAGCACGCGCGCCACGGAGTCGAGGACCTGCGGGGAGACGGAGATGTCACGCCCCTGCTCCAGCCACTGGTACCAGGAGGCGCCCACCCCCGCGAGCACGGCGACCTCCTCGCGGCGCAGACCGGGGGTACGGCGGCGTGCCCCGCCGTCGGGCAGCCCGGCCTGAGCCGGGGTGACCCGGGCCCGCCTGCTCATCAGGAACTCGCGCAACTCCCGCAGCCGATGACTCTTTGACGCGTCGTCAGGCACGTACCTGTCCCCCTCGTGCTGTCTGGTGGTACCGCCACCACCATAAGTTGCGACTCCCCACTGGTATTCCGCTCGCCCGAAGCTCTTGCCCATGGCGATCGACACCACCACACCGACCACTGCAGTACGAGAACCGCTCGACGACCCCCGGCTGTCGACGCGCGACAAACTCGTCCTCTTCGTCCTGTGCGCCGCCCAGTTCATGGTCGCGCTCGACTTCTCCGTCCTGAACGTGGCGCTGCCGGTCCTGGGCCAGGACCTGGGCATGAGCCGGTCCGCGCTGCAGTGGGCGGTCACCGCGTTCGCGCTGCCCTCCGGCGGCTTCCTGCTCCTGTTCGGCCGTATCGGCGACCTCTACGGCCGCCGCAGGCTGTTCCTCACCGGCCTGGCCCTGTTCGGCGCGGCCTCGCTGCTCGCGACGTTCTCCTGGGACCCGACGTCGTTCCTGGCGGGTCGGGCGCTCCAGGGCCTGGGGGCGGCCGCCATCGTCCCCACTGGGATGTCACTGCTGACCACCACCTTCCCCGAGGGACCGGCCCGTGACCGCGCCCTCGGTGTCTCCGGCACGCTGCTCTCGCTCGGCTTCACCGTCGGCATGGTCTCGGGCGGCGTCCTCACCGACACCCTCGGCTGGCGCTCCACCATGGGCCTGCTCTCCCTGTTCGCGGTGATCGTGCTGCCGCTCGCCCCCGGTCTGCTCCCCGAGTCCGTCCCCCATGGCCTCAAGGGCACGGGAGGCACCCCCATCCCCGAGCGTCCGCGCCTGGACGTGCCCGGCGCGATCACGGTCACCGGTGGTCTGCTCTCCCTGATCTACGCCCTGTCGACAGCGGCGCACCACGGCTTCGGCCGCACGGACGTCATTGCCACACTGGTGGCGGGCGTGCTGCTGCTGACGGCGTTCGTGACCGTCGAGTCCCGCACCGACGAGCCCCTGGTCTCGTTGCCCATGCTGCGCCGTCGCACGGTCGCGTTCGGCAACCTCGGTGGTCTGGTCACCTTCTCGATGATGTCGACGGTGGTCTTCGTACTGACCCTCTACCTCCAGGAGATCCTGCACCTGTCCGCCTTCGAGACCGGTCTGGTCTTCGGCGTCCAGGGCACCCTGTCCGTGGTGGCGGGCGCGTACGCCTCGAAGGTCATCGGCCGCTTCGGCGCACGCCGCACACTGATCGGCTCGCTGACCGGTCAGGGCGTGCTGGTCACCGCACTGCTGGGCCTGGACGTCCACGGCTGGTCGGTGGGGCTGGCCACGGCCGCCGTCTCCCTGGCCAGCATGTTCCACCTGGGCGCGATCATCTCGTACGGTCTCACCGTCACCTCCGGCGTCCCCGACGAGCAGCAGGGGCTTGCCACGGGGCTGGTCACCTCGACCCAGCAGGTGGGCATCACGGTCGGCATCCCGTTGCTGGGTGTCCTTGCCACCACGTCCACCGACCTGCTGTCCGGCGTCCACACGGTCATGGCCCTCGACGCAGCGATCGTGCTGGCGGCGGCGGTGCTGGTGGCGCTGGGGCTGCGTACCAGGCGGTCCGTCTCAGGCGCGGTCGAGGCGGAGGCGGTCGGCTCGCGGTAGGCCGGCGACGACCAGGTCGTAGGAATCCTCGACGAGCTCCCGGACCAGACGGTCCGGGAGCTCGCCGTCGGCCGTGACCGTGTTCCAGTGCCGCCCGGGGGGTCTGGGGGCCTCCCCCCAGAGAACACAGTCCTGGGGCGTCACTCCAGCCCCTTCCCCTCGCCGTCCGGGGGATCGACCGGAGCCACCGGCTCCACCAGCACCGTCACGATCTTGTTCCGGCGGCCGGCCGCGGCCTCCGCGGTGAGTTGCAGCTCACGGCCGTCCGGGAGTTCCACCATGGACGTCGCACCGGCGATCGGAACCCGGCCCAGGGCTTTCGCGAGGAGGCCGCCGACCGTCTCCACGTCCTCGTCGTCGTACGACTCCAGCCCGTACAGCTCGCCGAGGTCGCCGATGTCGAGGCGGGCCGTGACCCGGTAGCGGTCGTCGCCCAGCTCCTCGACCGGCGGCAGTTCGCGGTCGTACTCGTCGGTGATCTCGCCGACGATCTCCTCGAGGATGTCCTCGATGGTGACGATGCCGGCCGTGCCGCCGTACTCGTCGATGACGACAGCGACGTGAGTGCGCTCCTTCTGCATCTCACGCAGCAGGTCGCCCGCGTTCTTGGTGTCGGGCACGAAGGTCGCGGGTCGCATCGCCGTGGACACCAGCTCCGACTCGGCATCCCGGTTGATGTGCGTCTTACGGGCGAGGTCCTTCAGATACACGATCCCGACGATGTCGTCCTCGCTCTCCCCGGTGACGGGGATGCGCGAGAAACCGGACCTGAGTGCCAGGCTCAGTGCCTGGCGGATGGTCTTGTAGCGCTCGATGACCACCAGGTCCGTCCGCGGGACCATCACCTCCCGCACGAGGGTGTCGCCCAGTTCGAACACCGAGTGCACCATGCGGCGCTCCTCGGCCTCGATGAGGGACTCCTTCTCCGCGAGGTCGACGAGGGCGCGCAGCTCCGCCTCCGAGGCGAAGGGGCCGTACCGGAAGCCCTTGCCGGGGGTGAGGGCGTTGCCGATGAGGATGAGCAAGGACGGGATCGGCCCCATCACACGGGCCAGCGGCACGAGGACGTACGCGGCGGCCGTCGCCGTGGTCAGCGGGTGCTGGCGGCCGATGGTGCGCGGGGAGACGCCGACCGCGACGTACGACACGAGGACCATGACCGCGATCGCGACCAGGAGGGCCTCGGCGGTCTGGTGGAACTCGCGCAGGCAGGCGAACGTGACGAGCGCGGCGGCGGCCATCTCGCAGGCGACACGGACCAGCAGCGCCACGTTGAGGTAGCGGGTCGGGTCCGCGGCGACCTGGGCGAGTTTTCCGCTGCCGCGCCGGCCGACGCGCACGGCCTCCTCGGCTCGGAAGCTGGAGACGCGCGCCAGGCCCGCCTCCGCGCAGGCGGCGAGCCAGGCGACGACGATCAGAGCGACGGCGCCGATGACGAGCTGTGGGCTCATGACACGGTCGGGGCCGGGGAGGGGCCCGTCAGACCCTTCTCCGCGCGCCAGCCGTCCACGATGGCGGCCTGGAGGCCGAACATCTCGGCCTTCTCGTCGGGTTCCTCGTGGTCGTAGCCGAGCAGGTGCAGCACACCGTGCACGGTGAGCAGTTGCAGCTCCTCGTCCATGGAGTGCCGCGTCGGTGCCTCGGCGCCCTGCTTCGTGGCGACCTCCGGGCACAGCACGATGTCACCGAGCAGCCCCTGCGGCGGCTCGTCGTCGTCCTTGGACGGGGGCCGCAGCTCGTCCATGGGAAAGGACATGACATCCGTCGGTCCAGGCAGGTCCATCCACTGGACGTGGAGCTGCGCCATGGCGTCGGCGTCCACGACGATCACCGAGAGCTCGGAGAGCGGGTGGATGCGCATCCGCGCGAGCGCGTAGCGGGCGATGTCGAGGATCGCCTGCTCATCGACCTCGGTGCCGGACTCGTTGTTGACGTCGATCGACATGGTGGTGCTGGTCTACTTCCCCTTGTGCCCGTGCGCGGACTTGCCGCGGGGCTTGTGCGTGCCGTTCTCGGTGCCGTACTTGCTGTCGTACTGCTCGTACGCGTCGACGATACGGCCGACGAGCTTGTGCCGTACGACGTCGTGGGACGACAGCCGGGAGAAGTGGACGTCCTCGACGCCTTCCAGGATCTCCTGGACCTGCCGCAGACCGCTCTTGGTCCCGTTCGGGAGGTCCACCTGGGTCACATCACCCGTGATCACTATCTTCGAGTCGAAGCCGAGGCGGGTGAGGAACATCTTCATCTGCTCGGGGCTCGTGTTCTGGGCCTCGTCGAGAATGATGAAGGCGTCGTTGAGAGTGCGGCCGCGCATGTAGGCGAGCGGGGCGACTTCGATCGTGCCCGCTGCCATGAGCCGCGGGATCGAGTCCGGGTCGAGCATGTCGTGCAGCGCGTCGTAGAGCGGGCGCAGATACGGGTCGATCTTCTCGTACAGCGTGCCGGGCAGGAAGCCGAGGCGCTCACCCGCCTCGACCGCGGGGCGGGTCAGGATGATGCGGTTGACCTGCTTGGACTGCAGGGCCTGCACCGCCTTGGCCATGGCGAGGTAGGTCTTGCCGGTGCCGGCGGGGCCGATGCCGAAGACGATCGTGTGCTTGTCGATCGCGTCCACGTACCGCTTCTGGTTGAGCGTCTTGGGGCGGATCGTGCGGCCGCGCGAGGACAGGATGTTCTGCGTGAGCACCTGGGCCGGGGTCTCCTCGGGGCCCTCCCCGTTCTCGCTCGCCCGGAGCATCGCGATCGAGCGTTCCACTGCGTCCTCCGTCATCGGTTGTCCGGTGCGGAGCACCAGCATCATCTCGTCGAACAGGCGCTGGATCAGGGCGACCTCACCAGCGTCGCCGACCGCGCTGATCTCATTGCCCCGGACATGGATGTCGGCCGCCGGGAAGGCCTTCTCGATCACGCGCAGGAGAGAGTCGCCGGACCCCAGCACGGTGACCATGGGGTGCTGGGCGGGGACCGTGAAGTGGGCTCGGGCCTGTCCCTCCGCGGGGCTGTGCGCTGTGGGTGTCTGAGTCATGGGCCGGCTCTGTAGGCCTGCGATTCCTCCTCCGTAGGGCCGCGCGACTGCGGGCGGCCTGGCGGTTCCAGGGTACGACGCAGGACTGACGGAGCCGTAGGGCTTTTCCTCGGGCACGTGTACGACGTCGGCGGCCATGCCGGCCGCCGCGGTCGCCACCGCGGTCAGGGCCCGGTCGACGGCGCCGGGAGCATCGCCTCGGTCAGAGTGGCCAGGCGGGCCGACAGGATCCTGGCCCACGCCCGGTAGCCCGCCGGTGACGGATGGAAGCGGTCCGCCGCCAGCCACTCGCCGGGGAACTCGGGCGGTCCGCCGGACGGCAGGTGGAAGACGGTGACTCCCCTCGCGGCCACCGTCCTCACCTGTCGGTCCAGGAGCCGGACGTACAGAGCGAGCGGTCCCCGGACGGGGCGCGGGAGCGTGTCGAAGCCGTCCAGCGAGGGAAGGCCGGCGAAGATCACCGGCACGTCCTCGCCGAGACGCAGCCGCACGTCCCTGACCAGCCCCTCCACATCGCGGCGGAACGCCCGGGGCCTGCGCAGCCGCATCGCGTCGTTGGTGCCGGCCACCACCAGCACCACGTCCGGCCGCCAGCGGGTGGTCGGATCCGTGAGCCCGGACAGCAGCCCCCGCCGTATGGTCGCCAGCGTCGCCCCCGCCCGTGCGGCCACCCGCCAGGACACGGCACGCCCGGTCATCGCCGACAGCGCCTGAGCCAGTTGTCCGGTCATCGCCTCCCGGTGGTCGGCGGCCCCCACGCCCGCCGCCACCGAGTCCCCGATCACGGCGAGCCTCAGCTCGGGCGTCTTTCCCTCCGTGCTGCCCGAGTCGGCCCCGGCCGCCGCCGGAAGCCGCACCAGCCGCCTCCGCATCCCCTTGGCGAACATCCCTGGCCCCCGTCGCTCGTCGCATAACGCCGTTATTGCCAATAACAACGTTATGCTGCTGCCTGTGTCAACCGATCGCCCGGAATCCGTCCCAGGGGAGCGACGGGAATCAGCCACCCCACGCGACCCTGCCGTCCCCAACATCCGCCGCCGCCTCCTCGACGAAGCCGCTCGCACGCTCGTCGAGGAAGGGCCCTCCGCGCTCAGCGCCCGGCGGCTCGTCAAGGCCGTCGGCGCCTCGACCATGGCCGTCTACACCCACTTCGGCTCGATGCCAGGGCTGGTACGGGAGGTCATGCGGGAAGGGTTCGACCGGTTCCAGGCGCGGGTCGAGCGGGTTGAGCCCGCCGTCGGTCCGGACGCCGACCCCGTCCTCGAAATCGCCGCGCTCTGCCGCGTGTACCAGGAGTTCGCCCGCGCCGAGCCCGAGGTCTATGCGGTGCTGTTCGGCGGCTCCACCCTCGCCGGGTTCGAACTCACCGACGAGGACCGGCAGATGGGCGCACGTGTGATCCGGTTCCCGCGCGACGCGATCCTCCGGTGCGTCGCCGCCGGGCGGTTCCGCGCCGACGCCGACGCCGGTCTCCTCGTACGGCAGCTCTTCGCGCAGATGCACGGGCTCGCCCAGCTCGCCCGCTCCGGGTACGTCCTGGGCGCGTACGGGCCCGACGACCTGCTCGCCGGAATGCTGCGGGACTTCGCGGTCGCCGCCGGGGACACCCCGGACCGGGCGGCACGATCCGTACGGTCCGGGCTCGCTGACGGTGCCCGCCCCGCCGGATGACATCTCCCGCGGGGCTGCTCGCAGGCACCGGTGGGACGCCGCCCTCAGCGCCCCGACCGCAGCACTAGGCCCCCTCCTTGAGCACTCGCGAGATCAGCTCCCGCTGCTCCTCGGTCAGCCGGGGATCCGCGCAGTACACGGTCCTGCCGTCCACGGTGATCTCATAGCTGAAGCCGTCCGGCACACCGGCCGGCGGTGTGCCCTGGCCCGCGGCCAGCGCCCGCTCGGCCAGGGCGTGCCACCCCTGGGCATCGGCCCGTTGCGAGGTCTCCACCTCGCCCCGTCGCTCGATGCCCGCGAACCCGCCCGTGCGCCTCACCCGAATATGCATGAGACCTGTCTAGTACGAGTCGATCGCCCCGGCTACGAGGTCGGCACCCCGACCTGCTCCCAGGCCTTGAGGACGGCCTCCTGCTCCTCGCCCTCGTGGTAGCGGGCCCTGGCCGCCGCCACCGTCAGCTTCGCGAAGTCCGCGAAGGCGGCCTGCGGCTTCAACTGCCCGCCGGTCAGCACGTCGTACCAGATCTGCCCGGCCCGCTCCCAGGCGTGCCCGCCCAGTGCGATGGCGACCAGGTAGAACGCGTGGTTGGGGATCCCTGAGTTGATGTGCACACCGCCGTTGTCCCGGCTGGTCTTCACATAGCCGGCCATCGTGGCGGGCTGCGGGTCCTTGCCGAGTGCCGCGTCGTCGTACGCCGTGCCCGGCGCCTTCATCGAGCGCAGTGCCGTGCCGGAGACGCGCGGGGCGAGCAGCCCGGCGCCGATCAGCCAGTCGGCCTCGGTGGCGGGCTGGCCGAGCGTGTACTGCTTGATCAGTGAGCCGAAGACATCCGAGACCGACTCGTTGAGGGCTCCCGACTGGCCGAAGTACGCCAGGTTCGCGGTGTACTGGGTGACTCCGTGGGTGAGCTCGTGGCCGATGACGTCGACCGGGAGGGTGAAGTCGAGGAACATCTCCCCGTCCCCGTCACCGAACACCATCTGCTCGCCGTTCCAGAAGGCGTTGTCGTAGTTCTCGCCGAAATGCACGGTCGCGTCCAGCGGCAGCCCGTTGCCGTCGATGGAGTCGCGGCCGTACGCCTTCAGATACAACTCGAAGGTGGCGCCGAGACCCGCGTAGGCCCGGTTGACCGTGGCGTCCTTGCCGGGCTTGTCGCGCTCGCCGCGAACCTTCGTGCCGGGCAGGGTCTGCTGGTGCCCGGCGTCGTAGACGGTGCGGTGCGGCCGGCCGGCGGCCGTGTCCAGGGGCGGGGCCACGGTGGGCGCGCCGATGACCGTGGTGAGCCGGCGGCGGGTGCGCTCCAGGGCGTCGCGCTCCAGGGTGCGGCGTGCCGGAGTGGCGAGCGCAGCGTCCTCGTGCTGGGCGAGCCTGTCGAGGACATGCGGTGGTACGACGGTGCAGAAGACGGGCTCGTGGCCCCTGGTGGTGGTCATACGCTGCACCATTGCACTGTGTAGTCACTCTGTCACTACTTGCAGCCATGATTGTGGAGAGTCGGGCCAGGGGTCCGGCGGTCCGTAGGGATGTGTGGGGCCGAAACATCCGGGATGGCTGTGATGTGCCGCACTGTTTGTCTGAAATGTCACCCCGGTCCCGCATACTGATACGAACCTTCGCATCCGGTGCGGCTCGGCTAACATGCGGAGCATCATGCGTTTCGGGCTGCTCCTCCTTAGCTGCCGCGGCGAGGGCCTGTAGTCGAGGTCGACCCCCTCCCCGCGGAGCTTGGCGTTGCGTCGTCGGCCGTCCTTCCGGACACCCTGAGGAGCCCACGCATCATGGCGAACCGTCAGCAGCCCACCTCCATGCCGATCCACAAGTACCGCCCCTACGAGCAGGTCGAGATCCCCGACCGCACCTGGCCGGACAAGCGGATCACCCAGGCGCCCCGCTGGCTCTCCACGGACCTGCGTGACGGCAACCAGTCCCTGATCGACCCCATGTCGCCGGCGCGCAAGCGGGCGATGTTCGATCTGCTGGTGAAGATGGGCTACAAGGAGATCGAGATCGGCTTCCCGGCCTCCGGCCAGACCGACTTCGAATTCGTGCGCTCGATCATCGAGGAAGAGGGCGCGATCCCGGACGACGTGACGATCTCCGTGCTGACCCAGGCCCGCGAGGACCTGATCGAGCGGACCGTCGGGTCGCTGAAGGGCGCGAAGCGCGCGACCGTCCACCTGTACAACGCCACTGCCCCCGTCTTCCGCCGGGTCGTCTTCCGTGGCTCCACGGAAGAGATCAAGCAGATCGCGGTCGACGGTACGCGGCTGGTGACGAGGTACGCGGAGAAGCTGCTGGGCCCCGAAACCGAGTTCGGCTACCAGTACAGCCCCGAGATCTTCACCGACACCGAGCTGGACTTCGCGCTGGAGGTCTGCGAGGCGGTCATGGACGTATGGCAGCCCGGCCCGGACCGCGAGATCATCCTCAACCTGCCCGCCACGGTGGAGCGTTCGGCCCCGTCCACGCACGCGGACCGCTTCGAGTGGATGCACCGCAACCTCTCCCGCCGCGAGTTCGTCTGCCTGTCGGCCCACCCGCACAACGACCGCGGCACGGCCGTCGCCGCCGCCGAACTGGCCGTGATGGCCGGCGCCGACCGTGTCGAGGGCTGCCTGTTCGGCCAGGGCGAGCGCACCGGCAACGTCGACCTGGTCACCCTGGGAATGAACCTCTTCTCCCAGGGAGTCGACCCGCAGATCGACTTCTCCCACATCGACGAGATCCGCCGCACGTGGGAGTACTGCAACCAGATGGAGGTCCACCCGCGCCACCCCTACATCGGGGACCTCGTCTACACGTCCTTCTCCGGCTCCCACCAGGACGCCATCAAGAAGGGCTTCGACGCCATGGAGGCCGACGCCAGGGCCCAGGGCCGGACGGTCGACGAGATCGAGTGGGCGGTGCCCTACCTGCCGATCGACCCGAAGGACGTCGGACGCTCCTACGAGGCGGTCATCCGCGTCAACTCGCAGTCCGGCAAGGGCGGTGTCGCGTACGTCCTGAAGAACGACCACAAGCTGGACCTGCCGCGCCGGATGCAGATCGAGTTCTCGAAGATCATCCAGGCGAAGACGGACACCGAGGGCGGTGAGGTCACGCCGACGGCGATCTGGGCGGTCTTCCAGGACGAGTACCTGCCGAACCCGGACAACCCCTGGGGCCGCATCCAGGTCAAGGCCGGCCAGAGCACCACGGACAAGGACGGCGTCGACACCCTCACGGTCGAGGCCACGGTCGACGGCGCCGACACGGCCCTGACCGGCTCCGGCAACGGCCCCATCTCGGCGTTCTTCGACGCCCTGCAGTCCATCGGAATCGACGTCCGTCTGCTGGACTACCAGGAGCACACGATGAGCGAGGGCGCATCCGCGCAGGCCGCCTCGTACATCGAATGCGCGATTGACGGGAAGGTGCTGTGGGGCATCGGCATCGACGCGAATACGACACGTGCCTCACTGAAGGCGGTCGTCTCCGCGGTCAACCGCGCCGCCCGCTGACCCTCTGACCGGCACGTTCGTGGCCCCGTCCGCCCCACAGGGCGGGCGGGGCCACGTCGTGGACCAGCCAATTCCGTCCGATGTCACGGAGAGGTCTCGTCCGGGGTACTGACTCGGCGTCGCCAATGTGGCTAACATCACGCAAACAGCGGCGATGTTGCCGCTGCGCTACGGGAGGTGCGACGTGCTGCCAGGACGGGGACGCAACGGCCGTGGAGCCCGCACGGGCCGCGTTTCGCAGGTCCTGGGCATGCGTACCGTGTGGACCACCACCGGGGACGGCGAGTTCTTCTGCCCCGGCTGCGGGGGTGATCGCAACTACCAGCGGCTGACCGGACGCCGCCGTTTCACCTTGGCCGGTGTCCCCCTCCTCGCGCGCGGCGAAACGGGTCCCGTGGTGGAATGCACGGCTTGTGGCCACCACTACGGCACGGACGTCCTCGACCACCCCACCACCACCCGCTTCTCGGCGATGCTCCGCGACGCGGTGCACACGGTGGCCCTCGCGGTCCTCGCCGCGGGCGGTACCTGCTCCCGGACATCACTGGAGACGGCCGCGACCGCGGTCCGCTCCGCGGGCTTCGACGACTGTACGGAGGAGCAGTTGAACGCCCTGGTCGAGGCGCTGGCCGCGGACACGGGCCGCGTCCTGTGCGAACCCGGTGGTGCCGGCCTCGCCATAGAGCTCCACGAGGCCCTGGACCCCCTGGCTCCCCACCTCGCCCCCGCGGGCCGGGAGTCGATCCTGCTCCAGGGCGCCCGCATCGCCGTCGCGGACGGCCCCTACAGCCCGGCGGAACGCGATGTCCTCACGACGGTGGGCGCGGCCCTGACGATCCGTTCGGACGACGTCACACGCCTGCTGGCGGCGGCGCGCACCCCTTCGTGACGGGAGCCCCCGGTCCGCGCCCTCACAGGCCGAGCGTCATGACGAGCCGGTCCTCGTCGGCGCCGAAGTAGTCCTTGCGTACGCCCTCGTCGGAGGAGAAGCCCAACGACCGGTACAGCGTGATCGCGGCGTCGTTCGTCGGCTCCACCGTCAGGCGGGCCTCGCGGACCCCCTCGGCGCGCAGCCTGCGCAGCACCTCCAGCATCAGCCGCCGTCCCAGTCCCCGCCCCCGCTGGTCGCGGGTGACGCCCAGGCTGACGATCCAACTCCGGTAGCCGTCCGACGTGGTGACGAACAGGACGTACCCGTGCAGGCGTTCCCCGTCGTCGAGGACGAGCAGGCGGTCCCCGTGCAGGTCGAACAGTTGACGGAGCACGAAGTAGGGGTACGGCTCCTCCGGGAAGGCCTCCCTGTCGACGCGGACGAGTTCGGGCAGATCCGCCTCGGTGACCCCCCTCATCGTCAGCGGCCGGTCGACGAACGCCTGGTCACGGAACAGCGCCGGGCCGCTCAGGCCGCCGCGCGACGGGAAACGCTCCTCTGGAAACGCAGTCATGCCGCCCCCCTGCGGGTGAAGTCAAGGGCACATTGACGCCCGTACGGGTGATACGGACGGGACGCGTGCTGTCTGCCGTTCGGGTGTGTTCGACAGAGTCCCGTCCATCTTGAACGGGGCGATCTGGGCCGTTCAAGGCCGGAACAGGCCCAAAAATCCATTCGCCACGATGCGCCCCCTGGTGCGCCCCTGCGACGTAATTGTTCCGCCCGGTCGAGGCGAAGGGGGATACGCTGGGTCCCCGGCGTTGGTACCGTGAGTCAATGACCTTCAGATCGCCGGGGGATACCCAGCTGAATGCGGATGTCTCCTGGGGTGCATTCGACCCGATCGCCTACGTCGATCACAATTACCGCGACTTGCAGGCGGAGGACGCGGAGATCCTTCACATCCTCCGCGATCATTTCGGCGATCATTTCCAACGGCGTGGCGCCGGGCCGGTTTCGGGTATCGACGTGGGGGCCGGCGCGAACCTCTATCCCGCACTGGCCATGCTGCCCTGGTGTGACGAGATCACGCTCTTCGAGCGCTCGCCCGCGAACGTGCGCTACCTCGAGAGTCAGGTCGCTTCCTACGACACGAACTGGGACCAGTTCTGGCGCGTCCTGTGCAGGAACGAGGTGTACGCCGCCCTTGACACGGACCCCCGCGCAAAGTTCCGGAAGGCCGTCCGGGTCGAGGCGGGCGACCTCTTCGATCTGGGGCGACATGAGGGGAAGTGGTCCATGGGGACCATGTTCTTCGTCGCGGAGTCAATGACCACCTCCCGCGAGGAGTTCGCCCGGGGGGTCGAGTGCTTCATGCGCGCGCTGGCGCCGGGCGCACCCTTCGCCGCCGCGTTCATGGAACATTCGAAGGGTTATCACGCGGGCGAGCATTTCTTCCCGGCGTGCGACGTGGGAGAATCGGAGGTGTACGAGAGCCTCACGCCTTTCGCCGGCGACTTCACGACCATGCGTCTCAAGGCCTCCGCCGCCGTACGCGAGGGGTATTCGGGAATGATCGTCGCTCGCGGCCGCCGGAATTCGGATCCTGACATTCCGGTCGGTTGAGGGCTTCATATTCCGGGTAGGAAAAGGCTCTTCCTCAAGTGATGGCAGTGCGGCCTGTGTGAGGGGCATGGATGCAGATCAAGCCACGCCAGCATCTGCTGGACATCTGGCAGGCGATCGCCCGCCATTCGTTCGACGGTGGAGAGTGGGTATGGGGTAAATGGGGCGAGGAAAGCAGTGTCGCCGACGCCGAACGCCTGCTGTGCCTTCTGTACCCGGCCACCGAGATCCCGGCGTTCCGGCTGGACGACCCGGACACCACGCAGGACGACGTCCAGAAGGTGTTGAAGAAGGCCGGCGGACGGCTGGAGCTTCCCGCGAACCTCGTCACGGCCGCCGCCCAGTTCATGCGCACGCACACCGGCGACGACAAGAGGCCCACGTTCGCCGGCGGCCACTACTTCGTCTCGGCGGACAAGGACCGCGACCTCACCAGGGAACAGCGTGAACTGGGGGTGGTCGACTCGTACTCGATGTCGATCACCCTCTGTCTGGCCACGCTCGGCTTCCTCAAGGTGTACGAGTCCAAGACCCGCCGAAGCGACATCCTGGAAACGGTGCAGGAACTGCGCACCGCCACCAGCAACCGGCTCACCGCGGCCATGGTGAGCCTGCTGCGCTCGTTCACGGTCGAGGTCTTCGACACCGACTCCTCCCAGGGCCGCACACTCTGTGAACTCCTCGGCCAGGGACGGCTGTCGCAACGGCATGTGCTGCAGAACTTCCAGCGCCGCTTCCGGGCGTTGCGAGCCGCGATCATCGAGAGCCTCACCCTCGGTCTCGACGTCGAAGAGGGCCTCAAGGACGAGAACCAGCTCTTCGAGTGCGGCTGGGCCTGGAGCCTGGTGAAGGACGCGCCCGAGGTGGAGACCGACGAACCGATCGGGCCGCAGCCCGACGGGGTCGCCAACCCGGTGCCGTACCTCTACTTCACCGTCGTCGCCCTCGACGGTATCCAGGACCTGTTCTCCGACCGCACCCTCACCCTGGGCCTGCTCAACCCCGAACAGCAGCGGCTCGCCGAGGCGTTACGACTGCGCTGGGAGATCACCCAGCAGTACTGGTCGGGCATCGCACGCTTCGACCCCGACCGCTGGCCCCTGGAGGACATCCCCTGGCGCACCACGGGCCAGAAGCTGGAATCGGAGTACTTCTCCCTCTCCGTGGCCGCCATCCTCGTCCACGACCTGATGCGGCGCCGCGCCACCGACGACGACCTGACTCGCACCGTCAGCGTCATGGAACGCCTCGCCGAACGCGGCCGGATCACCAGCCGCCTGACACGCAACGACCCCATGGTCCGGCTGCACAACCCCGGCGTCACCCTGCCGTTGCAGGGCAGCGAACGCGTCGGGCCGCCCATGCAGTGGACCATGACGGACTTCTCCGCGCAGCTGCTCAAGCGGACCATCCAACTGGGCACACTCTCCCGCAACCTCACGTCGCACGACCGGCTGCTCAGGCTCGCCGAGGACATCTTCGGCCACCTGTGGCGGCGCCGTATCCGCGACGGGGAGGGCATCGGCCTGTGGGACAACGTCCACGCCGCCTACCCCGACTCGCCCACCCGTGAGGGCCCGGTCTCCTGGAGCATCACGGAGCGCGTCACCGAGGTGATGGTCCAGGTCCACCAGATGTATCGGCAGCCGCCGATCCGCAGCTCCGAACTCATGGTGCTGGCACGGGCGTTGCTCAGTGAGTCCACCCACATCCTCGGCAACGAACAGATGGAGCCCGCACCGGCCTCCGGGGGCAACCGCGGGATGGAACTCCGCAGCATCGAGGTCAAGTTGCGCCGTGCGCGCAGACTTGTGGACGAACAGCCTGGTACCGCCTGTGCGTTGACGCTCGACGTGCTGGGGCAGCTCGACGCCCTCGCTCGTGCCCGCGAAGCCGCGGTCCAGGGGGTGTGAGCCGTGCTCGTCTTCGCGGCCTCCGACAAGGGAGGCACGGGCCGGTCCGTCACCAGCGCCAACCTCGCGTACCACCGGGCGCTTGCCGGGGACGACGTCTGCTATCTGGACTTCGACTTCGGCTCACCCACCGCCGCGGCCGTCTTCGACGTGCCCGACGCGCGCCAGGCCGCCGAGGACCGCGGCCTGCACTCGTATCTGATCGGTGAGGTCGCCGAGCCGGCCCGCATCGACGTCTGGGCGGAAACCGAGCACCGGGTGCTGCGCAGCCGACCGCCGGGGTCCGGCCGTCTGGTGCTGATGCCGGGCGACGTCAGCGGCGGAGAGTTCGCCACCACCGAGGACAACCTGCGCCGCTGTGTGGACCTACTGCTCCGGCTCAACGGCGAGTTCGACCTGATCGTCGTCGATCTCAGCGCCGGCCGCAGCTATGCCGTCGACATGGTCCTGGAGGCCACCTCGCAGCGCGAGATGAGTGGTGTCGAGGCCCGCTGGCTCGTCTACCACCGCTGGACCCGCCAGCATGTGGCGGCCGCGGCGAGCCTGGTCTTCGGCAAGCGCGGCATCGTCGCCGGCGGAGTGGCCCGCGGTCACGACGAGGAGGCGCTGCGCAGCGTCATCCGCTTCGTACGGGCCGCCGTACCCGACCCCGAGTCGCCGCTGTGGTCACAGGTGTCGCCCACCCAGTCGGCCTGGATGCGCGAGTGCGACCGCGACCTCAAACTGCTCGCCTCCAACTACGGCATCGGCTACAGCCTGGTCCTCGGTTCCGTGCCGCTGGAACCTGTCCTGCAGTGGCGTGAGCAGCTCATCACCGACGAGGACGTGCTCGACAGCCAGATCGCCAACCGGGAGACCTGGGAGGCGCTGAGCGAGCTGGCCGGACGGCTCACCGACGACAAGTTCTGGGAGCAGCCGTGACGGAATCCGTGTTCCGGGAGACGACTGCGGAGCCCCGCACTCAGTCCGTGCCGCTGGCCCATCTCTCCCTGGAGCTGGGCCACCTCTACATGGAGGACTTCGAAGCCGGCCCCGAGCGGCTGCGCGAGCACTTCGCCGAGGTACGCATCTGGGTGGAGGCCGCCCGCGCCTCCGCCGCCCGCCGCACCGGCGGCAAACGGCCCCGCATCAGCACCTGCTTCCTCATCGACGACTACTTCACGCGCTTCTCCACCCCCGCCGAACTCGTCCCCGTGGTCCTCAAGGAGGCCGAGCGGGCCGGCCTGGTCATCGACTACCTGGCCCGCGAGTCGGGCTGCGCCGTCGCCGACAAGATCGAGCTGGCCGAGGCCGTGATGCACCGCCTCGTGGAGTCGCCGCCGCCGAACAGCTCCGGCTCCCGCCCGCCCGTCAGCCAGACCGGCTGGCTCGCCAACGGGCAGCGCGCCCCCGGCCAGCGCACCGCCATGGGCGAGGTCACCGGCTGGCAGCCGCCCCAGGAGACCGCCGCCCGCAACCACTCCGTGTTCATGGACGTCGAACTGTGGTCGGAGAAGGACGGACAGCGCCTGTGGTCCTGCCCGTTCCTCGCCGCCGTCTGGCAACTGGCCCGCCTCGGTCTGCTGCGCCACCTCGGCGAACCCGTACTGACCCCGCGTCCCTGGAACGGCGGCGACTTCCCCCACGACTGGGACCAACTGCCGCCACTGCTCCAGCTCAACGCCGCCGCGTCACCCTTCAGCGCGTACCGCACCTGCAGCCTGATGGCCAACCGCTTCCTGCCCGTCGAGGACGCCGTCCGGCTCATCCTCGACCAGATAGACGTCGACGCCGGCGCACTGCGGCAGGTCGCCGAGCGGTCCGCCCGCGAAGGAGCACCGGTGCCGCCCGCGGTCGCACAGCGCGCCACCTACGTGTACTACGAGGAGCCATCGGGCGTCTCCTCCCACGGGGAGAGCTGAGATGCCGGCCTCCGCACCACCGGCGTCTCCGGTCCTGGCCTGCGGCGAGGTGCGCACCTGTCTGCTGCCGTCCTTCCAGGCGCTGGACGGCCGGGCCGCCGCCCAACTGCTCAGGCTGCGCGCCGACGAGAGGGTCCGCGTCTCCGAACGGCCCAACCTGTACGCGCTCTCCCCGGACGTCCTCACCGGCGTGGACTGCCGACTTCCCACCTCGAACGGTGCCAGGGTGCGTGCCGTCGGCACGGTGGCCGCCCGCGCCGCGCTCACCGAGGGCCGCCTCCTGCAGGCCACGGCCTACTTCAGTGCCCCGGCCGGCGGTCCCGACCTGCGCCGGCCCTGGGGCCACTACCTCGTCCGGCCCGGTCTCGTCGAACCCCTCGGAAAGCTCCCCGAACAGGCCACCGCCGAAGGTGTGCTGCGCGGAGGTGGGCGCGGCGAACTGGACCTGGGAATGATCGCCGAGGGCCTGCTCGCCCAGTTGCTGCGCCATCCGCTGCTCGACCACAAGGCACCCTTCAAGTCCCGGCGCACCCACCTGCGCTGGGCCGCGCGGCGCGCCCCGGCCGGCGAGGGCCCGTCCCTGGAACGATTCACCCTCGCCGAGGACGGGCTGCGGACCGTGTCCCTCAGGCTGCCGGAGAACATCCCGGCCGCCACGGCCGCGGGACTGTGCGAGGACCTCGCCCTGCACGACTGGCTGCTGACGACCGTCGTGCACATGCTGGACAACAGCCGACTCGGAGCGACGAACGGCCCTGCCGCCGTCCTCGCGCTGCGCCCGGCCGTCGACCACCTGTTGCATCTGTGGATGCCGCGCGCGCACGTGGACCACACACTGGGCCATCTGTGGGACGTGCTGGAACGGGAGCCGGGGTTCACTCGCCAGTGGCAGACCCTGGTCCAGCGCATCCGTGACCAACTGGCCGTCCAGACCGTGCCGTTGCTGCACGAGGCGCTGAGCACTCGCTAAGGGGGGCGGCACCGATGACACACCCGACGGGGGAGGACGACATGAGCGGAGCATCGTCAGGGGAAGTGCGGGCCGCGCCGAGAAACCGGGACGAGCCGCAGACGGCGAAGCTGCTCAAGAGAACGTTGATCACCATCCTGGTGGCGACCGGCACCTATGTGCTGACCAACGTCCTGGACCAGGACAAGAACCAGGTGTGGCAGTTGACCGTGTCCGTCGTCCTGGGCGGCGCGGCACTGATCATCCAGTACCTCGTGGAGTTCGAGGAACGGCTGGAGGCGATGGAGGAGGGCCAGAAGAAACGCATCCGTGAGATGAAGGACCGTCTGGGCGGCCACCACGCGGAGATGCTCGCGGTGGTCGACGACCGCTTCGCCAAGATCAACGACGCGACGGAGCTGTTCAGTCAGGTGGACCGTTCGGTGCTGCGTTCCGACGGGGTGACCCGGCTGGCCCGCAAGTACACACAGGTCGGCGAGCAGGGCTCGGAGATCGTGAAGACCTTCGCCCAGGAGGAGATCGCCCGCCTCGCCTCGCTGATGGAGAGCCTCAGCAACGGCAGCGCGGACTGTCCGGGCGAGAACCACGAGTGGCTGATCGACCTCACCAGGTGCGCGAAGAGCACGCTCTACGCGACCAGCACCGACGTGGACCGGGACTTCTGGTCCAGCGAGCCCGCGAAGCGCTATCTGGCCGCGCAGGGAGACGCGATCAAGAAGCGCGGGGTGGAGATACGGCGGTTGTTCCTCGTGGAGGGGCCGGACGACGTCACCGAGAGCCTGGAGAGGATCTGCGCGACGCAGCGCCGGTTCGGCATCGACGCGCGGATCGCGGTCCAGTCGCTGCTGGAACCCAGCGCCCAGGTGACCCCGTTGAACGACTTCATCATCTTCGACAGTGAACTGTGCTACGAGACGGAGCCGGATGTGCGGGTCGTGCCCGCCAAGACCACGCTGAAGATGAAGCGGGAGCATGTCGAGGAGCGGGTCAACCGGTTCAACGTGCTCTGGGAGGCCAGCGGGCCCGCCGATCCGGACCCCCAGCCCGAGCCCACCGCCACGTCCGGCTGACCCCGCCGCGCGCCTCACACATCGCGGCGGTCCACGGTGACCACCGCGACGACGGCCGCCACCAACGCCCACGCGCCGAACACGATCCAGCCACCCTTCACCGTCGTCGGGTACAGGGGGACCAGGGTGTACGGCCGATGGCCGTACTCGATGTCGACGAGGCGGGCCCAGGCGTTGAGCGGGAGCGCGTTCCTGACGCAGGCCGTTCAGTGGTAACGCTCGGTGATGAAGGAAGGCAGGAACAGCAGGACGAACACGGAGAGGACCATGGTCGTCGCGCTGTGCCGGGCTTCGATCACGGGGACCACGGTCGCGTGGGCGGGGGATGCGGGACATCGCTCCGTCGCTGACAGTGCCGGGGGCGGGTTGTCGACCGTGGTCGTACATCCTCGGCACGATGACCACCGGCCGGGTCGGACCTACGATCACGGCATGCACGCCACTTCGCCGTTGCCTCTGCTCAAGCGTGTGCCGCCCGGCGCATGGATCGTGCTCGTCTGGTGTACGAGCATGCTGCTCACGCTCCTGGCGCGGGTCAGGCTGCCTGGTGAGTGGGCACCGGACACATGGCCGGCGGTCCAGCTGTACCGCTGGGACGGCCTGCTGTTCCATGCGCTGTCCACCGCCATGGTGCTCTTGGGTGCCCGGCTGCTCGAGCGGCGACCGCTCGCGGCACTGACCTGGCTGATCCTGGCCCCGGTCGTCGAGACCACAACCCTGGGGGCGGGCGGGTTGCCGATGGCGCAGTACCTGACGCCGATCGTGGCGCTGTACTTCATCGCGTCGGCCCGGCCGCGCCGCACCGCCGGCGTGGCCCTGGCCTTGGGAGTGGGCACCCTGGTCGTGTACATCGCCACGAGGCTGCTGTGCGGGTGGGACGCCAATATCTCGGCGGAGCTGGCCGTGGCGCTGGTCACCGTGATCGCCTGGCTGCTCGGCACCTCCGCGCACCAGGTCCGTGAGCACGTGGAACGGATGAGCGCCCAGACGGCGGCGCAGGCGGTGACCGCCGAACGGCTGCGCATAGCCCGTGAGATGCACGACACGGTGGCGCACAGCATCGGCATCATCGCCCTTCAGGCGGGAGCCGCGACCCGGGTGGCGTCGACCCAGCCGGAGGCGGCACGCGAGGCGATGCGGGCGGTGGAGACGACGGGCCGGGAGACGCTGGCAGGGCTGCGGCGGATGCTGGTCGCGCTGCGGACCGCCGACGCGGGGCACGAGGACGGCACGGCTGCCGCGGTGCAGCCCGCTGGACTGGACGACGTGGACCGGCTGGCCGCGGCGACGACCGCGGCAGGAGTGCGCGTCGAGGTACGGCGACGGGGCGAGCCACGGCGACTCCCGCCGGACATCGACCTGTCGGCGTTCCGGATCATCCAGGAGTCGGTCACCAACGTCGTACGGCACTCGGGCACGCACGCGTGCCAGGTGACCGTGGACTACGGCGAGGAGGAACTCGCGCTGGAGGTCACGGACGACGGCCGGGGCCGCGGCAAGTCCACGGACACGGGCTTCGGTCTGGCGGGCATGCGTGAGCGGGTGACGCTGCTGCACGGCCAGTTCAGCGCGGCACCGCGCCCCGAGGGCGGCTTCCGGGTGGCGGCGCGGCTTCCGTTGCCGGCAGGTGCGCGATGACGGTCCGGGTGGTACTCGCCGACGACCAGCAGCTGATCCGTACGGCGCTGAGCATGGTCATGGCCGACATCGAGGACGTGGAGGTGGTGGGGGAGGCGGCCACGGGAGCGGAGGCGGTGTCCCTGACCGAGGAACTCGCCCCCGACGTGGTCGTGATGGACATCCGCATGCCGGAGATGGACGGCATTGAGGCGACGCGCCGCATCACGGAGGGCTCGGCGGACACGAGGGTCGTGGTCCTGACGACCTTCGACGACGACGAGTACGTGTACGGGGCGCTGCGCTCGGGCGCGTCCGGGTTCCTGGTGAAGGACATGGCGCTGGACGACATCATCGGGGCGGTACGGGTGGTCGCGTCCGGTGACGCACTGATCGCGCCGAGCGTGACCCGCCGCCTGATCCAGGACTTCGCGGCCCGCCCGGAACCGGCCCGCAACCGCCGCGACCTGACGGCCGTCACGGACCGGGAGCGGGAGGTCCTGACCCTGGTGGGCAGCGGCCTGTCGAACGCGGAGATAGCCGCCGAGCTGTACATCAGCGTGGCCACGGCGAAGACGTACCTGACGCGGCTGCTGACCAAGCTGGACGCCAGGGACCGCGTGCAACTGGTGATCATCGCGTATGAGGCGGGGCTGGTGTCGGTCGGATAGGCACCGGGGGGTCGGGGCGGCGGCTTCCGGAGATCATTTGCGCCCAGAGGTCCGACGGTGCAAGCAGGTGGGGCGGTACAGCTGGTCAGGAATGTAGGTGGTCCACTGCGCGCGGGTGAGGGAGCCGAAGCGTGCGCACAGGTCGGTGGCGAGGCGCTCGGGGGAGAGCAGGTAGGCGCGCAGAGGGGTGTGCGCTCCTTGTGCGTAGAGGGTCTGGCCGCCCGGGGAGAAGGCGAGGCCTCGCACGCTGTCGCCGCCTGTGGGCAGGGGGGCGCCGAGCGGGGTGCGGGAGGGGAGGTCCCACAGCCGGACGCGGCCGACGGGGTTTCCGACGGCCAGCGTCTGCCCGTCCGGGGAGAACGCGATGGCGGTGATGGGCAGAAGGTTGCCGTCGGGGCCGTCCGAGAGGCCGTCGCTCAGCACTCCCTGCGGGGCATTCGTCGTGCCGTCGTGGAGGAGAACGCGACCGGCTCCGTCGGCTGTGGCGAGCAGGTCGCCGCTGGGGCTGTAGGCCATGGCCTGGCTGAAGTTGCGTTCGGTTCGGT
The DNA here is from genome assembly GCF_053599115.1 of Streptomyces sp. NPDC001020. Lineage (NCBI taxonomy): Bacteria > Bacillati > Actinomycetota > Actinomycetes > Kitasatosporales > Streptomycetaceae > Streptomyces > Streptomyces sp. NPDC001020. Next base: position 134,996 of record NZ_JBSFLQ010000001.1, on the reverse strand, counting down.
GGCGAAGCACTCGGCCCCGCGGCAGTTGCAGGACAGTTCCGTCGTTGAGCGCCAGCAAGGGCAGGTGAGGGTGCGCGGCGATCCAGCTCGCACCCGTTCCTTCCGAGAAGCGTGTGAGTTGTCTGCCGTGCGTCAGGTCCCATACCGATCCGGAGAGCAGGGCGTGGACCACCGGTGCTCCTGTGGTGTTCACCATCGCGAGGGAGTCGGGTGGGTCCTGACCTCCTGGGAGCGGCAGGTCCGCCACTGGCCGTCGGGCTTTGACGTCCCAGACCCGGATGTGTGACGCGTCGGCGGGATCCGGGGCCTCGAGCGTCATACGGACACCTGCGAAGGCGAAGAACCGGCCGTCGGGGCTGAAGGAGGCCACCGCCCGGATGACGCCGCCCGGGCGGAAGCTCACCTTGCCAGTCGTGCCCAGAAGCCTGCTGTGGCCGCTCTCGCGCAGTTCGAAGGACAGATCCCGGTCGGTGATCCTGGGAACTGCCATGGTGTTTCCGCTGGGGCTGAAACGTACGGCTTCCCCGCTCGTGTCGTCCCAGACCGCCGTGAGAGCACTGCGTGCGTTCACCGTCCGCACGGTGCGTCCCGCCGAGCCCAGATAGCGGATGGCGCCGGCGGCGACGTCAACTCGTACCGCGTAGGGTCTGTCCCTGGGCAGGAACATCTTCAGCACAGGGAGGCCGACCTCGTCGCCGGATGCGGCAACCGGGTCATGCGGGGCGCGGGTGTTGCGCCACAGCAGCAGCTCGTCGTTCGTGACACCGGCGATGAATCGGGAGTCCGGGCTGAAGGACACCTCTGTCAGCCCGGCTTGTGTGAGTTGGTCCAAGGTCCGTCCGGTGACCGTGTCGATCCGTTCGATGCCTGTGTCCCTCAGTACGGACAGGGTCCGGCCGTCGGGGCTGAACTGAAGGGTGCCCGGCCGGCAGGAGGGCCTGGGTATCTCCTGCACGGTGAGGGGCTTGAGGGGAAGGATTCTCCCGTCGGGTATGTGCCGGAGTTCGACGCGGTCTCCCTTTCCGCATCGTGCCAGCAGACGGCCGTCGCGGCTCACGGCGATGGCGCCGTCCCCTGTCCGGCCGTCGGGCAGGGTCAGAAGCAGCCGCTTGCTCGGCAGGTCCCAGAGTTCCGTGCGTTCGTACATCGCCAGGGCGATGCGACGGCCTCCGTTCGCCATGGCGATCTGCCAGAGCGTGTCCGTCCTGCGGCTCGGGAGTGTGTGGCGTGCTCCCGTGCGTACGTCCCATACGGCAATGCCTTCGCTGCCGGGGGCCAGGGCGGCGGCCTGTCGACCGTCCGGGCTCCATACAGCCCAGCCCGGCGACAGTGACGTGCTCTCGTCCAAGCCGGGGTCCGCGCTGCTGTAGGTCGTGGAGGCGCCGCGGAGAGCGTACGTGCTCGTCCTCCTGCGGGTCGCCACGTCCCATTCCTGCACCTGTTCTCCCTGCTGGACCCGCAGTGTGGTGCCGTCGGGACTCAGTGAGGCGTGTGAGGTCTCAAGGTTCTGGGACAGTGGAGTGAAGTCCGGCTCGACCGCCTGTCCGAGAGCCGCGAGGAGGGCGGCGTGGCTTTCGCGGGTCTGGGCGAGCCGCCATGCCGCGATGCTGAGCCGTCCGGCCAGCGTGGGGGCGCTGGTTCGTAGGCTGTCGGCGACGGTGACGGTGCGGCGGGCCGCGTTCTGGGTCCGTTGCTCGTTCTTGGCGCGGTTTTGTTGCAGGGCGAGCGTCGTCCCCAGCACCGAGAAGACCACGAGGACGACCAGTGCGGCCGCCGTTACGCGCCTCAGCCGTGTCCGCCTGCGCGAAGCCGTCATGCTCCGCGCCAGGAAGTCGCTTTCGACGCCGTTGAGGGTGCTCTTGTGTTCGGGCGCTGCAAAGGCCTGGGCGGCGGTCGTCAGCGGAGTGCCGCGCAGGAGCGCTCCCGCATCACGGCCCGACGTGTCCCACCGATCGGCGGCCTCGGTGAGGCGGCGGTGGAGGCGGAGGCGTTCGCGGTCTTCCTCGATCCATCGCGCGAGCCGTGGCCAGCCGCCGATCAGTGCCTCGTGGGCGAGGCCGACGCCTTCGTGACCGAGCGTGAGGAGGCGGCTGTGGCCGAGGTGCTCGAGGACCTGCCCGGCCTCGGGGCCGGTGTCCTCGAGTTCGGCACGCGTCGTCGGGCGCCGGGTGTCCGGGGCGCCTTCACCCGGTGTGACCAGGCGCAGCAGGATTCCGCGGGCCGTGCGCTGCCGGTCGGCGTCGAGCCGGGCATAGGCGGCTTCCGCGGTCTGCGCTACGGATCCTTGGAGCCCGCCGGCTTGCTCGTACGCTTCGAGGGTGAGGGTGCGACCGCGGCGTCGGCGCCAGGTCTCCAGCAGCACATGGGAAAGCAGCGGCAGCGCACTGCGCTCGGCGGCGATCTCCTTGAGCAGGCGGGCGGTCAGGGCGCGTTCGACGACCAGGCCGTGCAGGGCCGCCGGTTTGTTGATCACCTGACGCAGTTCCGCCTCGGTCATCGGTCCGACCGGCAGAGCGGCCCTGCGGATCACGTCCGCCAGCTCCGGGTGTTCGAGACAACGAGCGTAGAAGTCGGCCCGGATGCCGAGTACCACGCGCAGCCGGCTGTCGTCCTGCCGTGCCGTCAGCAAGGTCTCGATGAAGGCCAGGCGCTGGGCGGGGTCGGCGTACAGGGTGAAGATCTCCTCGAACTGGTCCACGATCACCCAGGTCTCCCCCTCGCCGTCCGCGGGGATGAACGCAGGTCGGTGACCGTTCAGGGGCCGCCCTCCAGGGGTGAGAATGCGCACCGCCGCCGGGGGCGGCCCGGGGGGTTCGGTCTGCGGGGGCTGACGGAGACGGGGAACCAGTCCGGCGCGCAGCAGGGAGGACTTGCCGCTGCCGGAGGGGCCGAGCACGGCGATCACGCGGTGCTCGTGCGCCAGGGCGGCGAGTTCGGCGCTCAGTTCGTCGCGGCCGAAGAACAGTTCCTGATCACCGGGCTCGAACCGGACCAGCCCACGGTAGGGGGACGGGGCGTCGTCCGCCTCGTTCTGCGACGCGACCAGCTCTTCGGACACGGCGTGCCGGCGCTTCTCCCACTCCGCGGGGTCCGCGCCGCAGGCTGTCGCGTAGGCCCGTACGACCGGCAGCGAGGGCAGCTGTTCACCCGCGGCCGCCCGTGACAGCGTCGCCACCGAGTAGCCGGACCTGCGGGCCATCGCCGCGTAGGTCGGCCCGCCGGCCTGGCGGCGCAGTCGGCGCAGTTCGTGAGCGAATCGTGCCACCGGCCCCGCGTCCGGATCCAGCGGCTTCTCCTGGCGTCCCATCCCTCACCCCTGCCCAGGCGGCGGCGCCGCCCCTTCCCCCGTGCTTGCCGAATACGCACTCAACCGGGACCGGCGCGGCGCCGACAAGACCGTTTCACGTCGCGCGACGGCAGCAGGTGGTTTTTTTCATCTCTGAGCAGGGCTTACGCAACAAACTTCCCGCTGTGAAAACTCGGTTCCGAGGGCCGAGCACATGCGAACCCTCACGTGCGAACCCACTGCCCCACCCAGACAGACGGGAGAACGTCATGCCCCTGAGCGACGACGAAGTGCGGATCCTCGAAGAGGCCCGCCAGCGCGCGGAGCGCGAGCACGCGGAGTTCCGGGCCAGGCAGGAGGCCGAGTACCAGGCGCGTCTCGCCGAGGCGGAGGCCCGCAGGCAGGCGGAGCAGCCGCGCTCCGGCCCTACCTGGTAGGGACCTCATCGACAGGGCGGCCTCGGTCGCGTGTGGGCCGGCGACGGCCCGCGCCGACGAGCCTCCAGCCGCGAGGAGGGGTGGACGGGTGCCCGCACCGGTCCACCCCGTGGCCCCTCCCCCCGCCGGTCGGGAGCGGGGTGCCGAGGGTTATAGGGGCAGCGCAACAATTGCGTCCTCTCGCGCACTGCTGCCGGTAGGCCACAGACTCACACATCGCAGAGAGGGCAGTAATGGGCATGCGTGCCATATGGGGACGTCAAGCGGCCGCCGTCGCGGCGTTGTTGACGCTGACGGTCGCCTGCGGGGGCAAGGAGGACGACGCCAAGGAATCAGTTCCGCAAGGGATCGAACGGACCAGACCGAGCGACAAGGCGACCGCCAGCCCGACACCGGCTGCCCTCACGGCCCACGACCCGCCGACGAGGTTCGTGTCGACGGGCTCGCTGCCCTTGGGGAAGGCCGGCGTCGACGCGGTCGCCCTGGACGGGCGCAGGGCATACACGTACGCCTCCGACTCAGGCGCGGTCGTCGCCCTTGACCTGGCGACGGGGCATCAGGTGGGCGAGGGCGCCCGGCCGCAGGGGGATCTGCCCGACCGGTACGGCGAACCAGGTGCGGAGGGGGAAGGCCCGTTGTGCGAGCGGCGGGCGCCCGCCTTGGGCACCGCGGGCGGGAAACGGATCGCACTGGGGGTCTTCCCCACTGTGACCAAGGGGGCCGGCACCACGGCTGACACCTCGACCTACGAACTCGTCGCGCTGGACACCAGGACGGGCACAGCCGCCTGGCAGGCCCCGCTCGGAATCACGGTGGGGGGCGACTTCTGCCATGTGGCGGGAATCAGCGGCAATGTAGCCGTGGTCGTGCTCGGCGGGTCCCTGGCACCCCCGAACACATACGGCATCGATCTGAAGTCCCGGAAGAAGCTGTGGACCCAGCAGGACTTCGAGGCCCAGCTCGTCCAGGGCTCACACGTGCTCGGTGTGGATTCCTCGGGCGACGGCACCAGGGCCGTCGCGTCCCTGGACTCCGGATCGGGCAACAAGCAGTGGCGGGCCCTGGAGGCAGCTCGTTCGGCCGAGTTCGCGGCAACGCCGTTCTCGACGCAGAGTGTGTTCGTGCTGGACAGGAGCTACCACGGGTCGGCAGCGGTACTGCGGCTCTCGGACGGAAAGGAGCTCGACGCGCCGGGCATCGGTGAGGACCTGCACGAGGTGCAGCGCTGTGTCTACGACCAGCGGTCCCTCACCTTCTGCTTCTTCCACACCACGGTCGGCGGCGAACTGGCCGCCTACGAGGCAGCGGGCAGGAAACGGCTGTGGCAGCTCGGCGGCGCCGACGGAGCCCCGGGCCGGGTGGCCCCAGAGCTGGTCACAGCCTTCCATGGCGCCGTGTACGCATCGCTCAGCCGGGACGGCGGGGCGTCCGAGCCTGTCGTCCTGGACGGCACGACCGGTGCGGACCGGGAACTCGCCCCGGGGGCAACGCCGAAGCTGGTGAACGCGTACGCGGGGCTCGGCGGCGAAAACCAGGACACCCTGTATCGCACGGCAAAGTGAGACCACTGGGCTTCGCGCCGCAGGAGAGACCAGGTGTCTTCAGTCAGGGTGAGCAGAGGAGACGTTCTCTGCTGCGGTTGCGGCGGAGTGCTGCTCTCGGTGTCCGAGCCGAGAGCAGCGAGTAGGTTCAGGCTGACGCGGCCCTAAGGGCGGGCGGTCCCCACCGTACGGATGAACCCCGTCCACGCCGTCGAGCCGAAGAGCAGCACGGCACCACCTGGCACCTTGCTGTCGCGGACCGGTACGACACCGGGGACTCCGTCGGCGACTTCTACGCAGCTGCCGCCGTTGCCGTCGCTGTAGGTGATCTTGCGCCAGCGGGCGGCGCCGGGGAAGTCGTGGGCGACTTCTACGCAGTCGCCGCCGTTGTCGTCGCTGTAGGTGCTCTTGCGCCAGCGGGCGTTGCTCAGGTCGTACCCGCGCATCGTCTGAAGTCCTCCGCCGCCGACTCGACCAGGGCGAGGGACACCTCCGGCGGCAGCGCGGCGGCCCTCAGCAGATCGTAGGTCCCCTGCACACGCTTCACCAGGGCCGGATCGTCGAGAAGGCTCCCCGAATACACCGCCTCTGTATAGGCAGTCGGCGGCGCGTCCTCGAACTCGAAGAGCCTGACCATGCGTCCCATGAGCGGGTACGCGCCGACGCTGGTCGGCAGCACCTGCACAAGGACCATCCGCCGCCGCGCCAGCTCCGCGATGTGGTCCAACTGGGCGGCCATCTCCGCCACGGCCGCGAAGTAATCGGCGTACCGCTTGTCATCAATGAGCTTTCGCCATGTGCGCTCGAAAAAACCCTCGGTTTGCAGGACCGTGTCGATCCGCTGGGCCACGTCCAGCTGTGGTTTCCGAATAGCCTGTTCGAATTGGCCGATATAGCCGCCCGAGACGAAGACCCGTTCTCCCAGCTCGACTTGGGTGAATCCCGCGTCCTCTCGCTGTCGTTTCAGCTCCGCACCGAAGAACTCCCATGCTGCCTGACGCGAACCATTGGCCATGGCGACCGTCCCTCCGCTGCCTTGCGCTTGTAGGGCACAGACACCCCCGAGTTTAGGTGCGGAGCGTCACTATGGAGGTGCGAAGTGTAAAGCTCGAAAGGAAAGGGGAGCAGGGTGGCTGCAGCACATGTATCACCCGGTGGACGACATTCGGCGCGCTGCGTCGATGACGCGGAGGAAACAGTGAAAGATTTGCGGGCGGCGCTCGCGAACGCCGGAATTGCTTTGCCGTCACTCCGGCTCGACCTGGCAAGTATTGCGCGCGAGGCTCCCTGCCCGCTCGTGGAATTGGGCGGCTGTTCCGTCGAGGTCGCCGCCCGGCTCGTGGCGGCCCTTCGTCCGCAGCGGGCCGCGGAGGCGGGATGAAGCCGCCGATCGGGTCGTACGCCGTCGACGTCCGTACCGGGAGGGTGGGCGTGGTGATGGGGCACGAGAGTCCCTACGTACAGCTCAGGCCGTTCGGCGGGGGCAGGGAGTGGGATGTCGAGCCGGACTGTGTGCGCCCCGCCACACAGATGGAGCGCCTCCGCGCGGCGACCGCGTACGCCAACGCCCGCAGCCGCGGTGAGGTGCCCTGAAGCGCGCACCCCGACGAGCGGGGGCCCGGGGCGCGCCCCGCGTAGGCGAGAATGGCTCCCATGAGTCTGTTCCGCGACGACGGCATCGTGCTGCGCACCCAGAAGCTGGGTGAGGCGGACCGGATCATCACGCTGCTCACGCGCGGGCACGGACGCGTACGTGCCGTGGCGCGCGGGGTACGGCGGACCAAGTCGAAGTTCGGGGCCCGGCTGGAGCCCTTCTCACACGTGGACGTGCAGTTCTTCGCGCGGGGGAGCGAGCTGGTCGGGCGCGGGCTGCCGCTGTGCACGCAGAGCGAGACCATAGCCCCCTACGGTGGCGGGATCGTGACCGACTACGCCCGCTACACCGCCGGCACCGCCATGCTGGAGACCGCCGAGCGCTTCACCGATCACGAGGGGGAGCCGGCGGTCCAGCAGTATCTGCTGCTCGTCGGCGGGCTGCGTACCCTCGCCCGTGGTGAGCACGCGCCGCACCTCGTCCTCGACGCCTTCCTGCTGCGCTCCCTCGCCGTCAACGGTTACGCGCCCAGCTTCGGCGACTGCGCGAAGTGCGGTATGCCCGGACCCAACCGGTTCTTCTCCGTGGCGTCCGGCGGGTCCGTGTGCGTCGACTGCCGGGTGCCCGGCAGCGTCGTACCCTCGCCCCAGGCCCTCGAACTGCTCGGCGCGCTGCTGACGGGCGACTGGGGGACCGCGGACGCGTGCGAGCCGCGGTACGTCCGGGAGGGGAGCGGCCTGGTGTCCGCGTATCTGCACTGGCACCTGGAGCGCGGGCTTCGCTCGCTACGGTACGTAGAGAAGTAGGCACGTAAGAGGAGACGAGAGCACATGGCCGTACGCGGGATCCTGGGGCGCCAGCGCCGTGAGTACAGCACGCCGGAGCCGCACCCGTCCGGGGCTCGCCCGCCCAAGCTCCCCGGCGAGCTGGTCCCGAACCATGTGGCGATCGTCATGGACGGGAACGGCCGGTGGGCCAAGGAGCGCGGGCTGCCGCGCACCGAGGGACACAAGGTCGGCGCCGAGCGCGTCGTGGACGTGCTTCAGGGCGCGATCGAGATGGGCGTCGGGAACATCTCGCTGTACGCCTTCTCCACCGAGAACTGGCGGCGCTCCCCGGACGAGGTGCGCTTCCTGATGAACTTCAACCGTGACTTCATCCGCAAGTCCCGCGACCAGCTCGACGAGCTCGGCATCCGGGTGCGCTGGGTGGGCCGGATGCCCAAGTTGTGGAAGTCGGTCGCCAAGGAACTCCAGGTCGCCCAGGAGCAGACCAAGGACAACGACAAGCTCACGCTCTACTTCTGCATGAACTACGGCGGCCGTGCCGAGATCGCGGACGCGGCGCAGGCCCTGGCGGAGGACGTGAAGGCGGGCCGGCTCGACCCGTCGAAGGTCACGGAGAAGACCCTCGCAAAGTACCTGTACTACCCGGACATGCCGGACGTGGACATGTTCCTGCGGCCGAGCGGCGAGCAGCGCACCTCCAACTACCTGATCTGGCAGAGCGCTTACGCCGAGATGGTCTTCCAGGACGTGCTGTGGCCCGACTTCGACCGGCGTGACCTGTGGCGGGCGTGCCTGGAGTTCGCCTCCCGCGACCGCCGCTTCGGCGGGGCGATCCCGAACGAGGAACTGCTGGCCATGGAGGGCCGGCAAGAGGACTGAGTCCCTTCGTCAGCACCCCGGCAGGCAACGTTCGCCCCGTCGCGACGCCCGGCACGCACTCTCGCCGCACCGGCCGAAAACCCAAGTACATCCAGTACGAGGGCTTCCGGCCGGCACGCCGAGAGCACGCACCGGACGCCGCTCCTTCACGGGCAAACGTTGCCTGCCGAGGCACTAGGATCCCGCCTCATGGTCATGGACATGGGGCGGGACGAACGGCAGGACATCGTCGAGTTGGTCTACCGGCCGACGCGCGCTGACGTGCTCGCCGGCGTCATGGTGCGTGAGCGCAGACGGCGGCTGCATCTGGCCCGGTGGGGTTTCGCGGTGCTGTTCCTGGTGTTCGCCGTGCAGGCCGTGACCTCGGAGAAGACGTCGGTGCTCTCGGCGGTGGTCGCGCTCTTCTGCTCCGCCGTGTTCTGGTCGATCCCGCATCTCCAGGCCCACCACGCCCTGCGCACCGTCGCGTGGCAGGGCGAGTACCGCACCGCCGTGACCGACACCGGGGTCACGGCCGAGACCGCGTACGTCACGCTCGTACAGCGCTGGTCGGTCTTCCGTGGCTACCGCGAGACCCGCGACCATGTGGTGCTGCTCAGCCGCGACCCGAACATCCTGCTGGTGGAGGTGCTGCCCAAGCGTGGGCTGCGTGCCCCGCAGGACGTGGACAGGCTGCGCGCCCTCCTGGACCGCCACCTGCCCCGCGTCTGATCCCGTTCAGCTCTCGGCCGCGGCCCGCGCGCACTCCGCGCACGTCCCGAAGATCTCCACCGTGTGCGCCACGTTGACGTAGCCGTGCTCCGCGGCGATCGCCTCGGCCCACTTCTCCACCGCGGGACCCTCGACCTCGACCGCCTTGCCGCACACGCGGCAGACCAGGTGGTGGTGGTGTTCGCCGGTCGAGCAGCGGCGGTAGACCGACTCACCGTCGGAGGTGCGCAGGACGTCGACCTCGCCCGCGTCGGCAAGGGACTGCAAGGTGCGGTAGACCGTGGTGAGTCCGACCGAGTCGCCCTTGTGCTTGAGCATGTCGTGGAGCTCCTGCGCGCTGCGGAACTCGTCGACCTCGTCGAGCGCCGCAGCCACGGCGGCACGCTGGCGGGTGGATCGTCCCCGTACGGGCGGGCCGGCGGTCGTCACCGTTGCCTCCTTGCATCTGCGCCTGCCGGGCCATTGTGCCAGCCCGGACTGTGCGCAGTCAGACTCTTGCCTCGTCACTCGCCCCCTGGGGAGCCGGAATCGCGCACTCCGCCGGGTCCCCGGTGGCCTGCGCCGCGGCGACCGCTCGGGCGCGGCGGCGGGCCAGCGGCGTGGCGAGGGCCGTCAGCGCGATGAACGCGGCGATCGTCATCAGCACGATCGTCGCGCCGGGCGGCACGTACTGGTAGTACGACGTGATCGTGCCGCCGAGGGTGACGGTCACGCCGATGGCGACCGCGATCGCGAAGGTCGCCGCGAAGCTGCGGCTCAACTGCTGCGCCGCCGCCACCGGGACCACCATCAGGGCGGAGACCAGCAGCAGACCGACGACCCGCATCGCGACCGTCACCGTCACCGCCGCCATGACCGCCGTCAGCAGGTTCAGCGCCCGCACCGGCAGACCGGTCACCCGCGCGAACTCCTCGTCCTGGCTGACCGCGAAGAGCTGTCGGCGCAGACCGAGGGTGACCAGGACCACGAAGGCCGCCAGCAGGCAGATCGCGACGACGTCCGACTGCGACACCGTCGACAGCGAGCCGAACAGGTACGACGTCAGGTTCGCGTTCGAGCCGCCCGGCGCGAGGTTGATGAACATCACGCCACCGGCCATACCGCCGTAGAACAGCATCGCGAGGGCGATGTCGCCGCGCGTCCTGCCGTACCAGCGGATCAGTTCCATCAGCACGGCACCGAGGATCGAGACGGCCGTCGCCATCCACACCGGCGAGGTGGACAGCAGGAAGCCGAGGCCGACGCCGGTCATCGCCACATGGCCGATTCCGTCGCCCATCAGGGCCTGGCGGCGCTGCACGAGGTAGATACCGACGGCGGGGGCCATGATGCCGACCAGGACGGCGGCCAGGAGCGCCCGCTGCATGAAGGCGTAGTTCAGGAAGTCCATCAGCTCAGCAGTCCCGTGCGGATCGGTTCGGTGCCCGCGGCGTCGTGCGGGTGTACATGGTCGTGGCCGGGCAGGGCGTGTTGGCCCACGGCCTTCGGGGGCGGGCCGTCGTGCAGGACGCAGCCGTCGCGCAGGACGACCGCGCGGTCGATCAAGGGCTCCAGGGGGCCCAGCTCGTGCAGCACCAGCAGTACGGTCACTCCGGCGGCCACCTGGCCCTTCAGCGTCTCGGCGAGGACCTCCTGGCTCGCCAGGTCGACGCCCGCCATCGGCTCGTCCATGATCAGCAGTTCGGGCTCGGAGGCGAGCGCGCGGGCGATCAGGACGCGCTGGTGCTGGCCGCCGGACAGGGCACCCACCGAGTCCTTCGCCCGGTCCGCCATGCCGACCTGCTCCAGGGCCCGTCGTACGGCCTCGTGGTCGGCCTTGCGCAGGACGCCGAAGCGGGCGCGCGACAGTCGACCGGAGGAGACGACCTCGGTCACCGTGGCGGGCACCCCGCCCGCGGCGGTCGTGCGCTGCGGCACGTACCCGACGCGCCGCCACTCGCGGAAGCGACGCCGCGGGGTACCGAACAGTTCGATCTCGCCGGCGCTCAGCGGCACCTGGCCGATGATGCTGCGCACGGCGGTCGACTTGCCCGAGCCGTTCGCGCCGAGCAGCGCGACGACCTCACCGCGGTGCACGGTGAGATCGATGCCGCGCAGCACGGGGCGCGCGCCCAGGTCGGCGCGTGCGCCGCGCAAGCGTATGACGGCCTCTTCCATGACGTCCTCCATGACGATCACTTGGTTCCCAGGGCGGTCTGCAGTGCCTTGAGGTTGGCCTCCATGACCTGGAAGTAGTCGCTGCCGCGGGACCGGTCGGTGATGCCCTCGATCGGGTCGAGGACATCCGTCCTCAGGTTCGCGTCCTCGGCGATGGTCTTCGCGGTCTTGTCGCTGACGAGCGTCTCGTAGAAGACGGTGGAGACGCCGTCGGCCTTCGCCATCTTCTGAAGGTCCCTGACACGGGCGGCGCTGGGCTCGGACTCCGGGTCCAGGCCGCTCACGGCCTCCTCGGTGAGCCCGTAGCGCTCGGCGAGGTAGCCGAAGGCGGCGTGCGTGGTGATGAAGACCTTGCTCCTGGTGTTCTTCAGGCCTTGCTCGAACTGGCCGTTGAGGTCGTCGAGCTTCCTGACGAGCGCGTCGGTGTTCTTCCGGTACGCGTCCGAGTGCTGGGGGTCGGCCTTCTCGAAGGCCTTGCCGACGCCCTTGGCGACCTCGGCGTAGCGGACCGGGTCGAGCCAGATGTGGGGGTCCTTGCCGCCGGGCTCCTCGCCCTCGTGGGTGTCATGGTCCGCCGCGTGGCCGCCCACCTCGGTGCCGTGCTGCTCCAGGGAGGTCAGGGAGGCGGCGTCGATCTTCGTCCTGACTCCGGACTGGGCCACCGCTTCGTCGACGGCGGGCTGCAGCCCCTTGAGGTACAGCACGGCGTCGGACTTCTCGAGCTGCACGGTCTGCCTGAAGCTGATCTCCAGGTCGTGCGGCTCCTGGCCGGGCTGGGTGAGACTGGTGACGTGGACGTACTTCCCGCCGATCTGCTCGGCGAGGAAGGCCATCGGGTAGAAGGACGCGACGACGTCGAACCTGCCGTCGCTGTCCGTGGCCGCGCTGGAGGAGCAGCCGGTGAGAGCACCGAGGCCCAGCGCGGTGGCCACCGCGAGAGCGGTCCCGGCTATGAGGCGGCGTCGTACGTTCATGACACTCATTTTCAACAAAAATGGAAACCGTTGTCAACAAGCCCTCAGGTGTGACCCCGGGGCGCCCCCGAGGTCCCGCGGGTGCCCAACCGATTTGATTGAAGGGGAGGCCCCGCCGGTAACCTGAAGCATTCAGCTCTGAAGCACAGCTCTGAAGCAACGCTCCGTAGCAGTCGCTTCGTCGCCCGTCGTCGTAATGAAGAGAGCACCGTGGCCGCCGACAAGATCGACACCATCGTCAGCCTGAGCAAGCGCCGTGGCTTCGTATTCCCCTGCAGCGAGATCTACGGCGGCCAGCGCGCCGCCTGGGACTACGGACCGCTGGGTGTCGAGCTCAAGGAGAACCTCAAGCGCCAGTGGTGGCGCTACATGGTGACGTCTCGCGAGGACGTCGTCGGTATCGACTCCTCGGTGATCCTGGCGACCGAGGTCTGGGTGGCCTCCGGTCACGTCGCCACCTTCACCGACCCGCTCACCGAGTGCACCGCCTGTCACAAGCGTTTCCGCGCCGACCACCTGGAAGAGGCGTACGAGGCCAAGCACAAGCGCCTCCCGGAGAACGGCCTCGCGGACATCAACTGCCCCAACTGCGGCAACAAGGGCCAGTTCACCGAGCCCAAGCAGTTCTCGGGCCTGCTCTCCACGCACCTCGGCCCGACGCAGGACAGCGGCTCGATCGCGTACCTGCGCCCCGAGACCGCGCAGGGCATCTTCACCAACTTCGCCCAGGTCCAGCAGACCTCGCGCCGCAAGCCGCCGTTCGGCATCGCGCAGATGGGCAAGTCGTTCCGCAACGAGATCACGCCGGGCAACTTCATCTTCCGCACCCGCGAGTTCGAGCAGATGGAGATGGAGTTCTTCGTCAAGCCGGGCGAGGACGAGAAGTGGCACGAGTACTGGATGCAGGAGCGCTGGAACTGGTACACGGGTCTCGGCCTGCGCGAGGAGAACATGCGCTGGTACGACCACCCGAAGGAGAAGCTCTCCCACTACTCCAAGCGCACCGCCGACATCGAGTACCGCTTCCAGTTCGGCGGCTCGGAGTGGGGTGAGCTGGAGGGTGTCGCCAACCGCACGGACTACGACCTCTCCGCGCACGCCAAGGGCTCCGGCCAGGACCTCTCCTACTTCGACCAGGAAGCCGGCGAGCGCTGGACCCCGTACGTCATCGAGCCGGCGGCCGGTGTCGGCCGCACGATGCTGGCGTTCCTCCTGGACGCCTACGTCGAGGACGAGGCCCCGAACGCCAAGGGCAAGATGGAGAAGCGCACGGTGCTGCGCCTGGACCACCGCCTGGCGCCGGTGAAGGTGGCCGTGCTGCCGCTGTCCCGGAACCCGGAGCTGTCCCCGAAGGCCAAGGGCCTGGCCCAGGCTCTGCGCAAGCACTGGAACATCGAGTTCGACGACGCGGGCGCCATCGGCCGCCGCTACCGCCGCCAGGACGAGATCGGCACGCCGTACTGCGTGACGGTCGACTTCGACACGCTGGACGACAACGCGGTGACGGTGCGTGAGCGCGACACGATGAAGCAGGAGCGCGTCTCCCTCGACCAGATCGAGGGCTACCTGGCCAGCCGCCTCCTGGGCTGCTGAGCAGGAACCTGACCGCAACGCCGGGCGGGCTGGAGCCGATCCAGCCCGCCCGGCGTTGCGTTGTGCGTCGGGGCTCGTCCGCCTATGCCACGCAGAACTCGTTGCCCTCCGGGTCGCGCATGAGCCACCAGTGGCCCGCCGGGCCCTTGTCCACCTCCTCGACGCGCATCGCGCCCAGGGTCTCCAGGCGTGCCACCGTGGCGTCGCGGGCGTCCGGGCCTGCGTGGACGTCGATGTGCAGTCGGTTCTTCGCGGGTTTCGGCTCGGGCACGTCCTGGAAGAGTATGCGGCGACCCCGGCCGATGCCCGTGGCCTCGTCGTACGGGTCGTCGGGGTGCCGGATCGCCGCGAAGCCCCGGAAGACGCGGCTGCCGTTGTGTTCCGCCACCGCCGCCTCGGGAAGTTGCCCCGCCGTCAACAGGCGGGTGATCAGGGCGCTGTTGTCCTCCACCTCGTACGCCAGCGCCGCCGCCCAGAAGTCCGCCAGGACGGGGGCGTTGCGCGTGTCGACTACCAGCTTCCAGTCCAGTGCTGTCATGCAGCCCTTTATATGCGCCCGTTCTCGGCTGTGTGCTGGGAATCAGCGGATCGTGCGCGGTAGCCGCAGGCTCAGGGCGACCGTCAGGGCCACGGTGGCCAGCTGGGTCAGGAGCGTGATCACCAGTGCGTCCCGCATGCCCATCCCGGGCACCAGGGCCAGGAAGAGCGAGCCGAGCGTCGCCACGCCCAGGGCCAGTGCCGACTGCTGGGTCGTGGCCATCACGCCGCTGCCGACGCCCGCCCGCGCCGAGGGCACCTCGGACAGCACGATCCGCAGCAGGACGGGGAGTTGGAGGGCCTGGCCCGCGCCGGCCACCGCCGCACCCGGCAGCAGCTCCGTCACGCCCAGATGGGGCCACGAGCGCCAGGCGGCGAGCGCGATCAGCACCAGACCGGCCGCCTGGATCAGCCCGCCCGCGGTCACCACCCGTGTACCGAAGCGGGCGACCAGCCGGGGCCCGCACAGCGAGACCGCGAAGAACGACAGCGCCAACGGGGCGAGCGCGAAACCGGCGGGAACCGGACCCAGCCCGGCGCCCCGCTGCAGTGCCACCGCGATCACGAACATGAACCCGCTGAAGCCGATCGAGAACGGCACGATCATCGCCAGTCCACGGCGCAGCGACACCAGCGCGAACAGGCTCGGCGGCACCAGCGGAGTACGGCCGAGCCGGTCCTCCCGGCGCTCCACGGCGTAGAACGCCCAAGCCGCGAACGGGAAGGCAGCCAGCGCCAGCCAGGTCCACAGCGGCCAGCCCGCCGCGCGGCCCTCGGTGAGCGGTACGAGCAGGGTCAGCAGCGACACCGCGAGCAGAACGGTACCGGGGCCGTCCACGGGCTCCGGGCGCGGCGAGCGGGTCTCCGGGACGGCCCGCGCGGCCAGGACCAGGCCGACGACCACCACCGGGATGTTGACGAGGAACACCGAACGCCAGCCGGTGCCTGCGATGTCCGCGGCCACCAGCACACCGCCGAGGATCTGCCCGGCCACCATGGACAGTCCGGCGGTCGCGCCGTACAGACTCATCGCCTTGGCGCGGCGCTGCCCGCTGGTCGCCGCCTGGATGGTGGCGAGCACCTGCGGCAGCATCGCCGCGGAGGCCGCGCCCTGCGCGACGCGTGCCACGACCAGCGTCCAGGCGTTCGGGGCCAGGCCGCAGGCCAGCGAGGTCAGCCCGAAGGCCGCCATCCCGCCGAGGAAGAACTGACGGCGGCCGAAGAGGTCGCCCAACCGGCCGCCGAGGACGAGCAGGACGGCGTAGGAGACCCCGTACCCGGCGACGACGAGTTCGAGGACGGCCTCGCCCGCGTGCAGGTCCTTGCCGATCGTCGGCAGGGCGACGTTGACGATGAAGAAGTCGATGAGGGGAAGTGCCGCGCCCAGCAGCACCGTGAACAGGCCCAGCCCGCTCAGGCGGGGTGTCGCCACGGGCGAGCGGACTGCAGGGGGAGTGAGGATGTCGGTCACGCCAAGAGCCTGCGCCGACTCTCAGCGTGGTACCAGAGTGTCTTTATCCTGGTACAAGCACTACCTGGCAACAGGGTCGGGCGGGCGAGAGGCTGGGGGCATGGCGACCATGGTGCACGAGACGGCAGCGGTCCGGGAGGTACGGGCAGCGGAGGGACAGACGAAACACGCGGTCGAGATCCGGCGGCACGAACTGGCCGCGTTCCTGCGACACCGCCGCGAGCACATCACCCCCGAGCAGGTCGGACTGCCCCGTGGTCGGCGCCGCCGCACCCCCGGGCTGCGCCGCGAGGAGGTCGCGCAGCTCTCCGCGGTCGGCGTCACCTGGTACACCTGGCTGGAGCAGGCCCGGGACATCCAGGTCTCCGTCCAGGTCCTCGACGCGCTGGCCCGCACGTTGCTGCTCGACGCCAGTGAGCGGGCGCACCTCTTCCAGCTGGCCGGCGCCACCGACCCGACCCCCGGCGCGTCCTGTCCGTCGGTCACCGACGCCCAGCGTGCCCTGCTGGAGCAACTCGAGCCGATCCCGGCCTGTATCCAGAACAGCCGGTACGACGTCCTCGCCTACAACCGCACGTACGGGCTGCTGCTGTGCGACCTGGACGCCGTCGCGCCCGCGGACCGCAACGTCATGGTGCTGTGTTTCACGAACCCGGACTGGCGGGCGTCGGTCATCGAACTCGAGGAGGTCATGCGGGTGATGGCGGCCAAGTTCCGTGCCTCGATGGCCGGCCACCTCGGCGAGCCCGCCTGGAAGATGCTGCTCAAGCGGCTGACGGCCGAGTCAGCCGAGTTCCGTGAGGCCTGGGAGCGGCACGAGGTGGTGGATGCCCGCAGCAGGCGGAAGCAGTTCCGCAACGCCCACGTGGGTCTGCTGTCGGTGGACCACACGGACCTGTGGCTGGGGCCGCACCAGGGGCCACGCATGGTCACGTACGCGCCCGTCGACGAGGAGTCCCGCAAGAGGCTGGAGAAGCTCCAGGCCATAGCGCTGGAGCGGGGCATGCCGTAACGACCTGGGGGGCAATAGGGAGCGGCGTCGCGACGCCCCGCACGGCCTCCCCCAAGCTCTTCGAGCAGGGGGGACCCCCAGCGGCGTTGCCGAAATGTCCTAGTAGCTCCGCTACGAGGACCTTCCGGCGCCTTGCGATCGACCGCACCGGACGCCGCTCCTTCACCCACTCCCTATGGCCCCCCCAGGTCGTAAGGCCTGGTGCCTACGCGGAGATGCCGGCGGCTTCCCGTACCTCCGCCGACTTCAGCCGCTCGGCGGTCCGCTCGGCCGTGCGCCGTCCCCACCCGCCGGTGGTGAGTGCGCCCAGGGCCAGCACCGCGACACCGCAGCCCGTGATGATCCACCAGCCGGGGCGGGCGGCGGCGACGAAGGCGTCCCGGTACGGCGAGGAGCCCACGCCCGAGGCGAGCACCGCGCCGATCACCGCGACGCCGAGAGTCTGTCCGAGCTGACGGCTGGTGGAGGCGACGGCGGCGGCGACTCCGGCCTGGGCGCGGGGCATCCCGGAGACCGCTGTATTGGTGATGGGGGCGTTGACGAAGCCGAACCCGATGCCGAACAGCACATACCCGGCGCAGAGCGTGATGTTCGACGTCTCCGCCTGGAAGGCGGCGAACAGTGCGGCGCCCGCGGTCATCGCGCAGCCCGCGATCAGGAGCGGCAGGCGCGGGCCGCGACTGCCGATCAGCCGGCCGGACAGTGGTGCGCACAGGAAGGTCGGCGCCGCCATCGGCAGCATCCACAGGCCCGCGTGCAGGGCGTTCAGACCGCGCACGTTCTGCAGGTAGAGCGTGGACAGGAACAGGAAGCCGCCCAGCGCGGCGAACGCGCTGATCGCGATCATCGTGGCCCCGCTGAACGGCGCGGAGCGGAAGAAGCGAAGGTCGATGAGGGGTTCGGCGCGGCGCGGCTCGTACCGGAGCAGACCCAGCAGTGCCACGAACGCGACCACGGCGAACGGCAGGATCGTGGCGAGGCCGGAGCTCGGGGCTTCGATGATCGTGTACGTCAGGCAGCCGAACAGGGCCATCACCAGCAGTTGGCCGACCGGGTCGGGGCGGCGGGGCTTCGGGGCCCGGGACTCGGGAATGAAGCGAAGGGTCAGGAGGATCGCCGCCAGGCCGACGGGCAGGTTGACCCAGAAGATCGACCGCCAGCCGACGGACTCCACCAGCAGCCCGCCGACCAGCGGGCCCGCGGCCATGGATATGCCGACCACGGCACCCCACACACCGATGGCGCGGGCTCGTTCGCGCGCGTCGGTGAACGTGTTGGTGATGATCGACATGGCCACCGGGTTGAGCATCGAACCGCCCACCGCCTGCACCATGCGGAAGGCGACGAGCGACTCCAGGTTCGGGGCCAGCGAGCACAGCAGCGAGCCGAGGCTGAAGACGACGAGACCCGCCATGAAGACGCGTTTGCGGCCGATCCGGTCGGCGGTGGAGCCCGCGAGCATCAGCAGTGAGGCCAGGACGAGCGTGTACGCGTCGATCGTCCACTGCAGTCCGGCCACGCTCGCGTGCAGTTCCTTCTGCATCGAGGGCAGTGCGACATTCAGGATGGTGTTGTCGAGGCTCACGATCAGCAGGCTCATACAGCAGATCGCGAGAATCAGCAGGCTTCGTCGGTGACTGCGCTCCGGCATGGGAACCACCGTACGCTCACATCAATAGTGTGTCTAACTAATGGCTGCTACATGATCACCTGCGCACCCGCGTCGAGTACCCCTCGGCGTGCGTGACAATGGGGGAATGCCCACGCCCATGAACCCGACCTTGCAGATCGGCCCGCACTCCGTCCAGCCGCCCGTCGTCCTCGCGCCCATGGCCGGGATCACGAACGCGCCGTTCCGCACGCTGTGCAGGTCCTTCGCCGGAGGCGACTCGACGGGTGCAGCCAGCGGGGGCAAGGGCCTCTTCGTGAGTGAGATGATCACTACCCGGGCGCTGGTCGAGCGCAACGACAAGACCATGCAGCTGATCAGGTTCGACGCGACCGAACAGCCGCGCTCGATCCAGCTCTACGGCGTGGACCCGGCGACCGTCGGCAAGGCCGTCCGCATGATCGCGGAGGAGGGCCTGGCCGACCACATCGACCTGAACTTCGGCTGCCCGGTACCGAAGGTGACCCGCAAGGGCGGCGGTTCCGCGCTGCCCTACAAGCGCAACCTGCTGCGGGCGATCCTGCGCGAGGCCGTGAGCGGCGCGGGTGACCTCCCGGTCACCATGAAGATGCGCAAGGGCATCGACGACGACCACCTCACCTTCCTCGACGCCGGGCGGATCGCCGTCGAGGAGGGCGTCACGGCCATCGCGCTGCACGGCCGCACCGCCGCGCAGCACTACGGCGGCACGGCGGACTGGGACGCGATCGCCCGACTGAAGGAGCACGTGCCTCAGATTCCGGTGCTCGGCAACGGCGACATCTGGTCGGCCGAGGACGCGCTGCGGATGGTGCGCGAGACCGGCTGCGACGGCGTGGTCGTGGGGCGCGGCTGCCTGGGTCGGCCGTGGCTGTTCGCCGATCTGGTGGCGGCCTTCGAGGGGCGCGACGACTTCGCCCGCCCGACGCTGCGTGAGGTCGCGGACGTCATGGTCCGGCACGCCACCCTGCTCGGCGAGTGGATCGGTGACGAGTCGCGCGGGGTCATCGACTTCCGCAAGCACGTGGCCTGGTACCTGAAGGGCTTCGCGGTCGGCTCGGAAATGCGCAAGCGGCTCGCGATCACGTCCTCGCTGGAGGAACTGCGCTCGGGGCTGGATGAGTTGGACCTCGACCAGCCCTGGCCGACGGGCGCCGACGGGCCCCGTGGCCGTACGTCCGGCAACAACCGGGTGGTGCTGCCGGACGGGTGGCTGAAGGACCCGTACGACTGCGCGGGGGTCGGCGAGGACGCGGAGTTGGACACGTCCGGGGGCTGAACCCGGCCCAGGCGGGCGTCAGCCCTTCGACGGGTGTGGCGTCGAGCCGTATGCCGTCAGGAAGCGGTCGCGGAACGAACTCATCTTCCACACCGGGGCGCCCGGCGCGGGCCGCAGACCGTCGGACCAGCCCCAGTCGGCGATCTTGTCGAGCACCTTCGGGTCCTTGGCGACGATCGCGCACGGCACGTCACGACTGGCGTGGTCGCCGCTGACGCGGGAGATCGGCTGGTGGTCGCCGAGGAAGACCAGCACCGTGTCGTCGTTCCCGTAGCGCTCCAGGAACTGGGTCAGGCTGGTGACCGAGTACTGGACGGACCTGCCGTACCCCTCCTTCGACCGGGTGGAGTCGGTGATGACGTCGGCGGGCCTGATGCCCGCCCTCTCGATGGCGTCGAAGAGCGAACCGTCGCCCAGCCGGTCCCAGCCGACCATCTTGGGGACCGGCGCCCAGGGCTGGTGGCTGGAGGTCAGGATGATCTCCGACATCAGCGGCTTGTCGCGCTTCCTGCCGTGCTCCAGGCGCTGGAAGGCCTCCAGGGCGTACTGGTCGGGCATGGTCGACCAGCTGAACTTCGGGCCGTTGTAGCCCAGCCGGAAGGCGTCGCGGACCGTGTCGAGGCCGTAGAAGCGGGCCTCCGGCCAGCTTTTCTGCACACCGGGCATGATGCCGACCGTGTCCCAGGCGCCGGTCTTCCGGAACGCCCCGGTGAGGGTGAGACGGTCGCCCGAGGTGACGGTGCGGTAGCGGCTCTGGTTGTCTATCCACAGGCCCGACAGGAACGTGGAGTGGCCCAGCCAGCTACTGCCGCCGTAGGTGGCCGAGGTCAGCCAGCCGCTCTTGGCTCGGAAGCCGGCCTTGGCCAGGGCCGTGGTGCTGTCGCTGAGGGTTCTGTCGACGCCGGGCGCGATGGCCGGGTCCTCGATCGCGCTGCGGCCGTAGCTCTCGATGAACGTGAAGATGACGTCCTTGCCGCGCAGGTCGGGAACCAACTGGGAGCCCGGGGTGGCGCCGAAGGCGTCCGCCTTGGCGGTCCTCGCGAACGCGCGCTCGTCGCGGATGGTCTCCTGGATGCCCTTCCTGCGGTCCTCGAGCAGGGTGACGGCGCGCTCGGAGGCCAGTGGAACACCGCCGACCTTCAGGCCGAGGGCCGTGCACGTCATCCACACCAGGCTGAGCACCAGGACGGTACGGGTGGTGATGTCCCGGTTCCGGGCCATGAGGTTGCCGAGCCGGACGACGGCCAGCGCCGTGAGGACGAGCAGGGCGAGGACGAGTGCGAGGGCCGCCAGGAGGGCACCGAGAGCGCCCGTACCGCCCAGCGTGTCCTTGAGGTAGGCGTAGGCGTCGCCGAACAGCGGCCAGTCGAGGAGGATGTCGAAGCCGCGGCCGAGGTACTGGTGGAAGCCGATGTCCAGCAGATCGAGCACGGTCAGCACACCGAGCACGAACCCGCCCGCCCAGGCGACGACCAGCCGGAGCCGCCGCGGCAGCACGGTCAGCACGGCGGCTCCGAGCAACGCCTCCACCGGAAGCCGCGTGAACTCCGCGATCCGCAGTGCCTCGGGCCGGTTGGGCATGAGGAGCGAGACGACGACGAGGACGCCGGCGAGAACGGTGACGGCTGCGCCGAGGGCATGGGCGGCCGCGGGGTGGCCGGCACGCCAGGTGCGCAGGCGCGGGCGGCCCGGGCGGGAGCGTACGGGAGGCTCCGGCGCGGTACCAGGTGCCGACTCGGCGTTCTCGGCGGTCGGCTCGGGCTCCGCCGACGATCCGGCCGTCCCAGCCTTGTCCGTCGTCGGTCGTTGGCGTGCGTTGGGAGACAACCCGGGGGTCCTTCCGTGCGAAGCCCGTGCTGGAGGGGCGGGCCGTGCCTGGAAGCCGGGTCCGCCGCCATCCCGTACGGGCGGCCCGGTGCGTGCGTTCAACCGCCCGCGCCGGCGCCCGGCAAACACCCGGCGGTCAGCGGACCGGCGGCGGCCGGTGGTCCGTCGCCGTGTCGGCAGGCACGTACGCGACCCTCGGTTTGCCGTCCGGGATGCGTCCGGGGTGCGTCCGGATGGTGAAATCCGACCGCCCCGGATAGCGTGATTCTCGCCACCCTTGATAAGGGCCCCGCTCAGATGAGCGAATCTTGACAGTCTGTACTTCTCCAAAGGGTGGCACTCAGTGCCACCCTTTGATCGTTCATCGATCGAAATCAGACGTGGCGAGAGGTGCTCATGTGAGCGAAAAGGAGCGTCTTTGAGTGGTGTTGCGTTCAAGAAGTGAAAACATTCGCCGCCAATCGCTTGCCAAGCCTTGACTTTCGATCCAGTGGCGGACGGGTGGTTGCATGCGCATGACGCGCAAGTGGACGTACCCAGATGCCTTCGATCTGGGTATGTTCCTCGCCGTCAGGGCAGCCACTGCGTCCTCGAGGAGTCGAGACCCGTGTCGGAAAACATTGATCACCACGTAACTGAAAAGGGTGTCGAGGGCGTGAAGTTCGTTTACGACTTCACCGAGGGCAACAAGGACCTCAAAGACATCCTTGGTGGCAAGGGCGCGAACCTCGCCGAGATGACCAACCTGGGCCTGCCCGTTCCTCCGGGCTTCACCATCACCACCGAGGCGTGCAAGGTCTACCTCGAAAGTGGTGAGGAGCCGGCGGCACTGCGTGACGAGGTGAGTGCACACCTCGCCGCGCTCGAGAAGCGGATGGGCAAGAAGCTCGGCCAGGCCGACAACCCGCTGCTGGTTTCGGTGCGTTCCGGTGCGAAATTCTCGATGCCGGGCATGATGGACACGGTCCTGAACATCGGTCTCTCCGACAAGTCCGTGCAGGGCCTGGCGAAGCAGGCCGGCGACGAGCGCTTCGCGTGGGACTCCTACCGCCGCCTCATCCAGATGTTCGGCAAGACGGTCCTCGGCGTCGACGGCGACCTCTTCGAGGACGCGCTGGACGCGGCCAAGGAGGCCAAGAAAGTCGCGGTCGACACGGAGTTGGAGGCCGCGGACCTCAAGAAGCTGGTCACCAAGTTCAAGAAGATCGTCAAGACCGAGGCCGGGCGGGACTTCCCGCAGGACCCGCGCGAGCAGATGGACCTCGCCATCAAGGCGGTCTTCGACTCGTGGAACGGCGACCGCGCCAAGCTCTACCGCCGCCAGGAGCGCATCCCGCACGACCTCGGTACGGCCGTGAACATCTGCTCCATGGTCTTCGGCAACCTGGGCCCCGACTCGGGCACGGGCGTCGCGTTCACCCGCGACCCGGCCTCCGGCCACCAGGGCGTGTACGGCGACTACCTGCAGAACGCGCAGGGTGAGGACGTGGTGGCGGGCATCCGCAACACGGTCCCGCTGGCCGAGCTGGAGCGTATCGACAAGAAGTCGTACGACCGGCTGATGCAGATCATGGAGACGCTGGAGAACCACTACAAGGATCTCTGCGACATCGAGTTCACCATCGAACGCGGCCAGTTGTGGATGCTGCAGACCCGTGTCGGCAAGCGCACGGCGGGCGCCGCCTTCCGCATCGCCACCCAGCTGGTGGACCAGGGGCTCATCGACGAGGCCGAGGCGCTGCAGCGCGTCACCGGCGCTCAGTTGGCGCAGCTGATGTTCCCGCGGTTCGACGAGAAGGCGGAGGTCGAGCAGGTCGGCCGGGGCATCGCCGCCTCGCCGGGCGCGGCGGTCGGCAAGGCGGTCTTCGACTCGTACACAGCGGTGAAGTGGTCGCGTTCGGGCGAGAAGGTCATCCTGGTGCGCCGCGAGACGAACCCGGACGACCTCGACGGCATGATCGCCGCTGAGGGCATCCTGACGTCGCGCGGCGGCAAGACCTCCCACGCGGCCGTCGTCGCGCGCGGCATGGGCAAGACGTGCGTGTGCGGCGCGGAGGAGCTGGAGGTCGACACCAAGCGCCGGCGGATGACCGTGCCGGGCGGCCGCGTGGTCGAGGAGGGCGACCTCATCTCGATCGACGGGTCGAGCGGAAAGGTGTACCTGGGCGAGGTCCCGGTGGTTCCCTCGCCGGTCGTGGAGTACTTCGAGGGCCGGATGCACGCGGGCGCCGACGACGCCGACGAGCTGGTCGAGGCCGTGCACCGGATCATGGCGTTCGCCGACCGCAAGCGGCGCCTGCGGGTGCGCGCGAACGCGGACAATGCCGAGGACGCGCTGCGGGCGCGGCGCTTCGGCGCGCAGGGTATCGGCCTGTGCCGCACCGAGCACATGTTCCTCGGTGACCGGCGCGAGCTGGTCGAGCGCCTGATCCTGGCGGACACGGAGACCGAGCGCGAGGAGGCACTCAAGGAGCTGCTCCCGCTGCAGAAGAAGGACTTCGTGGAGCTGTTCGAGGCGATGGACGGGCTCCCGGTGACCGTCCGTCTGCTGGACCCGCCGCTGCACGAGTTCCTGCCCGACATCACCGAGCTCTCGGTGCGGGTGGCGCTGGCGGAGGCCCGTCAGGAGCCGCACGAGAACGAGCTGCGCCTGCTCCAGGCCGTGCACCGCCTGCACGAGCAGAACCCGATGCTGGGTCTGCGCGGTGTGCGCCTCGGGCTGGTCATTCCGGGCCTGTTCGCCATGCAGGTGCGTGCGATCGCCGAGGCGGCGGCCGATCGCAAGGGCGCGAAGGGCGACCCCCGCGCGGAGATCATGATCCCGCTCGTCGGCACCGTGCAGGAGCTGGAGATCGTGCGTGAGGAGGCCGACCGGGTCATCGCCGAGGTCCAGGCGGCCGCCGGAACCGAGCTGAAGCTGGCGATCGGCACGATGATCGAGCTGCCGCGTGCCGCGCTGACGGCCGGCCAGATCGCCGAGGCGGCGGAGTTCTTCTCCTTCGGCACGAACGACCTGACCCAGACGGTATGGGGCTTCAGCCGCGACGACGTGGAGGCCTCGTTCTTCACCTCCTACCTGGAGAAGGGCATCTTCGGCGTCAGCCCGTTCGAGACGATCGACAAGGACGGGGTCGGCAAGCTGGTCCGCGACGCGGCCAAGGCGGGCCGGGCGACGCGCCCCGACCTGAAGCTGGGCGTGTGCGGCGAGCACGGCGGTGACCCCGAGTCGGTCCACTTCTTCCACGAGGTGGGTCTTGACTACGTGTCCTGCTCGCCGTTCCGTATCCCGGTGGCCCGTCTGGAGGCCGGACGGGCGGCATCGCAGGCGCAGGGCAGCGACCACCGCTGACCGTTCCTTGAAACCTCCGGGGCCGTCGGCGGTCATCCTGACCCTCACCGACACGACGACGGCCCCGGACCGCCGGGAGAGGGCGGCACCCCTGTGCGGGGGGTGCCGCCCTCTCCCGTTCCCAACCTCAGAAGACGCTCAGGTTCATGGACCGTGCGCTTCTCCGCTCCTTAGTGTCGTGATCATGCCCGACATATCGCTGACCATGGTCGTTGTCCTCTGTCTTACCGCGTTCGCGGCCGGCTGGATCGATGCGGTGGTCGGCGGTGGAGGGCTCCTCCTGCTTCCCGTCCTGCTGCTCGCCCTGCCCGGCGGCACCGCGGCGAAGTTCGCGCTCGGCACCAACAAGGCGGTCGCGATCGTGGGTACGACGGGCGCGGCCGTGACGTACGCGCGCAGGGCGCCGGTCGATGTGGCCATGGCCGTGCGGATCGGGCTCGCGGCGCTCGCCGGGTCCACGGGCGGGGCCATGGTGGCCGCCGGGATGAGCACGGACGTCCTCAAGCCGGTCGTCATGGTCGTGCTGCTCGCTGTCGGGACCTTCGTGATCCTGCGGCCCGCCTTCGGGACGGCTCCCTCGACCGCGCCGGTCTCCGCGCGCCGCGTGCTGGCCGCGATCGGTCTGGCGGGCCTCGGTATCGGCTTCTACGACGGTCTCATCGGCCCCGGCACGGGCACCTTCCTCATCCTGGCGCTCACCGCTGTCCTCCACTTCGACCTGGTGACCGCCTCCGCCACCGCAAAGATCGTCAACTGCTGCACCAACGCCGGCGCCCTCGCCACGTTCGCCTGGAAGGGCACCGTCTTCTGGCAGCTGGCCGCGGTGATGGCGGTCTTCAACCTGGCGGGCGGCATGTTCGGCGCGCGCACCGCGCTGAAGAAGGGCAGCGGGTTCGTCCGGATCGTGCTGCTGACGGTGGTGTTCGCGCTGGTCGCGAACCTCGCCTACCAGCAGTGGCTGCGCTGAGCGGTCAGCGGCTGCCGGTGAGGTGGGCGAACACCACGACGTTCCCCTGGTAGCCCGTCGTCTTCGTGTAACCGCCGCCGCAGGTGATCACGCGCAGCTCGGGGCGCTTCGCCGCCCCGTACACCCTGTCGTCGGGGAAGTCCTTCGTCTCGTAGACCTCGACCGCGTACACCGTGAAGACGGCCGTCGAGCCGTCGCGGCGGTCGACCTCGATGGTGCTGCCCCTCGCCAGGGCGCCGAGGTCGTAGAAGACGGCCGGGCCCTGGGCGTTGTCGACGTGCCCGTCGATGATCGCGGTGCCGGTGTCGCCGGGGGTGGTGCCGGACTCGTACCAGCCGGCGAGGTTCTTCTGGTCGGAGGGCGGGGCGTCGAGGTTGCCGGCCTTGGTCAGGCCGAGGCCCGTCAGAGGGGCGTCCACACGTATCGACGGTATGCGGATGCGGTCAGGCGGGGAGGGCGGCAGCGCGGGTGCGGCGGAACGTTCGCGGTCGGCGTCCGTGGACGCCTGCGCGGCCGACGGCTGCGGTGGCGCGTGGCTGCTCTCCGCGGCACTGTGCAGCAGCCACGCACCGCCGCAGAGGGCTATCGCCGTGGCGGAGGCTATGGCGGCGTTGCCGACTCCGCCGGGGCTGCCGGCCTTGCTCACGTGTGCCTCCTTCGTGGACACGGCGTCCCGTGCCCCCTCCGGGCCGCGAGGGGCGTCGGACCCGGAGGGGAGGGGACGGCGGTACCGGCGGACGGACAGCGGAGGGTGTCCGTCAGATCCCGTCGCCTCTCGCGCGGCGATGCAGGAGCCAGGTACCGCCCGCGGCGGCGACGGCGAGAGCCGCCACGCCTGCCGCGGTCCGCACGGGGTCGGCGCCGAGTGCGCCGCCGACCCCCGTCTTCACGCTTCCCCGCGGACGCGTTCCGTCCGTGGCCGCGGTCAGGGTGACCGTCAGGTCGCCGGTCACGGTCGCCTGCCGGCCTCTGGAGCACTTCGCGACGATCTCGTACGTGCCCGGTTGAGCGCTCGGCGGCACCCTGAACTGCCCGATCATGTCCTTCTCGTGGGTGCTGGGCGCGAGCGTGAAGGTGCCGGCGCCGACCGCGGTGGCGTCGCCCGTCGCCAATCCGTCCGCGCCGCACGCCGCCGTGTTCACGGTGACATGGGCTCCCGGCACGACGCTGGAGGGAAGGATCTCAAGCTGCCCGGCGCCCTCGGCGTACGCGGGAACGGCCCCGAGGCCCGCGGCGACGGTGATCGCGGTACCGGTCAGCAGGCGGGCCGTACGTCGCATCGTGGCGCTCCTTGGAGGGGGCACGGCCCGCGACACCCCCAGTGTGCCGCTGCGTCGGTCGTACCCCTGCCCTTTCGAGGTAAAGGGCACTCGACCGCGCCCGCTCGTTGACGGAGCGTCAGAAATACGGTGAACGGGTGGCGGTGAAGCGGCCCGAGAGGCGTGAGGGCCAGGCGTTCCGGCAGGTCACCGGTGTGCGGATGATGAGCGGCAAAAGGAAGCCCGATGAGGGGAGGGGTGGCTGTGAAAGGGTGAATCGGGGTCCGGTGCGGGGTGGACGCATGCTGCCACTTGACCTCAAGAATGGTTGAGGTATCAGGCTGGTCTGCATGAACACCGCCACAGAGTCCCCTGTCTCGTCCCCTGTCTCGTCCCTCGTCTCGTCCCCTGTCCGTGTTGCCGTCGTGATCGGCAGCAACCGGCACGGCCGCTTCGGTCCCGTCGTCGCGAAGTGGCTGCTCGGCCGGATCCGCGAACGCGACGACCTCGTGCTCGACGTCGTGGACGTGGCCGAGGTCCCGCTGCCCACGACCCTGACCCCGTCCCCGGAGGCGACGGCCGCGCTCGCCGACGTCACCCCCAAACTGGCCGGTGCCGACGCTTTCATCGTCCTCACTCCCGAGTACAACCACTCCTTCCCGGCCGGCCTGAAGAACCTGATCGACTGGCATTTCTCCGAGTGGCGCGCCAAGCCGGTCGCCCTGGCCTCCTACGGCGGCATCTCCGGCGGCCTGCGCGCGGTGGAGCACCTTCGCCAGGTCTTCGCGGAACTGCACGCGGTGACGGTGCGGGACACCGTGTCGTTCATGGGCGGGAGCGCGGCGTTCGACGAGGAGGGCAACCCGCGTGACGCGGCCGGTCCGGATGCGGCGGTGAAGGTGATGCTGGACCAACTGATCTGGTGGGCAAAGGCGTTGCGGGAGGCGAAGGAGAAGAGGCCGTACGCCGGTTAGCCTTCTGCGGAGCCCGAAGGCCTTCAGCCGTGAGAATGGAGTCGATCTGAGGACCCCCATGGCTGGACCGCCGAGGATCTTCACCCACCGTATCGAGGCCGAAGTGCCACGCGGCCCGACCGTCGTGACCATCCGGGGAGCGGGCGCGTGAGACTGCCGTTCTTCGTCTACGGGACCCTGCGCCCCGGCGAGCGCAACCACGACCGCCTCCTGCGTGGCCGTGTCCGGTCCGAAGAGCCGGGGCTGCTGCCCGGGGCCGTTCTGTACGAAGGTCCCGGATACCCGTACGCCGTGGCGGAGGAGGGCGGCACGGTCAGCGGAGAGATCGTCACCGCGTTGCCCGAGGCGTACGGGGAACTGCTCGGTGCGCTGGACCGCCTGGAGGAGTACGTGCCGGGCGATCCCCGCAGCCTGTACGAGCGAGTGGCCCGGGATGTGACGGCCGCCGACGGCAGGACCGTGCGGGCCTGGGTGTACCTCGCCGCGCCCGCCGTCGCTGCACGACTGAGAGCGCACGGCAGACCGATCGAGGGCGGGGACTGGCTCGCCCGGCGCTGAGGCCCGGTAGGCAACGGCCGCCCCGGACATGGCGTCGTAGCGGCAGTCGGGCGCCCGCGTCGCTCGTGCGGGCGACCGCCTCCGTGCGCCCCTGCCCGGCGCCCGGTCGTCGCGCCTAGGGTCCCGGCCATGACCGATAGCGACATCACCCGGCGGCGTGCGCTCGCGCTGGGCGGCGCCGCGGCGGGTGCGGTCCTGGGACTCGGTATCGCCTCCTGCACCTCCTCGGACCGCGGCTCGCCCGCGTCGGCGCCGGACGACGCGTCGAACGCCGCCCCGGACGCCGAACTGTGCATGCTCAACCCGAGCACCACGGAGGGCCCTTACTACCTGGAGGGCGCGCTCTTCCGCAGGGACATCACCGAGGGCAAGAAGGGCGTTCCGCTCACGGTACGGCTGACCGTGCGCGACCAGCCCCACACCTGCGCACCCCTGAAGGGCGCGTTCGTCGAGATCTGGCAGCCCGACGCCTGGGGCTACTTCTCCGGCTACACGGCCCTGCCTCCGGGCGGCACGGTGCCCGCCGCCGACGCGGACGCCAGCGGCGCGAACCCCGAGACGTATCTGCGCGGCTACCAGAGGACCGGCGCCGACGGAGTCGCCGAGTTCAGGACGATCTTCCCCGGCTGGTACAAGTCGCGCGCCCCCCACATCTACGTCAAGGTGCACACCGGCGGCAGGAAGACCGGCCGCACCTACGAGGGCGGCAGGGTCAACTGGACCGGACAGCTCTTCTTCGACGACCGGTACGCCGACGCGGTGTTCGCCAAGGCCCCGTACACCGAGCACATCGGGACGAGCGCGCGGCTCGCGCAGGACACGGTGTATCACGGGGGCGGTGAGCGGGACGGCCTGATGCATGTCGCCGGGAACGCGGACGCGGGGTTCGTCGCGACGCTGACCGTCGGGATCGACCCGACGCGGGAGAACGCCGGGGCGGAGGTCGACGGCGAAAGCCCCGCCCGGCCGAGTTCCCCGCCGAGTTCCTCGCCTCCGAGCTCCTCGCCGTCGAGTGCCCCGCCGACTGCTTCGCGTTCCTCGCCGTCGGGCACCCCGTCGCCGGGCGGCGGCCCGCCGTCGACTTCCGCGCCGCCCCGCGAGGCCTCCACCGCCGCCGTGGCGACTACTGGCGCGACAAGGAACGCGTGATGCCCGCCGCGATCGTCGTCGCCAGGATCCAGCCGGTGGCGATCAGCAGATACGACAGCCACTGGTATCCGGCGCGTGGCGCGAACGCCCCCGCCTGCCCGAAGTCGATGATCGGCAGGAGCAGGTCGAGGGTGTAGAAGAGCGGGTTGAAGCCGGGTGCCTCGGAGGGCTTCAGCGCGGGCGGGTGGTGCAGGGCGAAGGCGACCGTGCCGGTGCACAGCAGCAACAGCAGCCAGCTCGCGGCCCGCATCGGGCGGAAGCCGTAGCCGACCGCCGCGTCCTGCACATAGCCCCACAGCCGGGCGTAGGCCGGCAGCGTGCGGCGGTGCCGGCGGAGCTTGGCCAGCTGGACGGTGCGGGCCGCCGCCTCGTCGCCCGCCGTGCGGTACGCCGCGGTCAACTGCTCGTAGGCGTACGGCTGATAGCCGTCGGCCTCGCGCTCCAGCAGCGGGAGGCGTTTTTCGGCGGGGAGGTGCGGGGCCAGCACGCGGTAGCTCAGGCCGTCCATCCGGACCTGCCGGGGCCAGAACTCCGGCGGGACGTGCAGCAGGTCCAGCTGGGTGCGGCGCAGGTTCACGGCGCCCTCGACGGGCGCGGCATCGCGCAGCCACAGTTCGCCTATGACACAGCTGCTGGCGCGCAGGGCCTGGCCGTCCGGGTGGGACAGGCTGGCGTAGGTGAAAACGAGCTGGCCCGGAATCCGGGAGCCCTTCAGGTTGACCAGCCCCTTTGCCCGTAGCCCTTTGGCGAGCAGGTCTGTGCCAAGAGTCAGAGTCTCGGCCTCAAGGGCCGTGTCACCGGGGGCGTGCAGCTGTGCGTCGTTGAGGTTGACCTGCCCGGCGACGGTGGCCCCCTTCAACCGGACCTGGCCGTGGGCGGTGAGCCCGACGGCCCACACGTCCGTGCCCACCTCCGCGTGGTTGAGCTGGAGGACGGGCTCCTCGGCGGCCTCGTCGGGGCTGCCGAGCCGCGCCTTGTTGACGAAGACCGCACCGGAGAGCTTCGCGCCCGCGAGCCGTACCGGGCCCGAGATCCGGCAGCAGGTGAGCCGCAGCACCCCGTCGACGCGGAGCGTTCCCGCGGTGAGCCCCGGAAGCACCGAGTCGGTCAGGACCAGCGCGGGGATCCGCGCCCCGTACAGGTTCGGGACCCCCTCGAAATGACAGGACCGCAGCCGGACGGGATGGTCGATCGTCCCGTACATCAGATGCAGCACCCCGGTGATCCGAGCGCCCCATATCTTCAGTCCGGCGATCTCGCCGCCCCGGGTGGGCCCGCCGAGCAGCAGCGCCCGCAGCACCTCGGCCCGGACGGTCCGCTCGGGACCCCAGGACGTGCCCTGGGCCGCGTCGTCGTCGGCGCCTTCGCGGAAGTCGACCGTGGCGCCGAGCGGGAAGGCTTCCCAGACGCGGCGCTCCGCCGGGGTCAGGTCGGTGATCTCCACGGTCAGCCCCGCCCCGCCGCCAGCGCCTTGGCGATCCCTGGCTCCTTCGGGCCGAGGAACGTCGGATCCGGCCGGAACAGGGCCTCCAGGGCCGCCTTGCCCGCGGCGAAGACCTCCCGCGCTCCCCCGTAGTACCAGGTCGCGTCGTGCTTGGCGTCGACACCGACGCCGTACGAGGTCACGCCCGCCGCCTGGCACAGGGCGACCGCGCGGCGGATGTGGAAGCCCTGGGTGATCAGGACCGCGCGGTCGACGCCGAAGACCTTCTTCGCGCGGACGCAGGAGTCCCAGGTGTCGAAACCCGCGTAGTCGCTGACGATGCGCCCGTTCGGCACGCCGTGCCTGGTCAGGTAGGCGCGCATGGCGTCCGGTTCGTCGTAGTCCTCGCGGCTGTTGTCGCCGGTGACGAGAACGACCTCGATACGGCCCGCCCGGTACAGCCGCGCCGCCGCGTCCAGACGGTGGGCGAGGTACGGCGACGGCTCGCCGCCGTTCCACAGACCGGCGCCGAAGACGACGGCGACCTCGGTGCGAGGCGCGCCCTTCGTCGTGTAGAGCCGGTCGCCCGTCGCCAGGAACAGCCACGTCGCCGGCAGCAGCGCCAGCACGCACAGGAGCATCAGGAGCTGTACGGCCCTGCGCTGCCCGGCACGGGTGCGCGGCAGGCGCGGTCTGCGGAGCGTCAGGCGCGGCAGGCGCATCGAACACATCCCCCGGGGTCGGTGGTAACACCCATGAAGACGCGCCGGACGATGATCCGGTTCGCGCGGCACACGAGGGACATCGCCTCGCCCGCCGGATACGGGCGCCCGCATCCCGATTGTCCCCTGCTGCGATTACTGTCGGGTCATGGACGGGACTGCACCGAAGGCCTACGAGACCTCTACGCGGCAGGAGACCGGCTCGACGATCGGCCCGGCGTACGAGGCGGCGGCCGTCGAACGCTGGGCCCCCGAGCCCGACAAGCGTCCGGGCCGCACCGCTTTCCAGCGCGACCGCGCGCGGGTGCTGCACTCGGCCGCACTGCGCCGGCTGGCGGGCAAGACCCAGGTCGTCACCCCGGGCACCGGCGGTCGGGCGCAGGCCTGGGACGCCACCCCCCGCACCCGGCTCACCCATTCGCTGGAATGCGCCCAGGTCGGCCGCGAGCTGGGCGCCGCCCTCGGCTGCGACCCCGACCTCGTCGAGGCCGCCTGCCTCTCCCACGACCTCGGCCACCCGCCCTTCGGGCACAACGGCGAACAGGCGCTGAACGAGTTCGCGGAGGACTGCGGGGGCTTCGAGGGCAACGCCCAGTCCCTGCGCCTGCTCGCCCGTATCGAGCCGAAACGGTTCGTCCGCAGCGCGGCGACGGGGAAACTCGTCAGCGTGGGCCTGAACCTGACCCGCGCCGTTCTCGACGCCGCCATCAAGTACCCCTGGCCGCGCGGCGCCCACCCCAGCGACCCCAAGTCCCCGAAGTTCGGCGTCTACGAGGACGACCGGCCGGTCTTCGACTGGGTCCGCATGGGCGCCCCCGCGCACCGCGCGTGCTTCGAGGCCCAGGTCATGGACTGGGCCGACGACGTCGCCTACTCGGTGCACGATGTGGAGGACGGCCTGCACGCGGGTCACATCGACCCGGCCAGCCTGCACGCCGAGCCCGAGCGACAGGCGGTCTTCGCCGTCGCCGTCGGGCGGTACGTGCCGGCGGACACCGACCCCGACGAACTCGCCGAGGCCCTCGACCGGCTGCTCGCCCAGGAGTGGTGGCCGCACGGCTACGACGGCTCGGCGGTCGCCCAGGCCCGCCTCAAGGACGCCACCAGCCAGCTCATCGGCCGTTTCTGCCTGGCCGCGGAGGGCGCTACCTGGGCGGCATGGGGGCACCGCCCAGCCCGTCCGGGCACGGGGTCGGGCAGCGGCCGCCTCACCCGGTACACCGCCGAACTCGTCGTACCGCGCAGCACCCGCATGGAGTGCGCGGTCCTCAAGGCGGTCGCCGACCGGTACGTGATGCAGCGCGCCGAGCAGGAACGGCTGCGCGCCGACCAGCGCGTCGTGGTCGCCGAGCTCGCCGAGGAGCTCACCGGCCGCGCGCCCCACGGGCTCGATCCACAGTTCCGGGCACTGTTCGAGGAGGCGGCCGACGACCGCGCCCGCAAGCGGGTGATCGTCGACCAGATCGCCTCGCTCACGGACGCCTCGGCACGCTCCCTGCACGCGAGACTGACGGGGCGCCTGTGACCTGTATGTGACCCAGCGTGGCCTGATCGGGCCACTACCTCTTCCCGCATCACGCTCCGTGCGGGACGCTCGCACAACGGCGACATCATCACCAGGAGGCATCAAGTGGTCGACGCGGATCAGACGTTCGTCATCGTGGGAGGAGGTCTGGCCGGCGCGAAGGCGGCCGAGACGCTCCGTACGGAGGGCTTCACCGGCCGCGTGATCTTGATCTGCGACGAACGCGACCGCCCCTATGAGCGGCCGCCCCTGTCCAAGGGTTATCTGCTCGGCAAGGAGGAGCGCGACAGCGTCTTCGTGCACGAGCCCGCCTGGTACGCGCGCAACGACGTCGAACTGCACCTCGGTCAGACCGTGGACGCCGTCGACCGTGCCGCGAAGACGGTCCGTTTCGGCGATGACGGGACGCTCGTCCACTACGACAAGCTGCTGTTCGCCACCGGCGCCGAGCCCCGGCGGCTGGACATCCCGGGCACGGACCTCGCGGGCGTCCACCATCTGCGCCGCCTCGCCCACGCCGAGCGCCTCAAGGGCGTCCTGGCCACGCTCGGCCGGGACAACGGCCACCTGGTGATCGCGGGCGCCGGCTGGATCGGCCTGGAGGTGGCGGCGGCGGCCCGCGTGTACGGCGCCGAGGTCACCGTCGTCGAGCCCGAGCCGACCCCGCTGCACGGGGTCCTGGGCCCCGAGCTGGGCAACCTCTTCGCCGAACTGCACCGCGAACACGGCGTCCGCTTCCACTTCGGGGTCCGGCTCACCGAGATCATCGGCCAGGACGGCATGGTGCTGGCCGCCCGCACCGACGACGGCGAGGAACATCCCGCGCACGGCGTGCTCGCCGCGATCGGCGCGGCGCCACGAGTGGCTCTCGCGGAGGCGGCCGGGCTGGAACTGGCCGACCGTGCGCACGGGGGCGGCATCGCGGTGGACACACGGCTGCGCACCTCCGACCCCGACATCTACGCCGCCGGTGACGTGGCGTCCTTCCCCCTGGAGCTGTTCGGCACCAGGCTGCGTGTGGAGCACTGGGCGAACGCGCTGAACGGCGGCCCGGCGGCGGCCCGGTCGATGCTCGGGCGGGAGCTGACGTACGACCGGGTGCCGTACTTCTTCTCGGACCAGTACGACATGGGGATGGAGTACTCGGGGTGGGCACCGCCCGGGTCGTACGACGAGGTGGTGATCCGGGGCGACGCCGGCAAACGGCACTTCATCGCGTTCTGGCTGAAGGAGGGGAGAGTGCTGGCCGGGATGAACGTGAATGTGTGGGACGTCACAGAGCGGATCCAGGCCCTGATCAAGGCGAGGACCGTGGTCGATCCGGAAGCGCTCGCGGACCCGGGGGTACCGCTGGAGACTCTGTCCGCCTAGGCGTCCGGCGGGGTGTCCGTGGGTCTGTCAGCACGGTCCCCCGCCTTCTTCCGGAGCGCGGCACGAGCCGCGTGCATGTCTGCGCTCCCCCGTAGAATCTCCTCGTGGCAGGACGGATCAACGACGAGGACGTGAAGGCGGTACGGGACGCGGTCCCGATCGACTCCGTCGTGTCCGAATACCTCCAGCTACGCAACGCGGGCGGCGGGAACCTGAAGGGGCTGTGCCCCTTCCACGACGAGAAGTCGCCGTCCTTCCAGGTCAGCCCGAGCAAGGGCCTGTTCCACTGCTTCGGCTGCCAAGAGGGCGGCGACACCATCACCTTCGTGATGAAGGTCGACCACCTCTCCTTCTCGGAGGCGGTCGAGCGCCTCGCCGCCCGCGCGGGCATCACGCTGCGGTACGAGGAAGGCGGGTACAACCCCACCCACCAGCGCGGCGAGCGCATCCGCCTGGTCGAGGCGCACCAGCTCGCCGCCCAGTGGTACGCCGAACAGCTGGGCAGCAGCCCCGAGGCCGACACCGGACGCAAATTCCTGGCCGAGCGCGGCTTCGACCAGGCCGCCGCCGTGCACTTCGGCGTCGGCTACAGCCCCCAGGGCTGGGACCACCTCACCCGCTATCTGCGCGGCAAGGGCTTCAGCGACAAGGAACTGCTGCTCTCCGGCCTCTCCCAGGAGGGCCGCCGAGGCCCCATCGACCGCTTCCGCGGCCGGCTGATGTGGCCGATCCGCGACATCGGCGGGGACGTGGTGGGCTTCGGCGCGCGCAAGCTGTACGAGGCGGACAACGGCCCGAAGTACCTGAACACCCCCGAAACGGCGATCTACAAGAAGTCGCAGGTCCTCTACGGCATCGACCTGGCCAAGAAGGAGATCGCGAAGGCGAGCCGCGCGGTCGTGGTCGAGGGCTACACCGACGTCATGGCCTGCCACCTCGCGGGTGTCACCACAGCCATCGCGACCTGCGGAACGGCCTTCGGCGGTGAACACATCAAGATCCTGCGGCGGCTGCTGATGGACAACGGCTCGGCGCGGGTGATCTTCACCTTCGACGGTGACGCGGCCGGCCAGAAGGCGGCCCTGCGTGCCTTCGAGGACGACCAGAAGTTCGCCGCCGAGACGTACATCGCGATCGCGCCGGACGGCATGGACCCCTGCGAGCTGCGCCTCGCCAAGGGTGACGAGAGCGTCGCCGACCTGGTCGTCCCCCGGACGCCGCTGTTCGAGTTCGCGCTGCGCCAGATCGTCGGCCGCTATGACCTCGAAACCCCCGCGGGCCGTGCCGCCGCGCTCGACGAGGCGGCTCCGGTCGTCGCCCGTATCAAGAACAGCGGCGCCCAGCACGAGGTCGCGGTGCAGCTCGCCGGCATGCTCGGCATCCTGGACACGCAGTTCGTGGTCAAGCGGGTGGCGCAGTTGGCCCGTTGGGCGCGTGAGCGGGGCGGCAGGGGTCCGGCGCCGAGCGGGCAGCGCCCGGCGCGGCCGTACGAGGCGACCCCGCGTCCGACCGTGACGGGCCCGGCGCTCAACCTCCGCAACCCGGTCTACGCGACCGAGCGCGAGCTGCTCAAACTCGCCCTCCAGCAGCCCGAGTTGGTCTCCCCGGCCTTCGACGCCTATGGCGTCGACGAGTTCACTGCGGCACCGTACGCGGCCGTCCGTGAGGCGATTTTGGAGTCGGGCGGGGCGGAGTACGGCGTACAGGACCCGCAGGAGTACCTGATCCGCGTCCGCGAGGCGGCCCCCGACGACACGGTCCGCGCCATGGTCACGGAACTCGCCGTCGAGGCGATCATGCGCCGGACGGTGGACGAGGCGTACGCGGGCACCGTGCTCGTCACGGTCCGCCGCCGCGCGGTCGAGCGCCGCGTCCGCGACGTCCAGAGCTCCCTGACCCGCCTGGGCTCCCACGGGGACCCGGCCCACCTGTCCGCGGTCCAGAACGAACTGTGGGTTCTGCAGCAGTACGACCAGGCCCTGCGGGAGAGGGGCGCGGCGGCGCTCTGAGCCCGAGCGCGCGAGCGGCTGTGCCTCCGGGACGACCTGAGTAACCGCGCGGTCACGGACCGGACTCAAAAAGTGGTCGCACGCCCCTCGTGGCGGCGATGTGTCGTACCCCACACTGGATTCCGGTTCCTGAGTCCTCGGAGCGCGGCCGACCCGCACACGGCGGGTCCGGCACCTCGCGGCTCCGCTCGATGACTTCGGGATGCCCGGCGGGCGGACCCGTCGGCCCCATCCCCGACGTACCGCTGTTGCATGCCTTGGCAGCGACATTCCTGGAGGTCGCCCCCGTGCAGACCCAGACCCTCACCCAGACCGACACCCGTACGGACGAGCCGGACGCGGAGACCGACGTCCTCCCGGCCATGCCGGCGCAGAGCAGGCTCGTGCACCATCCCGAGACGGAGCCGGAGCCGGAACCGCAGGGCCGGCCCACCGGCGCCGTGGAGACCGTCGAGGCCGGCGAGACGCCCGAGCCCGTCGACCCGTTCCGCGGCCACGCCGACACCGGCCCCTCCTCGGACCTGTTCCGTCAGTACCTGCGCGAGATCGGCCGCGTTCCCCTGCTCACAGCCGCCGAGGAGGTCGAACTCGCCCGCCGCGTCGAAGCCGGACTTTTCGCGGAGGAGAAGCTCGGCAACACCCCCGACCTGGACACCCGACTCGCCCTGGACCTCGACAGGCTGGTGGTCATGGGGCGGATGGCCAAGCGGCGGCTCATCGAGGCCAACCTGCGGCTCGTCGTCTCCGTCGCCAAGCGGTACGTCGGCCGCGGGCTGACCATGCTCGATCTGGTCCAGGAAGGGAACCTCGGTCTGATCAGGGCCGTCGAGAAGTTCGACTACGCCCGCGGGTACAAGTTCTCGACGTACGCGACCTGGTGGATTCGTCAGGCCATGTCGCGCGCCCTGGCCGACCAGGCCCGCACCATCCGCGTCCCGGTCCACGTCGTGGAGCTGATCAACCGCGTCGTCCGCGTCCAGCGCCGCATGCTCCAGGAACGCGGCTACGAGCCGACGCCGGAGGAGGTCGCCGCGCACCTGGGCCTGTCCGGCGAACGCGTCAGCGAGGTGCTGCGGCTCGCCCAGGAACCGGTCTCGCTGCACGCGCCCGTGGGGGAGGAGGACGACGTGGCCCTCGGTGACCTCATCGAGGACGGCGACGCCACGAGTCCGGTCGAGTCCGCTGCCTTCCTGCTGCTCAGGGAACACCTGGAGGCGGTCCTGTCCACCCTCGGCGAACGCGAGAGGAAGGTCGTACAGCTGCGGTACGGCCTCATGGACGGCCGCCCCCGCACTCTGGAGGAGATAGGCCGCCTCTTCGGCGTGACCCGCGAGCGGATCCGGCAGATCGAGTCGAAGACGCTGAACAAGCTGCGGGATCACACGTTCGCGGACCAGCTCAGGGGATACCTCGACTGACCGGGAGCCGCCCCACCGGGCGGCCCCCCAAGGCTCAGTCGACCTCCGCCACGGCCTGCGCGAACTGTGCCTTGTACAGCCGCGCGTACGCCCCGTCGGCCGTCAACAGCTCCTCGTGCGCGCCCTGTTCGACGATGGAACCGTTCTCCATCACGAGGATCGTGTCCGCGTCCCGGATCGTGGAGAGACGGTGCGCGATGACGAACGACGTCCGCCCGTGCGCGAGTTTGGCCATCGCCTTCTGGATGAGCACCTCGGTACGGGTGTCGACCGAACTCGTCGCCTCGTCCAGCACCAGGATCACCGGGTCGGACAGGAACGCCCGCGCGATGGTGATCAGTTGCTTCTCACCCGCGCTGACGCCCGTGCCCTCGTCGTCGATCACGGTGTCGTAGCCGTCCGGCAGCGTACGGATGAACCGGTCCGCGTGCGCGGCCCGCGCCGCCTCCTCGATCTCCCCGCGCGTGACCTCGCGCGCGGCACCGTAGGCGATGTTCTCCGCGATCGTGCCCCCGAACAGCCAGGTGTCCTGGAGTACCATCCCCACCCCGGCTCGCAGCTCGTCCCGGGACATCTTGGCGATGTCGACGCCGTCGAGCGTGATCCGGCCGCCGGTGACCTCGTAGAACCTCATCAGCAGGTTCACGAGCGTCGTCTTCCCCGCTCCGGTCGGGCCGACGATCGCGACCGTCCGCCCCGGCTCCACCTTCAACGACAGGTCCTCGATGAGCGGCTTGTCGGGGTCGTAGCGGAACGACACGTTCTCCAACGCGACGCGTCCGCGCAGCTCGTCGGGGCGCATCCCGGGCTCGGGGTCCGCCCCCTGCTCCTCCGCGTCCAGCAGTTCGAAGATCCGCTCCGCCGAGGCGACACCCGACTGTACGAGGTTCGCCATCGACGCGACCTGCGTCAGCGGCATCGAGAACTGCCGCGAGTACTGGATGAAGGCCTGCACGTCACCGATGGACAGCGAGCCGGAGGCGACCCTGAGACCGCCGACGACCGCGATCAGCACGTAGTTCAGGTTGGAGACGAACATCATCAGCGGCTGCATCACACCGCTGTTGAACTGCGCCTTGAAGCCTGCCTCGTACAGCTTCTCGTTGTGCTCGGCGAACTGCTGCGCCGACTCCTTCTGGCGCCCGAACACCTTCACCAGCGTGTGCCCGGTGTACATCTCCTCGATGTGCGCGTTCAGTTTGCCGGTGGTGCTCCACTGCTGCACGAAGTGCGGCTGCGAGCGTTTGCCGACCCGCGTGGCCACGAAGAAGGAGAGCGGCACGGTAACCAGCGCGACCAGCGCCAGCAGCCACGACACCCAGAACATCATCACCAGCACACCCACGACCGTCAGCAGTGAGTTGACGAGCTGGCCCAGCGACTGCTGGAGCGTCTGACCGATGTTGTCTATGTCGTTGGTCGCGCGGCTGAGCACCTCACCGCGCTGCCGCTGGTCGAAGTACGACAGGGGGAGCCGCGACAGCTTCCCCTGCACGGCCTCGCGCAGGCGGAAAACGGTCATGTTGATGGCCCGGTTGGAGAGCCGGGTGGCGACCGCCATCAGCAGGCCGGCGGCCAGGAACGTCACCAGCGCGAGCAGCAGGACGTTCCCCACGGCACCGAAGTCGATGCCCTTGCCCGGCGTGAAGTCCGTCCCGGAGAGCATGTCGGCGATGCCGCCCTCGCCCCGCTTCCGCATGGACTCCAGGACCTGCTCCTTGGACACCCCCGACGGCATCTGACGGCCGACGATCCCGGCGAAGACCAGGTCGGTCGCCCTGCCCAGGATCTTCGGTCCGACCACGGACAGGGCCACGCTCAGCACCACGCAGGCGAGCATCCCGTACATCGTGCCGCGTTCGGGCTTGAACTGGGCGAGGAGCCGTTTTCCGGACCCCTTGAAGTCCATCGAGCGCTGGTCGGGGCCCCCTCCGGCCATCATGCGTCCCATGGCCATCAGGCAGCCTCCGCTTCCGTGAGCTGGGAGAGCACGATCTCCCGGTAGGTCTCGTTGCTCGCCATCAGTTCCTGGTGGCGGCCGGCGCCGACGACCCGGCCCTCGTCCAGGACCAGAATCCGGTCGGCGTCCCGGATGGTCGACACACGCTGGGCGACGATCACCACGGTCGCCTCGGCGGTCTCCTGCCCCAGCGCCGAGCGCAGCGCCGCGTCGGTGGCGTAGTCGAGCGCGGAGAAGGAGTCGTCGAAGAGGTAGATCTCCGGGCGCTGCACCAGCGTGCGCGCGATGGCGAGCCGCTGCCGCTGGCCGCCGGAGACATTGGTGCCGCCCTGCGCGATGGGGGAGTCGAGGCCGTTCTCGAGCGCCTCGACGAACTCCTTGGCCTGCGCCACCTCCAGCGCGTGCCACAACTCCTCGTCGGTGGCGTCCGGGTTGCCGTACCGCAGATTGCTGGCGACCGTGCCCGCGAACAGGTACGGCTTCTGCGGGACGAGCCCGACCGCCTTCGCCAGCAGCCCGGGTTCGATCTCCTGGACGTTGACCCCGCCCACGAGCACCTCGCCCTCGGTGACGTCGAAGAGTCGGGGGATCAGCCCGAGCAGGGTCGACTTGCCACTGCCGGTGGACCCGATGACGGCCGTGGTCTCGCCGGGCCGCGCCACCAGGTCGATGGCCTTGAGTACCGGCTCCTCGGCCCCCGGATAGCCGAACCCGCCACCACGGATCTCCAGATGCCCGTGCCGCCGCAGTTCGACGACGGGCGCGGTGGGCGGCACGACGCTCGTCTCGGTGCCGAGCACTTCCTGGACGCGCTCGGCGCACACTTCCGCGCGCGGCACCATCATGAACATGAAGGTGGCCATCATCACGGACATCACGATCTGCATGAGGTAGGCGAGGAAGGCGGTCAGATCGCCGATCTGCATACCGCCGCTGTCGATGCGGTGCGCGCCGAACCAGACCACGGCGATCGACGAGAGGTTCACCACGGTCATCACCAGGGGGAACATCAGCGCCAGGGTGCGGCCGGTGCCGAGGGAGACCTCGGTGAGCTCGGTGTTCGCGCCCTTGAAGCGGTCCTTCTCGTAGCCGTCCCGGACGAAGGCGCGAATGACGCGGTTGCCGGAGATCTGCTCGCGCAGCACCCGGTTCACCGTGTCGAGACGGGTCTGCATGCTGCGGAACAGCGGCCGCAACCTGCGCACGATCAGCGTCACGCAGATGCCGAGCACCGGGACCACCGCGACCAGGACACCGGACAGCGGGACGTCCAGGCCGAGCGCCAGAACGATGCCGCCCACACACATGATCGGGGCCGACACCATCAGGGTGAACGTCATCAGGACGAGCATCTGGATCTGCTGCACGTCGTTCGTGGTCCGGGTGATCAACGACGGCGCACCGAAGTGACCCACCTCACGGGAGGAGAAGGACTGCACGCGGTCGAAGACGGCGGCCCGCATGTCCCGGCCGAGCGCCGACGCCGTACGGGCGCCGTAGTAGACGGCGCCCATGTTGCAGACCACCTGGCCCAGCGAGACACCGATCATCAGGCCGCCGAAGCTCAGGATGTACCCCGTGTCCCCCTTCACCACACCGTTGTCGATGATGTCCGCGTTGAGGGTGGGCAGATAGAGCGTGGCGCAGGTCTGCAGGAACTGCAGCAGCACCAGCAGAGTTATGGGTTTCTTGTACGGGCCCAGATGGGCCCTCAGAAGTCGTATGAGCACGCGAGATCTCTCGGAGTCGTCGGCGGTCGCGGGGCGGTCGGTGATGCACCACCCCCTATCGTCGAACACTCCACCGGCGTTACCTCAACCGATTAACCCAACAGTAGGGCGGGTATTGAGTCAGATTCAGCCGTGCGACGTAGGCCTGTGAATGTGACAGGCCCCCACCAGGCGCTCACACGCATGTACGACGACGCATGAGACGCACGTCACAGACGTTCCGGTCGTGCGACACAGTGGCGCCCTATTGCTGGAACGCCCCCGGATGCGTCTGCTCGCGTACCGACACGTACTGCCGGCGTACGGCCTGGCCCACCGCCAGATCCTCGCCCGGCTCCAGGACCTGCGCGACCGCGCCCTGCCAGGCGGGCGGGGTGTGCGGGTCGAGGGTGCCCTGGGAGGCGCCGAGCGCCCAGGCCGCCTGCCGGGCCGCGCCGATCGCCGCGTAGTCGGCGGGCTGTGGCACCACGACCTGTACGCCGAACAGCGCCGGTGCCGCCGCCTGCACGGCGGGCAGCTCCGCCGCGGCACCCAGCAGGAAGATCCGCCGTACGTCGACCCCGCGGCCGCGCAGCACGTCCAGCGCGTCCGCGAGCCCGCACAACATGCCCTCGAACGCGGCCCGCGCCAGGTGCTCGGGCTTCATCGACTCGCGCCGCAGTCCCGTCAGAGTGCCCGCGGTGTGCGGCAGGCTGGGGGTCCGCTCGCCCTCCAGGTACGGGAGCATGACGAGCCCGTGCGAGCCGGGCGTCGACTTCATCGCCAGGTCGGACAGCGACTCCAGATCGGGAACGCCGAGCAGTTCGGCGGTGCCGCGCAGGGCGCGCACGGCGTTGAGCGTGGTCACCACCGGCAGATGCATGCCCGTCGCGTCCGCGAGCGAGGTGATCATCCCGGTCGAGTCGACGAGCGCCTCGGGGTGCACCGCCATCACCGACCCGGAGGCGCCGAGCGAGACGACCGCGTCGCCGAGCCCGATGCCCAGGCCCAGGGCGGCGGCCATGGTCTCGCCGGTGCCCGCGGAGATCAGCAGCCCCTCCGGCGTCGTACCCGCCACCTCGGACGGGCCGAGCACCTCGGGCACCATGGCCGAGTGGCCGAGCGCCAGCTCGACCAGGTCGGTGCGATAGGTGCCGGTCGCGGCCGACCAGTACCCGGTCCCCGAGGCGCCGCCGCGATCGGTGGTCCTTCTCGCGGGCCGCCCCAGCAGTTGCCAGACGAGCCAGTCGTGGGCCTGCATCAGCACGGCGGTGCGCCGCACGTTGTCGGGTTCGGTTCTGGCGAGCCAGCGCAGCTTGGTCACGGGCTGCGCGGCCTGCGGTACACAGCCGACGGCCTCGGCCCAGGCCTGCCGTCCACCGAGGGCGTCGATGAGGTCCGCCGCTGCCACCTGCGCCCGCCGGTCGCCGCCGACCAGCGCGGGCCGTACGGTGGCGCCCTGGGTGTCGAGCGGGACGAGGGCGTTCTGCTGTGCGGAGACGCCGATGGCCTGCACGCCCTCCAGGAGGCCGCCGGCGGCCGCCTCTCCCAGGGACCGCAGCCATGCCTGCGGGTCGACGTCGGAGGGACGGCCCCCTCCCTCGGGGCGCTCCACCGGATGTGGCGCATAACCCTGCCTGAGCACGGCCCCCGTGTCCGTGTCGCAGACGACGATACGAGTGAAATCGGGCGAACTGTCCAACCCGGCGACTATCCCCATGGCGGAAA
The DNA here is from genome assembly GCF_053599115.1 of Streptomyces sp. NPDC001020. Taxonomy (NCBI): domain Bacteria; kingdom Bacillati; phylum Actinomycetota; class Actinomycetes; order Kitasatosporales; family Streptomycetaceae; genus Streptomyces; species Streptomyces sp. NPDC001020. The sequence continues at coordinate 91,141 of NZ_JBSFLQ010000001.1, read as the reverse complement.
TTCTGCCGTACCGGCGGGGGTGTGCGTGCCGCGCCGGTACGGCAGCCAGGGAGCTTGTGGGGCGCGCGCCCGCTGTCTCGCCGGGCGGTCAGGTGGTGCTCGTGCCCCAGTCGTCCTCGCCGCTTCCCTTGGCGCGTCGTTCGCGCAGGGAGCGCACCCGGGCGGCGACCGATTCGGGCACACAGGCCTTGTCGCTCACCGCGTGGAAGGCCCGGCCCGCGTACTGGCGCCCCTGCTGGGCGGCCGACTCGGCGGTGTTGCGCACCGCGGGATTCTGCGCGACCTGGCGGGCGGACTTCTTGAGCTGTTCGTATCGCTCGCGCCCGGCCCGGGTGCCCAGTACGTAACCGAGAGCCAGCCCGGCGAAGAACGTGAGCCGATAGCGCATGGCGGTCACCCTTCCCTTGTGTCTGCGTCGTTCCCTGCGTGAGCGTCGATCGCAGGGGATACCGATTGGCGGAGCACCCCCCTGCTTGCGCTAATGTATGTGTCGCAGCGAGCGAGCGCCCCCTGGCGGATACCCAGGGAGGTACGTTCGATGCGAACGAGGCATTCCTCCGTAGCTCAATTGGCAGAGCAGCCGGCTGTTAACCGGCAGGTTACTGGTTCGAGTCCAGTCGGGGGAGCTCGGTCCTCCGTAGCTCAATTGGCAGAGCAGCCGGCTGTTAACCGGCAGGTTACTGGTTCGAGTCCAGTCGGGGGAGCATGTTGGAAGGGGACCCCGCAGGGGTCCTTTTTCATGTCCGCAGGAACCGCCGCCCGCGCGGCGGAGTCCTCAAGGTCATGTGAAGCCGACCATGCGAAGCAGGAGATCGTATGAGCGGCTATGCTGCGGCAGACGGCGCGCACACTTGTACGCGACGCGCCGTACGGGGCGGTAGCTCAGCCGGTTAGAGCAGCGGACTCATAATCCGTCGGCCGTGGGTTCGAGTCCCACCCGCCCCACCGCAGGGTTCTCCCTGGAGAACTGTTTCTATCTGCGCAGACGTGAGAACGGGGGCCGCCACTCCACAGTGGCGGCCCCCGTTCAGCCGTTCGGACCAAGATCCAGGGCAAACGCAGAGGGCCCGGACGGCATCGGTCCGGGCCCAGTCAGCGCGGGCGCTCGTACAGCCAGTCGGCCTTGACGGCGTCCAGGATCCACTTCGCTGTTGCCGACCTTGCGTGGACCCGAACCGCGGAGGAAGTCGATCCGCTACTCGAACTCAATGTGACGGTGCGGCAGTTGAAGTCCCCGGGTGCGCGTCTTCGGCTCAGTGCGAGGCGAGGAGCTCAAGGGTGTCGACCACGCGGTTGGAGAAGCCCCACTCGTTGTCGTACCAGGCGACCACCTTGATGTGGCGACCGTCGACGCGGGTGAGCTTCGAGTCGAAGATCGACGAGGCCGGGTTTCCGGTGATGTCGGAGGACACGAGCTCGTCCTCCGAGTACTCGAGGATGCCGGCGAGGGGGCCCTCGGCCGCGGCACGGTAGGCCGCCAGCACGTCGTCGCGCGTCACATCGCGGGCGACGCTCGTGTTGAGCTCGACGATCGAGCCCACCGGGACCGGGACGCGGATCGAGTCGCCCGACAGCCTGCCGTCGAGATTCGGCAGCACACGCCCGATCGCCTTGGCCGCGCCCGTCGTGGTCGGGGCGATGTTGACGGCGGCGGCGCGGGCGCGGCGGGCGTCCCGGTGCGGGCCGTCCTGGAGGTTCTGCTCCTGCGTGTAGGCGTGCACCGTCGTCATGAAGCCGTGCTCGATGCCGGCGAGGTCGTCGAGGACCGCGGCGAGCGGGGCCAGCGCGTTGGTCGTGCACGACGCGTTCGAAACGATCGTGTGCGTGGCCGGATCGTAGACGTCGGTGTTGACGCCGTACGCGAGCGTGACATCGGCGCCGTCCGACGGGGCACCGACGAGCACCTTCTTCGCACCCGCGTCGAGGTGGCCGCGTGCGGCCTTCGCCGAGGTGAAGCGGCCGGTCGCCTCCAGCACGACGTCGACGCCGAGTTCGCCCCAGGGCAGCCGCGCCGGCTCCCGCTCGGCGAGCACCTTGATGCGGCGGCCGTCGACGACGAGGTCGTCCCCGTCGACGGTCACCGGGCGGCCGAGCCGGCCCGCCGTGCTGTCGAAGGCGAGCAGCCGCGCGAGGGCCGTGGGATCGGTCAGGTCGTTGACGGCGACGACTTCGAGGGCGCTGTCGCGTTCGAGCAGGGCGCGCAGCACATTGCGCCCGATGCGACCGAATCCGTTGATGGCGATGCGAGTCATGAGTGGTGTCCGTCCCTTCGGTTCCCTGCGAGATTCGCACGCACCCTGTGCCCCCACCAGTGGCGTGATCGCCAGCATCCGCAAGGATCGTGCCAAGGGACGGGCGCGCTATGTCCCGCGGGTGAAGGTGCGCCGGTACTCGATCGGCGAGGTGCCGAGGATGCGCTGGAAGTGGCGCCGCAGATTGGCGCTGGTGCCGAGACCGACCTCGGCGGCGATCTGCTCGACGCTGCGTTCTGATCGTTCGAGCAGCTCACGGGCCATGTCGACGCGGGCTCGCATCAACCATTGCATCGGCGTGTATCCGGTCTCCGTGACGAAACGACGGGAGAACGTGCGCGTCGAGACCGCCGCGTGCTGGGCGAGCAGCTCCAGGGTGAGTGGCTCGTCGAGCCGGCGCAGGGCCCACTCGCGGGTGGCGGTGAACCGCTCCCCGCGTGGCTCGGGAACGCTGCGCGGCACGTACTGCGCCTGGCCTCCGCTGCGGTAGGGGGCCGCGACCAGGCGCCGGGCGGCGTGGTTCGACGCGGCCACCCCGAGCTCGCCGCGCAGGATGTGCAGGCACAGGTCGATGCCCGAGGCCGCGCCCGCCGACGTCAGGACGTCGCCCTCGTCGACGAACAGGACGTTCTCGTCGACCCTCACCCGGGGATGCTTCACCGCCAGTGCCTGTGTGTAGTGCCAGTGAGTCGTGGCGCGCTTGCCGTCGAGCAGGCCGGTGGCGGCAAGCGCGAAGGCGCCCGTCGAGATGGCGGCGAGCCGCGCGCCCCGGTCGTGGGCGGCGGTCAGGGCGTCGAGGACGGCCTGGGGCGGGTCCTCGCGGTCCGGGAAGCGGTAGCCGGGGACGAACACGAGATCGGCCCACTCCAGGGCGTCGAGACCGTGCTCGACGGCGTAGGACAGGCCGTCTTGGCCACTGACCAGGCCGGGTGCCGCGCCGCACACCCGTACCTCGTACGGCATGCTGGCGCGGGTCGTGAACACCTGCGCGGGAATGCCGACATCGAGTGGCTTGGCTCCGGCCAGCACCAGGACGGCGACGCGGTGCAGGCGCAGGACCCCGGAGGGATGCATGCTCGGCTCTCTTCTACCTGAGCCTTGTCGAGCTCGGATGGTCTGGGACATCAGCGGTGACAGGGCGTTCACACAGGAGCACCCCACTACGGGGAACGGGCGCGGACTGCGTGAACCTCTCCCCCGATTTTGGACCCGTGCCGCGCCGCACCGCCAACTCCCCCCTTCGACGCACCGTCCGTGAGTATCCAGGCGACCGACGCCGTCCCCGGCCGCGACGTGCCGTCAGGCCGCGATCGGGTCGAGCGTCAGTGGCCGGATCTTGCCCTCCAGCATGGCGCCCACGCCCTGGACGGCACAGATGTCCGGCCGCTCGGCGATGTGTACGGGCATCCCGGTCGCCTGGCGCAGCATCTGATCGAGCCCCGGCAGCAGCGCGCTGCCGCCGACCATCATGATCCCGCGATCGGCGAGATCGGCCACCAGGTCGGGCGGGCAGTCCCGCAGCACCTTGCCGATGCCGTCGAGCACGGCCGTCAGCGGGGTCTGGATGGCCACCCGTACGGCGGCGGTGTCGATCCGGACGGACCGTGCGAGCCCGGTCGCCACGTCCCGTCCCTGGATCTCGGTGGAGGAGGGGCCGTGCGGGGTGAGCCCGTTACCGGACAGGGCGATCTGCAGGGGCCGTACCGACTGGCTCGGCAGCAGCAACGCGTGTTCGTGCCGCAGGTGTTGCACGATCGCGCGGTCGACGGCCTCGCCGCCCACCGGAATCCGTTCGGCGGTCACGATGTTCCCCAGCGACAACACGGCGATCTGGGTGGCCGCGGCCCCGCACACCATGATCATGGAGGCCTCGGGCTGCTCGACCGGCAGCCCGCACCCCACGGCGGCGGCGACGAGCGTGTCGACCAGCTCGACCCTTTTGGCCCCCAGCCCGACGAGGGTCTCGATGGCGGCACGCTGGGCCAGCGGATCCGCGTCGTGCGGGGTGCAGGCGGCGGCCCTCAGCCGGGGCTTGCGGCGCAGGGCGCGACGCAGCTTCTCGCCGAGCAGATGGCGCAGCATCCGCTGGGCCATGTCGATGTCGACGACGGTGCCGCCGGAAACGGGCCGTACGACACGGATGTAGGCGGGCGTGCGCCCCGTCATCTGTTCCGCCAGCTCACCGACGGCTATCAGCGCGCCTGTCCGGGTGTTCACGGCAGCGGCGCTGGGTTGGTCCACCACCAGCCCGGCTCCCTTGACGTACACACGGGTCCTGGCCGCCCCGAGGTCCACGGCGAAGTGGCAGCGGCGCAACTGGTCAAGGCTGACGGTCATGGCGGTACCTCCCGAGAACGGACCGCAGGCGGCCGCCGCGCGGCCGCCTCTTCTTACGCATCGTGCTAGGGAGAGAGGGGTCGCGCCCTTCGGGGTGGGCCGGGCGGAGTACGGCCGAACAGGGGAAGGCGTCGACGATGCCGGATGGGGTGATTGACTGTCCGCCTTCAGAGGGACTGAGCGGCCTGTAGAAGGAGAGGGGAGGCTGGAGACCGAGAGTGTGCGCGGGTCGGGGGGGCCGCGGGGCCTGCGTGGCGCTCGAGACGCCCTCCACGACGATCAGGGCCCCGTCCTCGGTCCTGAACGCCACCAACTCGTCCTGTTGCGGCCCGCTTTCCCACTGTGTGCCTTGGCGAACTCCACTGTGAAGGACAGCGCTTGGGGGTGTCGCGGATTCGGGGGACGGCATCGGCGGCCCGGTGGCGGGAACCCGCCACTGCGCTTTCCCGTCACGAACGACCAACTCCCTTGCGACACAAGCGCCCTGACACTCTTCGGAGCATTCGACGAAGAGAGGGCATGGATGTCCACAGCACCAGTCAGACGCGGGATGACCCTGCTGTCCGCCGGGCTCTTGCTCGCGCTGTTGCCACCAGGGAACGCCGGCGCGGCGAGCAGTTCACCGGCCCCCGCGCGCACCGCCACCGCCGCCCATACCGTCACGCTTGTGACGGGTGACAAGGTGACCGTCACCGACCTCGGAGGCGGGAAGAAGACCGTCTCCGTGGAGCGGCCCCGAGGAGCCACCGGAGCAGTACGGACCGACGTCGCGAACGGGGACGTCACCGTCGTACCGGATGAGGCCCTGCCGTATCTGCGGGCCGGCACGCTCGACCGGCGGCTGTTCGACGTCAGCACCCTGATCCGGCAGGGGCTCAGTGACGCGAAGGCCGACACGCTGCCGCTGATCGTGACCTACGGCAAGGGCACGCGGCAGGCGGCGCTCCGAGGTGCCGCGCGGACCCGTTCGCTGCCGAGCATCGACGGCGCCGCCCTCGACGCCACCAAGGGGCGCACCTTCTGGCGGGCCCTCACCGGACAGCGCGGCATCGGCAAGGTCTGGCTCGACGGCCGGGTCAAGGCCGACATGGCGGAGAGCAACCAGCAGATCGGCACGAAGTCCGCGTGGGACGCCGGCTTCACCGGCAAGGGCGTCACCGTCGCCGTCCTCGACACCGGAGCGGACACCGGACACCCGGACCTGGCGGGGCGCGTCTCCCAGACCAAGAGTTTCATCGACGGGCAGGAGGTCGCCGACCGCAACGGGCACGGCACGCACGTCACCTCCACCGTCGGCGGCAGCGGCGCCGCCTCCGACGGCACCGAGCGCGGCGTGGCGCCCGACACCACTCTTGCCGTCGGCAAGGTGCTCAGCGACCAGGGCACGGGCAGCGAGTCGCAGATCATCGCCGGTATGGAGTGGGCCGCACGCGACGTACACGCGAGGATCATCTCCATGAGCCTCGGGTCGAGCGAGGCCAGCGACGGCACCGACCCCATGGCCGAGGCCGTCAACACCCTCTCCAAGGAGACCGGCGCCCTCTTCGTCATCGCGGCCGGGAACACCGGCGCTCCCTCCTCCATAGGCTCGCCCGGCGCCGCCGACTCCGCGCTGACCGTCGGCGCCGTCGACTCCGCCGACCAGGCCGCCTACTTCACCAGCGCCGGACCCCGGTACGGGGACAACGCGCTCAAGCCCGACATCTCCGCGCCCGGGGTCGACATCCTCGCCGCGCGCTCCCAACTCGTCAGCGGCAGCGGCTACTACACGCGGATGAGCGGTACGTCGATGGCGACCCCGCACGTAGCCGGTGTCGCCGCCCTGCTCGCCGAGGAGCACCCCGACTGGACCGGCGCACGGCTCAAGGACGCGCTGATGTCCAGCTCGAAGCAGGTCGACGACTCGGCCTACACGTTGGGTACGGGCCGGGTGAGCGTTTCGGACGCCGTCACGGCGCAGGTCACCGCCACCGGCAGCGCCGACCTCGGCTTCTACGGCTGGCCGTACGACGCGAACAAGCCGGTCACCCGCACCGTCACCTACAGCAACTCCTCGGACAAGTCAGTTGAGCTGAACCTGGGTGTGCAGGGCGCACCCGACGGGGTCGCCACGCTCGCCGACTCCACGCTCACCGTGCCCGCGCACGGCACCGCGTCCACCACCGTCACCGGCGACGGTTCCAAGGCGCCGGTCGGGAACCTCTCCGGGCAGATCATCGCCTCCGAGCACGGCACTCCCGTCGCCCACACCGCGTTCGGGCTGGTCAAGGAGGACGAGCGGTACACGCTCACCGTGCACGTCAAGGACCGGGACGGCAGCTCCACCCCCGCCGACCTCGTCGTGCAGCAGCTCGCGAAGGGCACCGACCCGTTCCCCGCCCGCGTCGGCGACTCCGGCACCCTCGAGCTGCGGCTCAAGCCGGGCAATTACAGCCTGGCCTCCTTCCTCGACGTGCGCGGCAGCCATGGCGCCGACTCGCTCGGGCTCGGCTTCCTCGCCGCACCCGAGATCGCCCTCGACCGGGACCGCGAGGTCACCCTGGACGGCCGGCGGCTGAGGGAGATCAGCGCCGATGTCCACCGGACCACCCAGACCCGGCAGTTGCTGATGGAGTACGACCGCAACGCGGGCGGCTCCGACTACTTCGGCGGGGTCCAGGTGCCGGTGAAGTACGACAGCATCTTCGCCGCACCCACCGAGAAGGTCACCCAGGGCAGCTTCGAGTACCGCACCGTGTGGCGGCTGGGCAAGCCTCTGCTGGAGGTCAAGGGCCTCGGTGAGGCGGTCTCACAGCCCGGCGCCACACTGATCGAGGGACGCACCCGGCTGCCGCTCGTCGACGTCGGGGACGGTCCGTTCCCGGCGGACGTGCGCGGCAAGGCCGTCCTGGCGCGCCTGACCGACGGCACCGAACCCACCGACCTCGCGCAGGCCGCCCAGGACGCCGGCGTCAAGGCCCTGTTCGTCACCGACGACACCCCCGGACGCCTCAACGCATGGTGGGGCACTGACGACGGCGCGGACCGGCCGCTGCAGATCGCCACCGTGAACGCGGCGGACGCGGCCCGGCTGCGCAAGGCCGGGCAGGTCGACATGACGGGGACCCGCAACACCCCGTATGTGTACGACCTGTCGCAGGGACACCAGGGAGCCGTCCCCGACAAGGACCTCACCTACGCCCCCGGCCCGCGCGAACTCGCCGTGCTGGACACGAAGTTCCACGCCGTGAAGCCGGTGAGCGGCAGCGAGTTCCGGTACTCGCTCACCGACGACGCCTTCCCCATCGGCATCGGCTTCCAGGAGTGGATCGACTACCCGGCCGAGCGGACCGACTATGTGTCGACCGGGCCCGGTCAGCTGTGGCACGAGTCCGTGAACGCCGGTACCGGCACCCTGGAGGAACGAAGCGGCCGGGTCCGCTACCAGGGCGGAGAGCATTCCACGCTGAACTGGTTCAAGCCCGTCTGGCACCCCTGGCTCGGCACCGGCCTCGGCTGGGGACAGCAGCGCACCGGGAACGCGATGCGGTTCAACACGCCCGGCTGGGGCGACTCCGGGCCCGACCACACCGGCTTCGGTGATGTGTGGAGCGCCGACAGCGGCATGACCCAGGTCACCGCCGTGTACCAGGACGGCACGCTCGTCGACCGGGGCACCGGTTCCGCCGCGTATGCGTGGGACGCGCCCGCCGACGAGCACACCTACAAGGTCGTCACCGACACCACGCTGGACGCGGACCGCTGGAAGCTCTCCACCAAGGGCCACTCCGAGTGGACCTTCCGCTCCTCGGCGACCCCGACCGACCGTACGACCTTCCTGCCGCTGCTCAACCTCGCCTACGACGTCGACACCGACCTCTCGGGCGACGTCCGCGGCGGCCGGGTGCCGGTCGGGATCTCCGCCTCGTACGTCGTGGGCGCGCCCGGCACCGGCACGATCGGCGGCGCGAAGCTCCAGGTGTCCTACGACGACGGTGCCTCCTGGCAGTCGGTCCCGCTCACCGGCGGCACGGCAGCCTCCTGGAAGGCGACGCTGACCGTGCCACGCGACGCGCAGTACGTCTCCCTGCGCGCCTCGGCGAGCGACGACCGCGGCGGATCCGTCACCCAGGAGATCATCCGGGCGGTGGGGGTGAAGAAGTAGCCTCCCCGCCGACGATGCCCCGTACGACCCCCAGGGCCACCAGGTCCTGGGGGCGTACGCGGAGCTGGTCCGCCGTCTCCCGCACCTGGCCGGCCGGTCGCTTGAGGATAGCGGCGGCGAGCTCCGGTGCGATCACGGAGAAGTAACTGTCCGGTGTGGCCCAGGTGTTGCCGGGTGCGGCCAGGGCGAGCGCCCCGCCGGACCCGCCCTCGCCCACGACCAGCGTGGTCAGCGGCGTACGGGCGGCGGCGACCGCGGCGAACAGGTCCGCGAGCGCCGCCCCCAGGCCCTGCCGTTCGGCGTCCGCGTCGTTGGCCGCGCCCGGCGTGTCCACCAGCGTCAGCACGGGAACGGACAGGCGGTCCGCCAGCCGGATCAGCCGGGTGGCCGTGCGGTATCCGGCAGGGCGGGTCGCGGTGCCGGTCTGGGCGGCGTACGCGATCGTACGGCCCTCGTGGGTGCCGAAGCCGCACAGCATGCCGTCCGCGTCGGTGCCGCAGCAGCGGTCGCCGCCGAGCGCGGCCCGGCGGGTGAAGTACGCGTCCAGGTAGGCCCGCGCGCGAGGGCGCCCCGGATCGCGGGCGCGCCGCACGGCGTCCCAGCCGGTCGCCGGGAGGTCCGCCGGTCCCAGCGCCCCGGGCACGGGCGCGGGTTCGACCGACGGGACCGTGAGCAGTCCCAGCCACCGGCCCACCGCCTCCCGCAGTTCCTCGGGCGGTACGACCGCGTCGACCGCGCCCGCCGCCAGTTGGGCCTCCGCGGTGTATGCCGCCGGGTCCGCGTCCGGCGGGCGTACCCGGGAGCCGGCGAAGCCCACCTGGGCGCCCGGCAGGGCCAGTACCACGTCGGCGCCCGCGCCCAGCGTGGCCCAGCCGCCGCCGGTCGTCGGGTCGCGCACCACCGCGAGCTGTGGCAGGCCCGCCGCGCGGGTGAGTGCCGACTGGCGGGCCACGCGCTGCAGTTGGGTCAGCGCGAGCATGCCCTCCTGCATACGGCTGCCGCCCGTCGCGACCAGCGAGACGACCGGCAGCCGGTGGTCACGGGCGTAGGCGTGCGCCGACTCCAGCCGGTCGCCGGTGCGCTGTCCGAGCGAACCGCCGAGGAAGCCGAACTCGAACGCGATCAGCACGGCCGGCGTGTCGCCGACGGTCGCTCGGCCCCAGACGACGGACTCCTCCTCGCCGGTCCGTGTGGCGGCGCGGGCGCGCGAGGCGTCGTAGCCGGCCCACCGCAGCGGCCCGTCGAGCCCGGACTCCCGTGCCGGGGTGGCGAGTTCGACGAAGTCGTCGGTGACCAGGGCGAGGGCCGCGCGGGCCGGAAGACCGTCAGCCATCGCGCAGCGCCCGCTTCATGATCTTCCCCATGTCGTTGCGGGGGAGCGCGTCGAGGTGGCGCACGACACGCGGCCGCTTGTGCGGGGCGAGCCGCCGGGCCACATGGTCGGCGAGTTCCTCCGTACCGGGAGGCGCGGCCGGGTCGGTGGGGACGACCCAGGCGACGATCCGCTCGCCCAGGTCGTCGTCGGGCTCCCCGGTGACGGCGGCCTCCCGCACCCCCGGGTGTTCCAGCAGCGCGTTCTCGATCTCGCCCGCCCCGATCTTGTACCCGCCGCTCTTGATGAGGTCGGTGGCCTTGCGGCCCACGATGCGTACGTATCCGTCGGCCTCGCGGACTGCCATGTCGCCCGTGCGGAACCAGCCGTCGGCGGTGAAGGCACCGGCGGTGGCGTCGGGACGGTTGAGATACCCGGTGAACAGGTTCGGGCCACGGACCTGGATCTCGCCGACCGTCTCCCCGTCGTACGCGGTGATCGGCGAGCCGTCGTCCTCGACGAGCCGCAGCTCGACCCCGGGCAGCGGCACGCCCACGGTTCCCGGGCGAGGCTCACCGTCGGCGCGCACGCTCGTGTTCATCAGCGTCTCTGTCATCCCGTACCGTTCGATGACCCGGCGGCCGGTCGCGGCGGCGATCCGCTCATGGTCGTGCACCGGCAGCGCGGCTGACCCGGAGACCAGCAGCCGGGCCCCGGCCAGCGCCTTGGCCAGTTCCGGGTCGGTGGGAAGAGCCTCGGCGACGCGGTGGTACATCGTGGGCACGCCGAACAGCATGGTCGCCCCCTCGCCCAGCTCGCGTGCCACCCCGCCCGTGCTGAACCGCCCGAGGTGCCGCACGGATCCGCCGCGCCGGAGCGGGCCGAGGACGCCGAGGACCAGCCCGTGCACATGGAACAGCGGCAGGCCGTGTACGAGGACGTCGTCCCCGGTCCACTGCCAGGCGTCCGCGAGCGCGTCGAGCGTGGTGGCGACGGCGCGGCGGGGAAGCACCGCGCCCTTGGGCGGGCCGGTGGTCCCGGAGGTGTAGACGACGAGAGCGGGGTCCTCGTCGTCCACCTCGGCCGGAGCGAACGCCGCCGCACCGCGCACGTCTACCTCGACACGCTCCAACTCCCGTACCGGCGAGGGAAGCTCCTCGCCGGGGGCGGCCAGCACCAGCGACGGTGCGCTGTCCGACAGGATGTGTCCCAGCTCGCCCTCCCCGGACTTCGGGTTGAGCGGCACGAAGGGCACGCCGGCGGTCAGCGCGGCCACCGCCGCGACCGCGGTCTCCAGGGAGGGCGTGGCCCACACGGCCACCCTGCCCGCGCCCTCGATCCGCCCGGCGAGCGCACCGGCGGCCGCGGCGAGCTCCTCGTACGTCAGAGCCCGCTCACCGAACCGCAGGGCGAGCCGGCGCGCGGCTCCGGGATCGGACAGGGCCGGAAAGAGGGAGGGCACGCGGGGACTCCTTGCGTCGAAGCGGACGTACGGACTCAAGGACCGTTCCTCCACCGGAGCGAGCGAAACCCGCCCGGCGTGGGCACGAACACCTTGTTCCGTCCGGGCGCGGCCCGCGGCCGTCGAGGCGATGCTCACGGCCGTCGAGGCGATGCTCACGGCCGCACGACGACGCCCGTCCGCTGCAACAGCCCCCAGGTGAACTCCGCCGCGCACGCGTGCCGGGCGCCCGACGCGTCCCGGGCGGTGAAGGCCAGGCCCCAACCGGTGGGGGCTGTGCCTTCCAGGGGGCGGGCCGGGGCGAAGGCGCGGGCCACCTCGTCGACCGTGCAGCACCAAGGCGTCAGGTCCTCCAGGGTCTCCAGCGTGGGACCGGGCGCGCCCGGTGCCCGCACCAGCCACTCGTTCCACACCACGCCGTTCGGCGCCACCAGGACCTCGAAGCGCAGGTCGGGCCAGAGCGGGACCGGCCACAGCAGAGCGTCGCAGACCAGGTCGCCGATCCGGCGGGGTGCCGTCGACTCCGGCTCGCCGAGGACCGAGCGGTACCTCGAGGCGGCGGAGCGGGCGCGGGGGGCGTGCAGCATGGCCTGCCAGCGGCGGTTCGCCTCGCGCATGCCGGCGATCGAGACACCCAGCTCACGGCGGGCGTCCTCGACGAGGTCCGGATTGTGGTCGGCCATGCGGCGCAGCAGGACCAACTGGAAGTCGAGGGGCGTGAACGGGCCGGCAGGGCGTTTCGCGGACGGCATGCGATCCATCCTCGCGCACGGCACAGGCCCTAACGGACCCAGCCGGGGGAGTGCACCCGTGTCACGGGCACTCCGCCCGCCGCCCGGCCGAGCAGTGTCAGCTCGACCCTGCCCGGACCCGACGGAGTGGTCCCGTCGGCCAGGACCGCAAGCGCGAGCGTGTTGGGCCCCCGGGTGTCGAGCACCCCGTTCGGCAGGACGAAGGTGTGCTGTGGGCCGACGTCGTTGATGTACTGGCCCATGTTCCAGCCGTTGAGGAAGATCTGCACCCGGTAGGCGCGGGCCGGGTCGTCGGTGAGGGTCAGCCCGATCGACGCGTCCGTGCCGGGATCGACGGCCGGCCGGAAGACCGTCCGGTACCAGACCACGCCCTGCCCTCGGTCGGCGCGCGGGAGTGTGGCGGGCTGCCAGCCGTCGTCCGCGAACCCGGGCAGATGCCAGCCGTGGCGCTCCCCGTGGAGGCCGCCGTTGTTGAGCGGACCGCGCACGGGATCGGGGGCCGTCCCGCCCTGGATCCGCCAGCGCACCGCGGGCGACGCCCCGTCGAAGGCGACGGAGGCCAGCCCCCGCCCCGCCTTGTGCGCGTCGTTGGCCTGCAGGTCCTCGTCGTGCTGCATACGGCGGACGAGCACGGACAGGACGTGGGCGCCGGGCGTCCGGACCTCGATGGGGAATGTCGCCGTCGCCGACCACGTCCCCTGCCGGACCGTCTTGCGGTCCGGCACGGGCATCCGGTGCGTGCCAAGCGGTCTGCCGTCCAGCCACGCCATCAACAGCCCCTGGGTGCCCGTGACGTAGGCGAGGGAGACCGACCTCGCGCCTACCGCGCCCTCGAAGCGGCCCCGGTACCAGACGTCCCCGTAGTGGAATCCGTAGTCGTCGGCGAAGAGGACAGGCCCTCCCGCGGGCAGGGCAGTCGTGCTGAACGAGGAGGTGCGGTCGGCCTCCCGCCACGCCGAGTCGTCGAAGCCGGGAGCCGACTCGGGGTTCTCGGCCTTCCGGCGCCACCCGGTCAGCTCGGGCAGCCGGACCGGTCCCGCGCCCGGCAGCCGCCGTGCGGCACGCAGGCTTCCGGAGGCGGTGGCGCGCGTGCGCACCGGACGCCCGTTCCAGACGATCTCGGTCACCCCGCGCGGCGCCCACACCTCCAGGTCGGCCTTGTCGACCGTGTCGCCGGTGAGGTAGGCGGTCGTGCCGCGCAGCACGGCGGTGCGCAGCAGAGCGGGCCCGTACACCAGGACCGGACCCGACGGAGTGTTGTGGCGCCACAGCCGTGCGGACGTCTCGTCGTCCGCGAGCAGGAGCAGCAGCGGCCGTGACACGCCCGCGCCTCGCACCGACAGCCGAGTGAGCCCGCCGAGGGCGGCGTCCACGCGCAGCGCGCCGCGCTCGTACGTGTACCGGGCCTTCCCCTCGAGCACGGTGACGGCCGGTTCGCTCGCGCACTCCAGAACGGTCCGCGTCGCCTCCGCCGAGCGGCCGGTGAGCACCGCGATGTCCTGGCGCCCGGCGGTCAGTCGCAGCATGGGCTGGGCGGTGGAGTACCGCAGCGTCCGCCGCCCGAGGGAGAGCCCCGTGGCCAGCAACCTGGCGTCCCGGCCGGGTACGGGCACGGGGACCGTCGTCCCGGCGAGTGGAACGGTGGCGACGGCCTCGGTGGATGTGTCGTTGCGCAGCACGTGGACGTGCGCCCCGGTGTCCGGGTTGGCGAGGTGGTAGGCCCTGACCCCCGGGACGCCGGTGTCGATGTCCTCCGCCCGGTCCAGCTTGGCCAGGTCGGGCACGCTCTGCAGCAGGTACCCGATCTGGTGCAGGGGGACCAGTTTGGCGGTCGGCCGGCGGCCCTCGTCGAGGCCGGCCCCGTAGTCGTACGACGTGTAGACGACCGGCGCGGGCAGCCAGCCCCACGATGTGCCGCCGAAGGCCATGTAGATGTTGTGGGCCGTGATGCCGTTGGCGAGGTTGGTCAGGTAGAAGCGCCGCTCGTACGCCGCGTCCCGGGTGCGGCGCGACTGTGCGTACCCCTTTCCGTCGAACTCGACGCCGCCCCACGGATCGAACCAGCCGCCCCCGAACTCGGCGAGGAAGCCGGGGGTTTCGGGGCTGGCGGTCGATCCGCCCTTCGGTCCGCCGGTGCCGAAGTATCCCCAGTCCGGTGGCGTCTTCGACGGCGACGGGTAGCCGTCGAAGCCGTACAGCCAACGCCCGCGTTCACCACCGGTGTCGAACGAGCCGGGCACCCAGTAGCCGTTCCTGCCCTTGTCATTGTGGAAGAGCGGCACGTCGACGCCGTCGGCACGGACCTTCCGGTACAGATGGGCCATGTAGGCGTGGCCGGTGGCCTCGGTGACATGGTTCGCGTACTCGTTCTCCAACTGGTAGAGGACGACCGTGCCGGTGCCCCTGGTGTACAGGTGGCGCACCGCGATCCGGTTCACGGCGGTCAGCCACTCATCCACGTACGACAGATAGGTGGGGTCGGCGGTACGGGCCGTGCCGTGCGTGGCGGTCAGCCAGCCGGGGAAGCCGCCCGCGTCGACCTCCGCGTTGATGTACGGGCCCGGCCGCAGGATCACATACAGCCCCGTCTCGGCGGCGGTGCGCAGGAACAGGTCCAGGTCCCGGACGCCCGTGAAGTCGTACGAGCCCGGGGCGGGGGAGTGGTAGTTCCAGGAGACGTAGACGCTGACCGTGTTGTAGCCGTGGGCGCGCAGTTTCTGCAGGACGTCCCGCCACAGCGACGGGCTCGGCAGCCGGAACGGGTGCACCTCGCCGGACCACAGCACGACCCGCCGACCGTCGACGATCAGCGAGTACCGGTCGAAGCCCACCGTGTGCGCCCGCCCGTCCGTGCCAGCCGGGCCGGGGGCCGGTCCGGTCGATGCGGTTACGGCGGCCGCCCCGTTGTGTCCGGTGAGCGAGAGGCCGAGCGCGGCGGTGCCGGCGATCGCGCTGAAGGTACGTCTGCTCAACACCAAGGGAGTCTCCTCAGGGGCGCGGGTGCCGTCATTGTCCACACCGCGCGGCACGACTTCGGGATCATGAGGCTCTCGGCGCGGGCGGATTACCCGGTACGGGTGCGCAGGCGTCGCTACGGGCTAGTGCCCTGGCTTGACCAGCCCCGTCTCGTACGCCAGGACGACGGCCTGGGCGCGGTCGCGCAGGGCCAGCTTGGCGAAGATGCGGGCCACGTGGGACTTCACGGTGGCTTCGCTGAGGGTCAGCTCGGCGGCCAGCTCCGTGTTGGACAGGCCCCGGCCCAGCAAGGTCAGCACCTCCCGTTCGCGTGGGGTCAGGGCCGCCAGGTCGGCGTGCGCGGCGGGCGGGTCGGCGGGCTCCGACGCGAAGCGTTCCACCAGGCGGCGCGTGATCGACGGGGCCAGCAGCGCGTCGCCCGTGTCGACCAGTCGTACGGCCGCCGCCAGGTGTCCCGGGGTGACGTCCTTCAGCAGGAAGCCGCTCGCCCCGGCCGACAGGGCCGTGTAGACGTAGTGGTCCAGGTCGAAGGTGGTCAGGATGAGCACCCGGCAGTCCGGGTCCTGTTCCAGGACGCGGCGGGTGGCCTCCAGGCCGTCCATGTTGGGCATGCGGATGTCCATCAGCACGACGTCGGGCCGGAGTTCGCGTGCCGCCGCCACCGCTTGCGCGCCGTCGGCCGCCTCGCCCACCACGTCGATGCCGCGGGCCGTCAGGATCAGCCGGAAGCCGGTCCTGATCAGGGTCTGGTCGTCCGCGATGAGCACGCGAGGAGCCCGCTCGCCGGTGGTCCGCGTCATGGGCGGTCCAGGGGGATGCGCGCCCGGACCCGGTAGCCGCCGCCGAGGCGGCGGCGGGCGTCCAGTTCTCCTCCGTACACCGCGACCCGCTGCCGCAGTCCCAGCAGTCCCCGGCCCGCACCTTCCCGCTGCCGCGGTGCGGTTCGTGCCGGCTGCGCCGGTGCGGTGCCCGTCAGCACGCTCGGGCCGGTGTTGAGCACCTCGACGCGCAGGGCGTGGTCGGCATACCGCACGGTCACCTCGGCCTTGCCACCGTCGCCGTGCTTGAGCGCGTTGGTCAACGCCTCCTGGATGACGCGGTAGGCGGTCACGTCGATGCCCTGGGGCAGCGGGCGCGGTTCTCCGGAGATCCGTACCTCCACGGGCAGCCCGGCGAACGAGATCCGGTCCACGAGCGGGCCCAGCCTCTCGAGGCCGGGCTGCGGTGCCAGTTCGGCCGCGGCGTCGCCGGCTCCGCGCGGCCCTTCATCCGTGTCCTCGCCGTTCTGCGAGGGCGCCAGCAGTCCCAGCAGATGCCGCAGGTCGGTCATCGCGCCCCGTCCGGCGTCCTCGACGGCGCGCAGGGCGGTCGTCGCCTCGTCCGGCATGGTACCCAGCACCTCCCGGGCGGCCCCCGCCTGCACCACCATGAGACTGACGGTGTGGCTGACGATGTCGTGCAACTCCCTGGCGATACGGTCGCGTTCGGCTGTCACCGCGGCACGCGCGGCGCTCTCCCGCTCACGCTCCAGCAGCCAGCCGCGTTCGCCCACCGCCGTCTGCCAGCGCCGCCGCGTACGCACGAGCGCCACCGTCAGCCACAGCACGACCGCGCTCACCACCCCCAGCGCCGCCACCAGCGCGTACGGCTCCCGCTCCCACACGGCGCCCACTTTCGCAGACCGCCCCCGGATGTGCATCATCCCGGGGATGCAGGGCACTGCATCCCCGGGATGAGCCGCAGGTCAAGATGCCATCGCGGGAGGGATGTCCGGGACCCACCGCCCCCTTAACGTCCTGTGCATGGTCACTGAGGACAGCAGGGCAGAGGTCGTCGTACGGCTCGACGACGTCCGCAAGGAGTACGGCGAGACGACGGCGCTGAACGGTGTGTCGCTCCAGATCCGGGCTGGGGAGGCGGTCGCCGTGATGGGGCCCTCGGGGTGCGGCAAGTCAACCCTGCTCAACATGGTCTCCGGCCTGGACCGTCCGACGGACGGCACGGTCGTCGTGCATGGCGAGAACGTGGGGGCACTGAGCGAGAAGGGCCTCGCCCTGTACCGGCGGCGCCGCATCGGCATGGTGTTCCAGTTCTTCAACCTCATCGACGACCTGTCCGCCCTCGACAACGTCGCCCTCGCCGCCCAGTTGACCGGCACCCCGGCCCGGCAGGCCCGCCGTCGCGCCCTGGAACTCTTCGACGAACTCGGCATCGCCGACCGCCAGAACGCCTATCCCGCGGTACTCAGCGGCGGCGAAAGGCAACGCGTCGCGGTGGCCCGCGCCCTGATGAACCGTCCGGCGCTGCTGCTGGCCGACGAGCCCACCGGGGCTCTGGACAGCCGCGCCGGCGAGCAGGTGATGGACCTGCTGCTCGACCTCAACCAGATCGGGCAGACGCTGATCCTGGTCACTCATGACGAGCACCTGGCGCGGCGCTGCGCCAGCCGCCTGGTTCTCCTCGCCGACGGCCGGGTGACCGGCGAGCACACCCTGGAGCCGTCCGCATGAGGGCGGTGTGGCGGGCCGCCCGTGCGGCCGTACGACGGCGCATGCTCCAGACGATCATCATCTTCCTGATCACGCTGACCTCGACCGGGTCGATCGTGGTCGCCCTCGGCCTGGTCGACTCGGCCTCCGCCCCGTTCGACAGGGCGTTCGCCAAGCAGCACGGCCCGCATGTCGTCGCCGCGTTCGACCCGGCCAAGGCCTCGGACGAGAAGCTGGCTCAGGCGGCCCGCCGACCCGGGGTCGAGGCCGCCGCCGGACCCTTCGCACAGGCCGTGCTCGACATGCCGAGAGACGGCACCTACCGCCTCTTCGGCAGTGTCACGGTCGTGGGCCGTCCCGGTCCCGGGGGCCCCGTGGACCAGGTGGACCTGTGGGCGGGCCACTGGGCCACCAGGCCCGGCGAGATCGTCGTGAACCGGCACCCGGACTGGACGCCGCGCGACCTCGGTAAGCAGATCCACGTGCCCTCGGGGCCGACTCTCACCATCGTCGGGTACGGCTTCGACATGAGCCGCACCGCGGACGCCTGGGTCGCACCGGGCCAGATGCCGGCCCTGCACCCGACGGTCACTCAGATGCTCTTCCGCTTCACCGACGCGTCCTCGGAAAGTCGGCTCCGCGCGGATCTGTCCGCGGCGACCGCGGCACTGCCGAAGGACGCGCTCACCGCCTCCCGGTCGTATCTCACCCTCAAGAGCCAGGTGGGAAGCTCGGCACGGGCCTACGCCCAGTATCTGATGGTCTTCGGCATCCTGGGCGTCCTGGTGGCGGTGCTCATCGTCGCCAACGTGGTGAGCGGCGCGGTGATCTCCGGCTTCCGGCACATCGGCATTCTCAAGGCCCTGGGGTTCACCCCGAGACAGGTCGTCGCCGTCTACCTCACGATGATCTCCGTTCCCGCGGTGGTGGGCTGCGCGGCCGGCACCGGCGTCGGCAATCTGCTGGCGCGTCCCCTCCTGCACTTCGTGTTCACCGGGCCGGACGCGGGAATGTTCCACGACAGCGTCGGCATCGCGCCCTGGGTGAACGCCGTCGCCCTGCTCGGCATGCCCGCCGTCTGCGTGCTGGCCGCGCTCGTTCCGGCGGCGCGCGCGCACCGGCTGTCCGCGGCGCGGGCGATCAGCGCGGGCAGCGCCCCGCGAGCCGGGCGGGCGCTGGGCATCCAGCGCCGACTGGCGGGCAGCAGCCTGCCACGGGCGGTGAGCCTGGGGGTGGGCCTGCCGTTCGCCCGGCCGGGCCGCAGCGGCCTCACTCTTGCGGCCGTGGTCCTGGGGGTGGCTACCGTGACGTTCGCGACCGGCCTGGCCACGACGATGACCAGGTTCGGGGAAGCGGGCCAGGACGCCTACCAGGTGTCGGTGTACACGAGCAGGGTCAGCCACGGCAAGGTGATCGAGGCGAAGCAAGGGGACCTCGCGCTGGAGTCGCGGCTGCGCTCGCTGCCCGGGACGAGCGCAGTCACCGCGCGGGGGGTGGCGGAGGCCCATGTCGCCGGCTCCACGCAATCGACGCTTCTCGAAGGACGTCGCGGTGACCGGCCGCAGTCGGACACCGTGGTTGTCAAGGGACGGTGGGCGCACCGTACCGGCGAGGTCGTGGCCAGCACGGCCTACCTGCGCCGGAACGGCCTGCAGGTCGGTGACCCCCTCTTCCTGGAGAAGGGTGACCGTCGCGAGAAGACGGTCATCGTCGGCGAGTCCATGGACAACAACGGCCGGCTGCTCCTCGCCGACTGGTCGACGCTGACGGCGCTGTCCCCGCACGAGAAGCCCATCGCGTACCTCATCGCCTTGCGCAGCGGCGCGGACCCGGCCGCCTATACGCGCGCGGCCCGCGCCATCGACCCGGGGATCGACCCGGTACCGACGGGCCCGAACACCGGCGCCCAGACCATCATCGGCTCCGCGACGCTGCTCACCGCGATGCTCGCCGTGGTCGCCTCGCTCGGCGTCCTCAAC
The DNA here is from genome assembly GCF_053599115.1 of Streptomyces sp. NPDC001020. Taxonomy (NCBI): domain Bacteria; kingdom Bacillati; phylum Actinomycetota; class Actinomycetes; order Kitasatosporales; family Streptomycetaceae; genus Streptomyces; species Streptomyces sp. NPDC001020. The sequence goes on along the minus strand of NZ_JBSFLQ010000001.1, from coordinate 71,438 downwards.
ACGGTCGTCCTCAACACCCGTGACCGCCGCCGCGACCTCGGCATGCTGAAGTCCATCGGTATGACGCCACGACAGGTCACGGTGATGATGGTGACCTCGATGGCGGTGCTCGGCGCGATCGGCTCCCTGCTCGGCATTCCGCTGGGCATCGCGGGCTACGACCTGGTGGTGCCACGGATGGCGGACGCGGCGGAGACCACCCTGCCCGCCTACATGACCGACGTCTGGCACGCGGGATCCCTGACCGGCCTGGCCCTCGCAGGCCTCGCGATCGCAGTGCTGGGCGCGTACCTTCCGGCCCGGAGCGCGGCACGGCTGACGGTCGCGGAGGCGCTGCACAACGAGTAGGGCGGAGCAACGTCCGTGCCACGCCGATCGAGTTCCGTGACAAGCAGGTGAACTACTCGTAGTTTGTGAAGAGTTGGTGAGTGATCCAGGAAGGCCGCTCGATCGCGGAACGGCGAGTCGCCGCGACGATCAGCGTCTGATCCGGGACGAGTGCCTCACCTGGCAGCCCCGGTCCGGGACCTGACCACCGGACCGGGGTTTGCCACATCCCCCTCATGCGTGACCGCCACACCGGCCCAAGGGAAATGCGCGCAGGTAAAAGTGGATTGCGACCCCGGATTTCGCGCGGGTAGCGTCGCCGTCCATGACCCCGACCCTGCGGACCGCGCGCCTGCTTCTCGATCCGTATGTCCCAGAAGACGAGGAGGCTTTCGTCGCTCTGTTCCAGGACGCGAGGGTGTCTCAGTGGATGGGGAACGGCCCTTCTTCCGAGGCGGACGACCGGGCCTTGTTCGAGCGGATCTTCACCAAGGTCTACGCCCGGGACCTGTTCGATGTCTGGGCTGTTCGCCGGGACGGACACCTGATCGGGCACGCGGAGATCAAACGGACCGCCGACGTCGGCGGCCACGAGATCGTCTACGCCCTGTCCCCGGCGGTCTGGGGTGCCGGTCTGGGGACCGAGCTGGCGGAGGGAATCGTCGCCTACGGCTTCGGCACGCTGGGGCTGACGGAGGTGCATGCCACCGTGGACGCACAGAACGCGGCTTCACTGGCGCTGCTGGCCAAGATCGGTTTTGAGTACGTCCGGGACACCACAGAGGACGACGGCGGCATCACTCGTGTGCTGACCCGCCGCCTCGCGGCGACGGACAGGTCTCCGCTCGCCCGATGAGCACGCTCTAACGGCGGGCGCCGAAGCCGTACACGGTCTCCGAGCGGTACACCTCGCCCGGTCGCAGGCACGTGCTCGGGAACTCCGGGCGGTTCGGGGAGTCCGGGAAGTGCTGCGTCTCCAACGCGATCCCCGCACCGGGGGCGAACGGGACGTCGAGGTGGTCCGCGGTGTAAAGCTGGAGTCCGGGCTCGGTCGTCGCCACGGTGAGCAGCCGCCCGGACGCCGGGTCGTACAACTCGGCGACCTCCTCCGGTGTGCCGGTCACGCCCTTGTCGAGCACGAAGTTGTGGTCGTACCCGGAGCCGACCTTCCGCGCTGTCCGGAAGTCGAACCGCGTGCCGTCCACGCCGTCGAGCGCGCCCGTCGGAACCAGGGTCGTGTCCACCGGAGTGAACCGCGAGGCGGCGATCCGCAGTTCGTGCCTGCCCGCGTTGCCCGAACCGGCCAGGTTCCAGTACGCGTGGTGCGTCAGGTTCACCACGGTCGGCGCGTCCGTGGTGGCCTCGTACGCGATCCGCAGCGTGCCGTCCGCGTCGAGGGTGTACGTCGCCGAGACCTCCAGCCGGCCCGGGAAGCCCTCCTCGCCGTGCGGGCTCACCCGGGACAGCCGTACGCCGTGCTCGACGGGTTCGACCGCCCACACACGCTTGTCGAAGCCCCGCTCGCCACCGTGCAGGGAGTTCGGCCCGTTGTTCGGTTCGAGGGCGTAGGTCCGTCCGTCGAGCGTGAAACGCGCGCCCGCGATGCGGTTGGCATACCGGCCCACCAGCGCCCCGAGGTAGGGACCCGGGTTCCCGACGTAGCCGTCCAGGTCCGGGAAGCCCAGCACCACGTCGGCCGGACGGCCGTCCCGGTCGGGGACCTCGACCGACTGCACGATCCCGCCGTACGACAGGACACGCACCCGTACCCCGCCCCGCCCCAGCGTCCAGCGATGGACGGGCGTACCGTCCGAAAGTGCGCCGAAAAGTTCATTCATGCCAAAACCCTAGGTCACGGGCTTTTCGCCGTGACGGTGCGGTAGGCGATCTCGGCAAGTCGCGCCTGACCGTTCCTGCTCGGATGGAACCAGTCCCAGTGGCTGAGCTGTTCCGGGCCGAAGCGGTAGTCGAAGACCGCGTTGCCGTCGAAGCGGCATCGCAGATCCTTCGCGCACACTTGCCGCAGCACCTCGTTGTACGCCTCCACGCGGGCCTGCACCGTGTCACGCCGCTTGGTCGCCGTCGCGTCCAGCGCGTCCGCGTCGGCCAGCATCGACGGACAGATGCCCAGCTTCCACACCTGCTTGCCGAGCACGTTGGTACGGCCCTGCGACCACAACCGCTTCAGGTTCGGCACGCTCGACACGTACACCTGCGTCCTGGGCAGCGATTCGCGCAGCGTGTCCATGGCGTCCTGGAACCGGGCGCGGAAGTCGGCGACCGAGGTCATCGCCGAGGTGGAAGTGCGGCAGGCGTCGTTGGCGCCCACCATCACGGTCACCAGCTCCGGCTTCTTCGCCGCGGCCTGCGTCATCTGCTCGGGCAGATCCGTCACCCGGGCCCCGGTCACCGCGTAGTTCCAGCTACGCTCGGCGGCCCCGGCCGCCCCGAGCAGCCGTACGGCGAGGCTGTCGACGTCGCTGTCGCCGCCCGTCGCCCAGGACACCTCCGGGCAGTCGGACAGCACGGTGCAGGCGTCGAAGCCGCGTGTGATGGAGTCGCCGACGGCGGCGATCGAGTCGGGGGCGCGGTTCCAGACCGGAGCGTGCCGCGACTTCGTGACCGAGCCCGGCGGGGTGACCCTGTTGTCGCACCCGGCGAGCCCCACGACAGCCGCCGCCGCTATCGCGACGACGGCTCGTGAACGGTGGCTCCGCTTCCGCATCCCCTGGTCCCCTCGCTCGTCGTCCGCGGCCGGTCGGTCCGTGTCCGCGGTCGTTCGACCAGCCTTCGAACACGTTGGGGCGCTCCCGCGTCCCCTTGGGTGAAACCTCGGAGTTTGCGGGCGCCAGGACCGACGGTACGTCACACTCCATGCCCTGCCGCACGGTAGCCTCGCCCCGTGGCTGCCCCGCCACACCCGTTCCGTAAAGTTACAAGATGTCGCGGTCTGCCCGGAGGTTCAGGTGACGACACGTGGAGTCCTGTACGTGCACTCCGCGCCACGCGCACTGTGCCCGCACGTCGAGTGGGCAGTCGCGGGCGTACTGGGGACGCGCGTCAGCCTCGACTGGATCCGGCAGCCCGCCGCTCCCGGCACCTGGCGGTCCGAGTTCTCCTGGCAGGGCGAGGCCGGCACCGCCTCCAAGCTCGCCTCCGCGCTGCGCGGCTGGCACCTGCTGCGCTTCGAGGTCACCTCGGAGCCCTGCCCGACCGCCGAGGGCGAGCGCTACAGCTGTACTCCCGACCTCGGTATCTTCCACGCGGTCACCGGCATTCACGGCGACATCCTGATCCCCGAGGACCGGCTGCGCGCCGCGCTGGAGCGCTCGCAGCGCGGCGAGACGGACCTGGAGGCCGAACTCGCCAAGCTGCTGGGCAAGCCGTGGGACGACGAGCTGGAGCCCTTCCGGTACGCCGGCGAGGGCGCTCCGGTGCGCTGGCTGCACCAGGTCGTCTGACTCCCGATCATGAGAAGGGCCCCCACCACCGGGTGGGGGCCCTTCTCATGGGTGCCTGTGGCGGTGTCAGACCGTACGGAACGCCAGGACCACGTTGTGTCCGCCGAAGCCGAACGAGTTGTTCAGCGCGGCGATACGGCCCTCGACGGGCAGCTTGCGGGCCTCGCCGCGGACGATGTCGGCGTAGGCCTCGGCCTCCGGGTCGAGGTTCTCGATGTTGATGGTCGGCGGGGCGATGCGGTGGTACAGCGCGAGAATGGTCGCCACCGACTCCACGCCGCCCGCACCACCGAGCAGATGACCGGTCATCGACTTGGTCGCGGAGATCGCGATGTGGTCCGTATCGTCGCCGAACACCTTGCGCAGCGCCTTCAGCTCGGCCACGTCACCGGCCGGCGTCGAGGTGGCGTGCGCGTTCGCGTGCACGACCTCCGCCGGGTCCAGGTCGTTGTTGTCGAGCAGGTTCTGCAGGGCGTGCGAGATACCGCGGCCCTCGGGCTCCGGCTGCACGATGTCGTGGCTGTCGGCCGAGATGCCCTGGCCGACCGCCTCCGCGTAGACACGGGCACCGCGCCGGGCGGCGTGCTCGGCCGACTCCAGCACCAGGACGCCCGCGCCCTCGCCGAGGACGAAGCCGTCACGGTCGACGTCGTAGGGCCGCGACGCGCCCTGAGGGTCGTCGTTGTTCTTGGACATCGCCATCATGTTGCCGAACGCGGCGATCGGCAGCGGGTGGATGGCCGCCTCCGTACCGCCTGCGACGACGACGTCGGCGCGGCCGGTGCGGATCATCTCGATGGCGTAGCCGATGGCCTCGGCGCCCGACGCGCAGGCGGAGACCGGGGTGTGCACACCGGCACGGGCGCCCACGGCCAGGCCCACGTTGGCGGACGGGCCGTTCGGCATCAGCATCGGCACGGTGTGCGGGGAGACACGGCGAACGCCCTTCTCCTTCAGCACGTCGTACTGGTCGAGCAGGGTCGTCACGCCGCCGATGCCGGAGGCGATGACCGTGCCCAGCCGGTCGGGGTCGACGGCGTCGTCGGCACCCGCCTTGTCGGTGAAACCGGCGTCCGCCCAGGCCTCCTTGGCCGCGATCAGCGCGAACTGCGCCGAACGGTCCAGACGGCGAGCCTGGGGCCGCGGGATGATCTCGGACGGCTCCACGGCGATCTGCGCGGCGATACGGACCGCCTGCTCGGCGGCCCAGTCCTGCTCCAGGGGTCGGACACCGGACTTGCCGGCGATGAGGCCTTCCCAGGTAGAGGCCGCGTCGCCACCCAGCGGTGTGGTTGCGCCGATACCGGTGACGACCACGGTGCGATTGGTCGAGCTCACGGGAATTCTTTCTCCAACGGATACGAGGATTCAGCGGCGCCACCGCCGGGTGGCGGGGCAATGGCCGGACAGCCGGGCACGGCCCGGCGCCTGGCTGTCTGCCCAGGTGATCGGTCGATCAGGCCTGGTTCTTGAGGATGTACTCGACGGCGTCACCGACCGTCTTGAGGTTCTTGACGTCGTCGTCGGGGATCCGCACGGAGAAGCGCTCCTCGGCGGCGACGACGACCTCGACCATGGACAGCGAGTCGACGTCCAGGTCGTCGGTGAAGGACTTGTCCAGCTGGACGTCCTCCGTGGGGATCCCGGCGATCTCGTTCACGATCTCGGCGAGACCCTCGACGATCTCTTCCTGAGTGGCGGCCATGTCCGGCGCTCCTTCGTAAATATCCAGAGGGTGTGGCGCCCGCCGCGTCAGCGGCAGGAGTCTGCGGTTCCCGTGCCGGACCGCATGATCCGGCACGGAGTGCCTAGGGGAGGGTAACGACCGACGCGGCGTACACGAGGCCGGCGCCGAAACCGATGATGAGCGCGGTGTCGCCGCTCTTCGCCTCGCCGGTCGCCAGGAGCCGCTCCATCGCGAGCGGAATCGAGGCGGCCGAGGTGTTGCCGGTGGTGCGGATGTCACGGGCGACCGTGACGTGCTCCGGAAGCTTGAGCGTCTTCACCATCGAGTCGATGATCCGCACGTTCGCCTGGTGCGGAATGAAGACGTCCAGGTCGTCCGCGGTGATCCCGGCCGCGTCCAGCGCCTGCTGGGCGATCTTCGCCATCTCGAACACGGCCCAGCGGAACACCGCCTGGCCCTCCTGCGTGATGGCGGGGAACTTCACGTTCCCCTCGCTGTCGACCGGGAGCTCGGAGACATCGCCGATCCGGAACGCGTTCCACGGGATCGTCTGCTTGATGGTCTCGGACTTGTCGCCCTCCGAACCCCACACGGTCGGACCGATGTGCGGTTCCTCGGAGGGGCCCACGACGACGGCGCCCGCGCCGTCGCCGAACAGGAACGCGGTGGCGCGGTCCTCCAGGTCGGTCAGGTCGGACAGCCGCTCCACGCCGATGACGAGGACGTACTCCGCGGACCCCTCGACGACCATGCCCTTGGCGAGCGTGAGGCCGTAGCCGAAGCCCGCGCAGCCGGCCGAGATGTCGAAGGCGGCGGCCTTGTTCGTACCGAGCTTGTCGGCGATCTCGGTGGCGATGGCTGGGGTCTGGCTGAAGTGCGAGACGGTGGAGACGACGACCGCGCCGATCTGCCCGGCGGTTACGCCCGCGTCGGCGATCGCCTTGCCCGAGGCCTCGATGGCCATCGCGGCGACGGTCTCCTCGTCGTTCGCCCAGTGCCGGGTCTCGATGCCGGAGCGGGAGCGGATCCACTCGTCGGAGGAGTCGATCTTCTCCAGGATCACCTCGTTGGGCACTACCCGGACCGGGCGGTAGCCACCGACGCCCAGGATGCGCGCGTACGGGGCGCCCTTCCGTGCCTTGATCTTCGACATGCTGCTCTCGGGCTCCTTCTCAGGCGCTGTGCTCGGCGATGAGAGCGCGAGCGGCGTCGAGGTCGTCGGGGGTCTTCAGGGCAAGGGTGGTGACGCCCGGCAGCGCGCGCTTGGCGATACCGGTGAGGGTGCCGCCGGGGCAGACCTCGATCAGCGCGGTCACGCCCAGCTTCTGGAAGGTTTCCATGCACAGGTCCCAGCGGACCGGATTGGCGACCTGGCCGACCAGGCGCTGCAGCACCTCGGCGCCCGACGTGACGGCCTGCCCGTCCTTGTTCGAGACGTACGTGACCGTCGGGTCGGCGGGCGTGAGCGCCTCGGCGGCCCGCGCCAGGGCGTCGACCGCGGTGGCCATGTGATGGGTGTGGAAGGCACCCGCCACCTTCAGCGGAACGACACGGCGCACACCCGCGGGCTTGTCCTCGGCCAGGGCGGCCAACTGCTCCAGGGTGCCGGCGGCGACGATCTGACCGGCGCCGTTCACGTTCGCCGGGGTCAGCCCCAGCTTCTCCAGGTGCGGGATGGTCGTCTCGGGGTCACCACCGAGCAGCGCCGACATGCCCGTGGGCTTGGCGGCGGCGGCTTCGGCCATGGCCAGTCCGCGCCCCCGGACAAGGGACAGCGCGGCCGTCTCGTCGAGGACGCCCGCGAAGGCGGCCGCGGTGATCTCGCCGACGCTGTGGCCGGCGACGGCGCCGGGGACGATGTCACCCAGTGCCACCGCGGACAGCAGACCGGCAGCGACCAGGAGCGGCTGGGCGATGGCGGTGTCCCGGATGGTGTCGGCGTCGGCCTCTGTGCCGTAGTGGGCAAGGTCGAGCCCAATGGCGTCCGACCAGCCGGCGATGCGGTCGGCGGCGCCGGGGAGGTCTAGCCAAGGAGTCAGGAAGCCGGGCGTCTGGGCGCCCTGGCCGGGAGCGACGAGTACGAGCACTCTCACACTCTCTCTTGGGGACGGCCGCGGCCGCCGGTGGGGACAGGGACGAAGAACGGCAGGGGGTTTTGTGCACCTCCTACAAGAGGCTAGGCCTGGGGGTCTCCATCGACCAGGCGCCCCAGGATCAGCGCGATACGCAGCGTAAACGCGGAGCGTACATCAGAGGGTGACCAGCCGGTGACGTCCGTCACACGTCGGAGCCGGTAGCGCACGGTGTTCGGGTGAACGAAGAGCATCCGGGCCGCGCCTTCGAGGCTGGAGGCCTGCTCCAGATAGACGCTGAGGGTCTCCAGGAGTGCGGAGCCCGCCTCCTCCAGCGGTCTGTAGATCTCCTCCACCAACTGCTCGCGCGCACTGGGATCACCGGCGATCGCGCGCTCCGGAAGCAGATCGTCCGCCAGGACCGGCCGTGGGGCGTCCTGCCAGGCGGAACATGCCTTGAGGCCCGCCGTGGCGGCCTGCGCGGACCGGGTCGCGGTGAGCAGGTCGGGCACGATCGGCCCGGCGACCACGGGTCCGGCGGCGAACGGCCCGATGAGCGACTTGGCGGCGGCGAGCGGGTTGTCGCTGCCTCCAGTGATCACGACCAGCCGGTCCCCGAGCACGCCCGTCAGGACCTGGAGCTTGGCGTGCCGGGCGGCCCGCCGGATGGCCTCGACCGTCAACTCGCTGTCACCGTCGGGTGCCGTACCCAGCACCACGCACACATGCTCGGGCGAGTTCCAGCCGAGCGCGGCGGCCCGGCTGACGGCCCCCTCGTCGGCCTCCCCGCTGAGCACGGCGTTCACGACGAGCGACTCCAGACGCGCGTCCCAGGCGCCACGCGCCTCGGCGGCCTGGGCGTAGACCTGGGCGGTGGCGAAGGCGATCTCACGGGCGTACACGAGGAGCGCCTCACGCAGCACGGACTCGTCGCCGGGAGCGGCCACCTCGTCGATGGCGGACTCCATGACCTCGATGGTGGTGCGCACCATCTCCACGGTCTGCCGCAGGGTGACGGCCCTGGTCAGCTCGCGGGGCGCGGTCCCGAAGACATCGGTGGAGATGGCCTGCGGGGCCTCCGGGTGCCTGAACCACTCGGTGAACGCGGCGATACCCGCCTGGGCCACCAGGCCGATCCAGGAGCGGTTCTCCGGGGGCATCGCCCGGTACCACGGCAGTGTCTCGTCCATGCGCGCGATGGCCTGCGCGGCGAGACTTCCGGACGATCTCTCCAGCCGCTTCAGGGTCGCCGCGTACGTATGAACGGGGCGTGCTGCGGGTCCGGCGCTGTGGGATTGGGGTTCGGGCACGGGAACAAGACTGCCTTATCGGGAAGGGAGCGTGCCGCGGTGGGTCCCCGAGGGCGGTGGACGCGGGGCTACGGTGGGCGCTGTGATGGATGTACGGCGCGCCGACGAGCGCTACCGCGGAGGGGACCCGGCCGCCGGGATCGAGTCCGTGCACGCCTTCAGCTTCGGCCCGCACTACGACCCGGACAACCTCCGTTTCGGTGCGATGATCGCCTGCAACGAGGAGCGGCTGGCGCCTGGCGCGGGCTTCGACGAGCACCCGCACAGCCACACGGAGATCGTCACCTGGGTGGTGGAAGGCGAACTGACCCACCGCGACTCCACGGGCCGCACATCGGTGATCCGCCGCGGCGACGTCCAGCGGCTGAGCGCGGCGGGCGGCGTCCGTCACGTGGAACGCAACGACGCCGACGTCCCGTTGGTCTTCGTCCAGATGTGGCTGACCCCTCTTGCGCCGGGCGGCGACCCCGCGTACGAGGTCGTCCACGGCATCGCGGACTGCACGCCGTACGCGGTGCCTGGGGCGGGAGCGGTGCTTCACGTACGGCGGCTCGGGGCGGGGGAGCGGGCGGAGGTGCCGGGTGCCGCGTTTGTGTACGTCCATGTCGTACGGGGGGAAGTGCGGCTGGACGGGGAGGAGTTGCGGGCGGGGGACGCGGTGCGGATCACGGGTGCTGCTATCACGGGTGCTGCTGAGGATGTGGAGATGCGGGCGGTGACGAGCGCTGAGGTGTTGGTGTGGGAGATGGAGGGGTGAGGGGGCGGGCCGAGTGGAGGACCTGCTGTCGATAGCCTCTCCCGGCGGCCTTGGCGGAGCTGACCCGATCCAGGCCTCACCTGGGATGGGCTGTGGCTGTTGGGCCGCCCGCTTCTTCGCCAGTGTCGTGCTTCCGCGGTCCGAGTAAAGGGCGCTTCGCGTCGGCTTCGCCGATCGGCCTGTGGCCGACCCTTGACTCGGCCCGCTCCAGCACGGGTGAGAAGCGAGCGTGCGGCCGAGGGAGGAGCGGGGGCCCTGTCGGTGTTTGCGGCGGGGTGGGCCGGCTGGGGACCCGGCGGCGGACGGCGCGCTCGCGCCTCGCCTGCACGCCGGGCCGGTTCGGCGGCATGCGGTGAGTGGGGGTACGGCCCGTGTCCCAGGGGGGAACGGGCCGTGTCCCAGGGGGTGGGGTGGTGTCCGCTGGAATGTGTGACACATTTCGCGGATGTGTCACACATTCCAGCCAGCGCCCTGGAGACCGACAGTCGTGCGGCGGTACGCCCCATGAGTGTGGGTATGGGCAGGCGGCCCCCTCGACAAGGCTTCGGCTCGTTGAGCCTCAGGCGGTCGCCTCGTCGTCCCAGCGTGGGAGTGTGACCGTCCCGGTCGACCAGTCGCGGCGCAGGATCGCGTAGCCGATCGTGTCGTGGAACGTTCCGTCCTGGGCCGGCCACGCGTCCCGGTAGTGCGCCTCCTTGGCGTAGCCGCAGCGCAGGAAGACGCGCCGCATCGGGCGGTTGTCCTGACGTGTAGTGCCCTCGATGCGGCGCATGTGCGGGAACTCCTCGAACAGATACCGCGTCAGCCAGGTCACGGCCTCGCGGCCGATACCGCGACCCCGGTGCGCAGCCTGTATCCGCAGGTCGAACAGGGGCGTGTCGTCGGCCAGGTCCATGAGGCGGACCAGGCCGACGAGGTCCTCATCGGCAAGGACCCAGAAGCTTCTGTTGTCCTCGCTCTCGAAGCGTCCTTCGGTGATCCACCGGAGCGCCGTGTCGCGGTCCACCTCGCTGACGCTGTGGAACGGCCAACTCTCGCCGGTCAGGAAGCGGACCAGGGACTCGGTGTCCGAGGGGCGAAGCCGCCGGAATGTGATGACCATGCCCGGCACCCTAGGGTGCCGGGCGGTGTCGGGCGACCTTGTGACTACCGGAGGTTGTCGATGAACGCCTGCCATGCGCCGGCGCCCACGGTCACGACAGGGCCGGAGGGGTTCTTGCTGTCGCGGACGGGGACGGTGCCGATGGGGCAGCCGTCGGCTACCTCGACGCATTCGCCGCCGCTGCTTCCGCTGTACGAGGAGGTGCGCCAGGCGGCGCCGTCGGTGACGGTGCACTCGACGCAGTCACCGCCGTTGCTGCCGCTGTAGCTGGACTTGCGCCACTCAACGTTCGTCAGTGCTGTGCGGGGTCGCATAGCGTTCCTCCATCACGCGGGTGATCAGTCTCGCCGAGTCCTCGGGGGAGAGAGCCGATGCTTGCAGTCGAGCGTAGCCGACCGAGCGCTCCTTGATCAGGTCTGGATTGGCCGTCATGCGACCTTGGTCGTAGTCGTCCATGTAGAACAGATCGGGGTCGTTGTCGAACCTCAGCAGATTGAACGTCCCCATCATGCCTGCGTGTTGGCCCGTGGAGAACGGAAGAACCTGGATCTGCACCCACGGGTCTTCCTGGAAGCCCAACAGGTGGGAGAGTTGGCGCCGCATGACGCCAGGTCCGCCGATCTCCAGGAGTAGCGCGGCCTCGCTGAGGATGACCCAGAGCGCGGGTGGCTGATCACGCCGGAGGATGCGTTGGCGTTCCATTCGGGCCGCCACCATCTCGTCCACCTTGCTGCGATGTTCGACACCGAGCACCGCCCGCGCGTACTCCTCCGTCTGCAACAGCCCGTACACCAACTGCGCCTGATACGTGGAGATGTACGTAGCCTTCGCCTCCATCTCCGCGTACGGCTGGAACCAGTTGGGCAGTTGGCTGCGCAGGACCAGGCCGACCAGGCGGGAGAACAGGCCGTCCGTGCCCAGCGCGGCGTCGACCCGTTCGGAGAAGTCGCGGGTGGGGACCTTCTTCGTGGTCTCGATCTGGCCGATCAGTGATCCCGTGCAGAAGATGATCTCGCCGAGCTGCCCCTGTTTGAGGCCGTGGGCCTCGCGTTGGCGGCGCAGTTCCCAGCCGTAGTAGTCGAGCGGGGAAGCGGTGGGGTCGAGCGACTGGATGTTGACCACGGCGGCACCTCACTCCGGGATGCGCCTGCAACGCCTCCCCACGTTCGTTTCACTACGTAGCAGAGCGTATGCGCAGCGTTGCACGCTTGTGGTGTGAATCACGTAACTGGTCCGCCTGTGACGGACGTCGAAAGCGAGTACCACGCCGCATTCGCCGTGGGGGAGCACTCGGCCAGGCATCTGCGCCGCATTCTGCGGCTGTATCTCGTCGGCTCGGGACTGGCGGACGTGACCGACGCCGCTGAACTGGCGCTCACGGAACTGGTCGCCAACGTCGTACGGCATGTACCCGGCCGCCGCTGCCGTATCTGCTTCCTGCTCCAGCCCGGCGGGGTGCGGGTGGAGGTCGCCGACGACTGCCCGGAACTGCCTGCGCGGGCGAGAGTTGATCCACTCGGTGACGGCGGGCGCGGGATGGTGATCGTGGACGCCGTCACCGACCGGTGGGGTGTCACCGTCCGTCCCGACAGGCGGGGCAAGACGGTGTGGTTCGAGTGCCTGACCCAGGACTGAGACGTGCGTGCCCCGGAGGGTGCCGTCAGACGGCGCGCAGCTCCGCCAGCACCGCGTCCGTGAACGCCGGCCACGCCTCGATCGCCCACGGTCCGAACGCGCGGTCCGTCAGGGCCACGCAGGCCGCCTGAGCGTCGGGGTCGATCCACAGGAACGTGCCCGACTGGCCGAAGTGACCGAAGGCGCGAGGCGAGGACGAACTTCCCGTCCAGTGCGGCGTCTTGGCGTTACGGATCTCGAAGCCGAGGCCCCAGTCGTTGGGGTTCTGGTGGCCGTAGCCCGGCAGCACGCCCTTCGTGCCGGGGTACTGCACGGTCATCGCCCCGGCCACCGTCCGCGCGTCCAGCAGGCGTGGTGCCTGCACCTCGGCCGCGAACCGCACCAGGTCCGAGACCGTCGAGACGCCGTCCTTGGCGGGGGAGCCGTCCAGGCTCGTCGAGGTCATGCCCAGCGGCTCAAGGACCGCCTGGCGGGCGTACTCGGCGAACGGGATGTCCGTCGCCTTCGCCACATGATCGCCCAGCACCTCGAAGCCGGCGTTCGAGTACAGCCGGCGCTCGCCGGGCGCCGACGTCACCCGGTGTTCGTCGAACGCCAGCCCGGAGGTGTGAGCGAGGAGATGGCGGACCGTGGCTCCGGGCGGCCCGGCGGGTTCGGCGAGGTCGATCGCCCCCTCCTCGTACGCGACGAGCACCGCGTAGGCGGCGAGCGGCTTGGTGACCGAGGCCAGCGGGAAGCGGTGGCTGACCGGGCCGTGCGTGCCGGGCACGGTGCCGTCCGCACGGACGACCGCCGCGGCGGCGGTGGGGACGGGCCAGTTCTCGATCAGCGCCAGGCTCTGCAAGGACATGCGTACGAGCCTATGCGGCTCACAGCTCCAGCCGCATCGAGGGGTCGGGCTTGCGTACGAAGCCCAGCGAGGCGTACAGCGGCTCGGCCTCGGCGGACGCGTTCAGGTCGACCTGCCGTACGCCCTGCTCCCGGAACCAGTCCAGCAGGCTCTCCATGCAGGCGCGGGCGTACCCGCGGCGGCGCATCTCGGGGTCGGTGGCGACGCTGAAGACGTAGCCCACCCGGCCGTGCGGGTTGCCCTTCCGCCCGATCCGGTACTCGACCGTCCCGACCGCGAGCGCCGCCAGCGCGCCCAGCCGTTGCGGATGGTCGACCACGAACGCGGCGAAGCCGCCGTCCGGATCGGCGAGCCGACGGCGCACGGTCGGCAGGGACTCTGCGTGCCACTGTGTGGAAGAGCCCGCAGAGAAGACGGAATCCAGCATCACCTGGCGCAGTCGCAGCACTTCTTCGGCGTCCTCGGGCACGGCCCGGCGTACAAGACTCATGGCGGCCACGCTAGTCGGCAACACCAGACAGCGGCTCGCCGAATTCTCCCGAACCCGCTTGCTTGGAGTGCGCTCCAACCCCATAGCGTGGAGGCCATGACGGTGATGCAGACCACTGCCGTGGCCACCGAGGAAACCCCGCACGCCCCCACCCGCACCGACATCTGCTCAGCCCCGCCCCGGCGGCACCCGCGCCCCGACGGGCAGGATCGTTACACGATCAGCGAGGTCGTCGCCTTCACCGGACTGACGGCCCACACCCTGCGCTGGTACGAGCGGATCGGCCTGATGCCCCACGTCGACCGCTCCCACACCGGCCAGCGCCGCTACACCAACCGCGACCTGGACTGGCTCGACCTCGTCGGCAAGCTTCGGCTGACCGGGATGCCGGTCGCCGACATGGTCCGGTACGCGGAGTTGGTGCGCGCGGGCGAGAACACCTACGGCGAGCGGCAGGAGCTGCTGGAGGCGACCCGCCGGGACGTCCTGACCCGGATCGCCGAACTCCACGACACGCTCGCGGTACTGGACCGCAAGATCAGTTTCTACGCGGAGGCGGGAAGCCAATTCGAGGCGGAGAGGACCGGAACCCGATGACTGACAGCAGGATCCCGACGGTACGGCTCGGCGAGAGCGGGCCCGAGGTCGGTGTGCAGGGACTCGGCTGCATGGGCATGAGCTTCGCCTACGGCCCCGCCGACGCCGAGGCGTCCCGCGCCACCCTGGAGCGGGCGCTGGAACTGGGCGTCACGCTCTACGACACGGCCGACATGTACGGCGCGGGGGAGAACGAGACGTTCCTGTCGCCGTTCTTCAAGGCGCACCGGGACGAGGTGGTCATCGCGACGAAGTTCGCGATCTCGACCTCGCCGGACGACCCGTACGAGCGCACCATCCGCAACGACCCGCCCTATATCCGGCAGTGCGTCGAGGCGAGCCTCAGGCGTCTGGACGTCGACGTGATCGACCTCTACTACATGCACCGGCGTGAGGTGAACGTCCCGATCGAGGAGACCGTGGGGACCATGGCCGAGCTGGTGCGCGAGGGCAAGGTGAAACACCTGGGCCTGAGCGAGGTCACCGCGGACGAGCTGCGGGCCGCGCAATCGGTGCACCCGATCGCCGCCGTGCAGTCGGAGTGGTCGCTGTTCAGCCGGGACATCGAGGCGAAGGTGGTGCCGGCCGCCAGTGAGCTGGGTGTGGCGCTCGTGCCGTACTCGCCGCTCGGCCGCGGCTTCCTCACCGGCTCCTTCTCGAACGCCGAAACGGACCTCACGACCGAGGACTTCCGCCGCTCGCTGCCCCGTTTCACGGGCGAGAACGCAGCCGCCAACGTGGCACTCCTGGAGCCGGTGCGGACCGTGGCGAAGGCCCACGGCGCCTCGCTGGGTCAGATCGCGCTGGCCTGGGCACACCGACAGGCCGCGGTGCACGGCCTCCCGGTCGTCCCGATCCCGGGCACGACCAAGCGCTCGCGCGTCGCGGAGAACGTGGCGGCGACGGGGCTCGTGCTCTCCGACGACGAGCTCGCACTACTGGAGCCGATCGCCTCCAAGGTGTCGGGCGACCGTTACGCGGACATGACGTTCACGTCGGCGGGCCGGGAGTAGGGCTTCCTGAAGGGCCGCGGGCAACCGCGGCCCTTCAGGGACGCTAAAGCTCCGCCAGCAGCTCCGCCTTCTTCGTGGAGAACTCCTGGTCCGTGACCAGCCCCGCCTTGTGGAGCTCCCCGAGATGCCGGATCCGCTCGGCGATGTCCGCCGGGTCCCGACGGGCCGCGGGCACCGCGGCCAGGGCGGGCACGGCGGAGCGCACCGCGGCCAGCACCGCGGCAGCGAACGGCAACGACTCGTGAACGGGCCCGTACCCGAGCCCGAAGACGACGGCGGCCGGATCCTGATCCGGCTGCGCGGGCTGCGTGGCACCGGCGCAGTCACGCCGCAGCAGTCGCAGATGGCCCTCGAACGCCTCGGGAGAGCGCCACTGGACCCCGCTGAGGTCGGTGACCGGGAAACTCTGGTCGCCGGCCTTCCACTTGGCGGAGGAAGCGCCCGTCCAGAACCACCGGAAGGACACCGCCTTGCCGTCGAAGGACGCCTTCCCGTCGTAGGCCTTGAACTGCAGTGGCACCTCCGGCGGCGCGACCAGGAACCGCTCGGCGGGGGCGGAGTCCTCGGTGAGCAGGGGGCGCAGCTCGTCCGCGTAGTACTCGGCGAGGGTCTCGCGCTCGGCCGGCAGGACCAGCCGGTAGGGGTCGGAGGTCTCCTTGAGCTGCCCGGCCGCCGCCTCCATCAGCGGGTCGGCGCCGGGTCTCGGCATCGCGTGCAGGACAACCGTCCCGCGCCTGCCCGCACGCAGCGTCACCCCCGTGATCGCCTCCAGCGGGATACGGCGTTCGCCGAGTGCCTGAAACAGCTTCGGCGTGCGGATTCCCCGTTCGAAGCGGATGAGCACGGAGTCGGACTGAAACTCCCAGGCGGCATGAAATCCGGCCAGTACGTCACCCATGCGGCTCATCGTATGCGGCACGTGCTCTTCCGTCGCCTCCCTGGGCAGACCGCAATTCCTGGTCTTCTACGCGCGTCCGGTCTACACGGTGCCGGACAAACCGGTCCGGCACGTGTCATCGTCACGGGCGCACCGCACCGCCTGATACGCGCCAGTACCGATCGCGGCGAAGTTGTGCAGGCTCGTGGTGCCGGGTTCGAAGTAGCCGGCGTGACCCTTCGCGCCCTGTGCGGACAGCACCCGCGCCCCGAAGTCGTGGGACACCGGGTCGGCGCCGTGGCCGAGGCCCCCGACCTCCAGGTACGGCACGTCCTGGATCCAGTCGTCGGCGTCGCGCGTGGCCCACACGTGGGCCGTGGTGTGCAGTCCGGCGGCCGTCCGGCTTCGCATGCCGGGGCTGCCGGCCACCGCTATGTCGGACACCCGGGAGGGCAGCTCGCGTGCGGCGACCCCGCACAGCACCGAGCCGTAGCTGTGGCAGTACAACTGGACGGGGGAGCGGCCGGGCAGGGCGCGCAGCAGGGCGTTCAGACGGACGGCGCCTTCCGTGGCGCGCATCGCCGTGGCCGCCTCGACGCCGAGTCCGCCGGGCGCGGTGTAGTCGGCCCAGGCGATCACGGCCGTACGGGTCAGTGGGCTCGCCGAGCGCTCGGCCGTGTACAGCGACCGGGCCATGCCGACCGGTGCCGAGTACTTGCGGAAGGTGCGCTGGAAGGTGAGCAGGTCGGTGTCCACCCCGGGGACGACGACCGAGATCCGCTGGGCCCTGTTCAGGTTCCCGAAGACCTCGGCGATGCGTCCCGAACCCTCCGGGTCGAAGGCGAGGATCTGCCGGTCCTTCCGCATCAGCGCCTCGAAGCGGTGCATGCGGCGGTCCGCCTCCTGGTGGCCGACGGGCGACAGCCGGTCGTCGTGCGTCCGGGCGCGCTCGACCTTCCGTTGCTGGCCGAGGGCGATGCGGTTGGCCTCGTAGCGGAGCTGTACGGGCGCGCCGTTCATGTTGCCGACCGCGAGCGGGAAGCGGTGGGCGAGCCGGGAGCGCTGGTGGGCGCTGAGCGAGGCGAAGAAGCCGGCGAGCCGGGCCGGGCTCGCGTCGGGGGCCGGCAGTCGATGCCCGGCGATCCTGCCGTGCTCCCAGGCGGAGCGCGACGCCTGGAGAGGGGTGGTGCCACGGTGGCTGCGCACAGCGGTCCAGCCGGTCGTGGCGAGCATCACGAAGACCACGCCCAGCGCGAGCAGCGCGCGCCAGACATTGAGTTGCGGGGGGCTGTCGAAGGAAGTCACTGGGAGGACACACTAGGAGAACGAGAGAGTCTCGCGTTAACCGAGTGACGCGTATCACGTTTCCGGTGGGCCAATTGCGGCAATTGGAATGCGGTTTGTGTCCGATCATCACGCCGGGTCGATGAGGCGGGCGTCACTTGACGCTTCGTGTGAGGGAGACTTCACTCCGACGGCCGCGTCAGACCGTTTGCACACCGGGAATTCAGGTGACGCGTACGGGGCGATGCGGAGCCGGATCGGTGCGCGTGTGCTCCGGCCGCCACTTCTCCGCCAGTGCCGGGCCTATGGTGTCGAGGTGCCTGGCGGTCAGTTCGCGGATCGAGGCCGGGCTGGTGTCCTCGCCGCAGCTCCACAGGCGTTGTGTGACGCGGAGTACCCCGCAGAAAACGGCCACGGCGACCCGCGGTCGCGGGTCCGTGTCCAC
This sequence comes from Streptomyces sp. NPDC001020, assembly GCF_053599115.1. Classification (NCBI taxonomy): domain Bacteria; kingdom Bacillati; phylum Actinomycetota; class Actinomycetes; order Kitasatosporales; family Streptomycetaceae; genus Streptomyces; species Streptomyces sp. NPDC001020. The sequence continues at coordinate 53,531 of NZ_JBSFLQ010000001.1, read as the reverse complement.
GTCGAGCCCCTCGCGCTCGGCGATCACTCGGGCGATCTCCTCCTCCAGCTCCGCCGATCGGCGCAGACGGGTGGCGAGGAGGGCCGGTGTCGACTCGATCAACCGGCAGGCACGCAGGTGGAGTTCGGGCGGGATGATCTGCCCGACGGTCTCGTCCAGAGCGCCCCAGGACTCCAGGGCCGCCTGCCGCAGCGCCTCCAACGGCGCCTCGTGTGGTGGGCGTTGGCGTACCGTCTCGACGAAGTGCGTCTCCGCGACGGACTGGGCGAAGAAAACCGCCTCCTTCTTGCCTGCGAAGTAGCGGAAGAAGGTGCGCTGCGAGACATCCACGGCCTCGGCGATCTCGTCGACGGTCGTCCGCTCGTAGCCTTGGGTGAGGAACAGTTCCAGGGCGGCGTGCAGTAGTGCGTCCCGAGTGTGCTGCTTCTTGCGCTCACGCAGCCCCGGCCGCGACGCCGTCACCATGTCTCCTCATCTCATTCGCCCAGTTCAGCCTACCTTCGAGTGGAGTGACAGTTACCGACTAGTGAATATGTTTGTCAATTGTCAGAGGCTGTCACTAGCCTCGAACACATGACTAGTCAGACCACCGTCGACGCGACGGACCCGGGGGACAAGACGTCCACGACGTCGACGGCCCCGCCAGACACGGCGCAGGGGCGCGGACTGCGCGGGCATCCGTGGTTCACCCTCATCTCGGTCGCCATCGGCGTGATGATGGTCGCCCTCGACGGCACCATCGTGGCCATCGCCAACCCGGCCATCGCCAAGGATCTGGGCGCCAGCTTCGCCGACGTCCAGTGGATCACCAACGCCTACTTCCTCGCCCTGGCGGTCACCTTGATCACCGCGGGCAAGCTCGGCGACCGCTTCGGCCACCGGCAGACCTTCCTGATCGGAGTGGTCGGCTTCGCCGCCGCCTCCGGGGCCATCGGTCTGTCCGACAGCATCGCCCTCGTCGTGACCTTCCGTGTGTTCCAGGGCCTGTTCGGCGCGCTGCTGATGCCGGCCGCGCTCGGCCTGCTGCGGGCCACCTTCCCGGCCGAGAAGCTGAACATGGCGATCGGCATCTGGGGCATGGTCATCGGTGCCTCCACCGCCGGCGGCCCGATCCTCGGCGGTCTGCTCGTCCAGCACGTCAGCTGGCAGTCCGTCTTCTTCGTCAACGTGCCGGTCGGCCTGCTGGCGCTCGTCCTCGGCGCGGTGATCCTCACCGACCACCGTGCCGAGAACGCCCCGCGCTCCTTCGACGTGCTCGGCATCCTGCTGCTGTCGGGGGCCATGTTCTGCCTGGTCTGGGCGCTCATCAAGGCTCCGACCTGGCACTGGGGCAACGGCAGGACATGGCTGTTCATCGGCGCGTCCGTGCTTGCCTTCGTCCTCTTCGCCCTGTGGGAGACGAAGGTGAGGGAACCGCTGATCCCGCTCGGGCTGTTCCGCTCGGTGGCGCTGTCGGCGGGCGTCGTCCTGATGGTCCTCATGGCCATCGCCTTCATGGGCGGCCTGTTCTTCGTGACCTTCTACCTGCAGAACGTCCACGGGATGAGTCCCGTCGACGCGGGTCTGCACCTGCTGCCCCTGACCGGCATGATGATCGTCGGCTCCCCGCTCGCGGGCGCCGTGATCACCAAGGCGGGCCCGCGCGTTCCGCTGGCCGGCGGCATGGTGCTCACCGCGGTCGCCATGTTCGGCATGTCGAAGCTGGAGGCGGGCACGAGCAGCGGTGTCATGTCCGTCTGGTTCGCCCTGCTCGGTCTCGGGCTCGCGCCGGTGATGGTCGGTGCCACCGAGGTCATCGTGGGCAACGCGCCGATGGAGCTGTCCGGTGTCGCCGGCGGCCTCCAGCAGGCAGCGATGCAGATCGGCGGCAGCCTCGGCACCGCGGTCCTGGGCGCGGTGATGGCCTCCCGCGTCGACAACGACCTCGCGGGCAACTGGGCCGCCGCCAAGTTGCCGCCGCTCACCCCCGCACAGCTCGACCAGGCGTCCCAGGCGGTCCAGGTGGGCGTCGCCCCGGTCCCGAAGGGCACGCCGGTCGCGATCGCCGAGAAGATCACCGGCGTCGCGCACGACACGTTCATCTCCGGCATGAGCCTGGCCTGCCTGGTCGCCGCCGGGGTCGCGTGTGTCGCGGTACTGGTCGCGCTGCTCACCAAGCGGGGCCAGAACGCGGAGGCGGGCGCTGGGGCCGCGCACATCTGACGACTCCAGCCCCGGGCGAGTTCACCCATCAGGGTGAAGACGCTCAAGATCCCTCCCGTCGGCATGCGTCGCACGTAACAGTGGGCCACGTCCTCCGCATGGCAGGGCCGTGCATCCGGAGGGCGGCCGGACTGCGGCGCGCTGCCGGAGGGGGGCAGCGCGCAGCAGTTCCCCGGCTGGCGAACGCGCAAGGGCGGCGGAGCACAGTGCTCCGCCGCCCTTCACCGTTCAGTGCGAGCGCGGTGTCACGCGTCGCCGCCAGCCGCTCCCGGCTCGGCCGCGGTCACATCGAGAAGCTGGTAGCGGTCGATCGCCTGCTTCAGTACCGAGCGGTCGAGCCGGCCCGCCCTGGCCAGTTCGGTGAGCACCGCGACCACGATCGACTGGGCGTCGATGTGGAAGAAACGGCGCGCCGCACCGCGGGTGTCAGCGAAGCCGAAGCCGTCCGCGCCCAGAGACTGGTAGGTCCCCGGAACCCAGCGCGAGATCTGGTCCGGAACCGAGCGCATCCAGTCGGACACGGCCACGAACGGCCCCTCGGCACCGCTCAGCTTCTGCGTCACATACGGCACCCGCTGCTCCTCCTCCGGGTGCAGCAGATTGTGCCGCTCGACCTCGACGGCCTCACGCCGCAGCTCGTTCCAGGAGGTCGCGGACCATACGTCGGCCCGTACGTTCCACTCCTCGGCGAGGATCCGCTGCGCCTGAAGGGCCCAGGGAACCGCCACACCGGAGGCCATGATCTGCGCCGGTACGGTGCCCGACGTGCCCTCGCTGATGCGGTGGATGCCCTTGAGGATGCCCTCGACGTCGACGTTCGCCGGCTCGGCCGGGTGCCGGATCGGCTCGTTGTAGACGGTGAGGTAGTAGAAGACGTCCTCGCCGTGCGGGTGCTCGGGCGAGGAGCCGTACATCCGGCGCAGACCGTCCTGCACGATGTGCGCGATCTCGTAGCCGTACGCCGGGTCGTACGCGACGCACGCCGGGTTGGTCGAGGCGAGCAGCTGCGACTGGCCGTCCGCGTGCTGCAGGCCCTCACCGGTCAGCGTCGTACGGCCGGCGGTCGCGCCCAGGACGAAACCGCGCGCCAACTGGTCGGCCATCTGCCAGAACTGGTCGCCGGTGCGCTGGAAACCGAACATCGAGTAGAAGACGTACACCGGGATGAGCGGCTCGCCGTGCGTGGCGTATGCCGAACCAGCCGCTATCAGCGACGCCGTGCAGCCCGCCTCCGAGATGCCGTCGTGCAGCATCTGGCCGGTGGGCGACTCCTTGTACGCGAGGAGCAGCTCACGGTCCACGGCCTCGTACTGCTGGCCGAGCGGGTTGTAGATCTTCGCGCTCGGGAAGAACGAGTCCATTCCGAACGTGCGGTACTCATCGGGCGCGATCAGCACGAACCGCTTACCGATCGCCTTGTCCCGCAGGAGGTCCTTCAGTAGACGCACGAACGCCATGGTCGTGGCGATCGACTGCTGACCGGTGCCCTTCTTCACGCTCGCGTACGTCGACTCGTCCGGCAGTTGCAGCGGCTTCGACCGCACGACACGCGTCGGGACGTACCCGCCGAGCGCCTTGCGGCGGTCGTGCATGTACTGGATCTCCTCCGAGTCCCGGCCCGGGTGGTAGTACGGCGGAAGGCCCGACTCCAGCTCCTTGTCGGAGATCGGCAGGTGCAGACGGTCCCGGAAGCGCTTGAGGTCGCCGACCGTCAGCTTCTTCATCTGGTGCGTCGCGTTGCGGCCCTCGAAGTTGGGGCCCAGCGTCCAGCCCTTGACCGTCTTGGCCAGGATCACCGTCGGCTGGCCCTTGTGCGCCTTGGCCGCCGAGAACGCCGCGAAGATCTTCCGGTGGTCGTGACCGCCACGGCCCAGGTGCAGGATCTGGTCGTCGGTCATGTCCTCGACCATCGCGCGTAGCCGGTGGTCGTCACCGAAGAAGTGCTCGCGGATGTAGGCGCCGGACTCGGTCGCATACGTCTGGAACTGACCGTCCGGTGTGATGTTCATCTTGTTGACCAGGATCCCGTCCCGGTCCTGCGCGAGCAGCGGGTCCCAGGTGCGGTCCCAGACCAGCTTGATCACGTTCCAGCCGGCGCCACGGAAGACCGACTCCAGCTCCTGGACGATCTTGCCGTTGCCGCGGACCGGACCGTCCAGGCGCTGCAGGTTGCAGTTGACCACGAAGGTCAGGTTGTCGAGTCCCTCACGGGCGGCGATGGTCAGCTGTCCGAGCGACTCGGGCTCGTCCATCTCGCCGTCGCCGAGGAACGCCCAGACGTGGGACCTGGAGGTGTCCGCGATGCCGCGCGCCTCCATGTAGCGGTTCATGCGGGCCTGGTAGATCGCGCCGATCGAGCCGAGGCCCATGGAGACCGTCGGAAACTCCCAGAAGTCCGGCATGGAGCGCGGGTGGGGGTAGCTGGAGAGGGCGTACGGGGCCTTGGACTTCTCCTGGCGGAATCCGTCCAGGTGCTGCGCGTCGAACCGGTCCAGCAGGAAGGCGCGGGCGTAGATGCCGGGGGAGGCGTGGCCCTGGAAGAAGACCTGGTCGCCGCCGTCGCCCTCGTCCTTGCCGCGGAAGAAGTGGTTGAAGCCCACGTCGTACAGCGAGGCGGAGGAGGCGAAGGTCGCGATGTGGCCGCCGACGCCGATGCCGGGCCGCTGGGCCCGGGAGACCATGACGGCGGCGTTCCACCGGGTGGCGTTGAGGATCTTGCGTTCGATCTCCTCGTTGCCGGGGAAGAACGGCTCGTCCTTGGTCGCGATGGTGTTGACGTAGTCTGTGCTACGCATTTCGGGCACGGCCACGCGCTTCTCACGGGCACGCTCGATCAGGCGCAGCATCAGGTAGCGGGCCCGCTCGCGGCCGCGCTGGTCCACGGCGGCGTCGAGGGAGTCGAGCCACTCCTGGGTTTCCTCGGGATCGAAGTCAGGAACCTGACTCGGAAGGCCGCCAATGATGATCGGGTTGCGATCGGATCCGGAAGCCACGCTGTTCCTTACCTGTCAGAGGGCCACTGTTTCGGTGCCTTGGTCCACGTGCCTGCGCCGATCCCATCGTCTACCTCGGGGCAGTGAAACGTCATCTCTACCGTGAGGTAACCCGCGGGCCGACCGGACTTCGGGGCGGGCCCGGCCAAAACGCAACGATACGCTCAGGCTGTGACGTGTTCCGCAAAGTCGTTCGCCTCTCGTATGCCCAGAGGGTTCTGGAATACGCAAATCGGGCAGAACGGTGTGGTGTGCATCACCTCGGGGCGCGATACGGTGCCTGGAGTTGCGGCGACACGGCCAGGATCGTCACCGTTTTGGCGGTCTGAACGGCCGGGTACTTGCGCGATCCGCCCCGCCCGTGTGGACTACGGCCAATGCTTCGCGTACGCGCGTGGCTGAGATTCCCCCAAGCTCTTGACGAGCAGGGGGTACCCCCATCCAAGACATGATCAGGAGGCAACCCGTGAGCGCGACCGCGGACCACGCGGAGGAGCGGACGAACCCTGCCGCGAGGCTGGGGTTCCAGCCCGAGCAGGTGGTCCAGGAGATCGGCTACGACGACGACGTCGACCAGGAGCTCCGCGAGGCCATTGAGGACATCGTCGGCAGTGAGCTCGTCGACGAGGACTACGACGACGTCGCCGATGCCGTGGTGCTGTGGTTCCGCGACGAGGACGGCGACCTGACGGATGCGCTGGTGGACGCCACCACGTACATCGAGGAAGGTGGCTCGATCCTGCTCCTTACGCCGAAGACCGGCCGTACGGGCTACGTGGAGCCGAGCGACATCTCCGAAGCTTCGACGACGGCCGGCCTGTCGGCGTCCAAGAGCATCAGCGTGGGCAAGGACTGGAGCGGCTCCCGGCTGGTGACGCCGAAGGCGGCGAAGTCCAAGCGGTGACGCTTCGCCGGGGGGGCACTGAGGTGGCCGCGCCTGGGGGCGCTGCCGCCCACAGGTACCCCGGTGGCCTGAAGGGCCTCGTCTCCCCCCGCTCCCGGCTTCGCCCGAGCGGGGGAACCCCAGGACGGGCTGTATCCACTCAGCCCGTCCTTTGGCCTGCTGTGAACGCTGCGTAGGGTGGTGGTTCCACCCCGACAGCCCAGCGAAGGGATGCAGGACCATGGCGATCCAGGTCGGCGACAAGGCCCCCGACTTCGAGCTCAAGGACAACCACGGCGCGACCGTGAGGCTCGCGGACTTCCGCGGTCGTAAGAACGTGGTGCTGCTCTTCTACCCGTTCGCCTTCACCGGTGTGTGCACCGGCGAGCTGTGCGCGCTGCGCGACAACCTGCCGAAGTTCGTCAACGACGACACCCAGCTGCTCGCCGTTTCCAACGACTCCATCCACACCCTGCGCGTCTTCGCCGAGCAGGAGGGCCTGGAGTACCCCCTGCTGTCCGACTTCTGGCCGCACGGCGACACTTCGCGCGCCTACGGCGTCTTCGCCGAGGACAAGGGCTGCGCGGTGCGTGGGACCTTCGTCATCGACAAGGAAGGCGTGGTGCGGTGGACCGTGGTCAACGACCTGCCGGACGCGCGTGACCTCAATGAGTACGTCAAGGCGCTCGACACCCTGTGATTCTTCTGACCCAAGCCCTGCGAGGTGCGGGAACCCGTCACTAGGATCGACTCGTTGATCCGATACCAACGCACGAAGGGGCTCCCTGCCCCCGGACATCAATGGAGGACTCGTGGGAGTCAGCCTCAGCAAGGGCGGCAACGTTTCACTGACCAAGGAAGCCCCGGGCCTGACCGCGGTCCTCGTCGGTCTGGGCTGGGACGTCCGCACCACGACCGGCACCGACTTCGACCTGGACGCCAGCGCCCTGCTGCTGAACTCGGCGGGGAAGGTCGGAAGCGACCAGAACTTCGTGTTCTTCAACAACCTCAAGAGCCCGGACGGCTCGGTGGAGCACACCGGCGACAACCTCACGGGTGAGGGCGAGGGCGACGACGAGGCGATCAAGGTCAACCTCGCCGCGGTACCGGCCGACGTCGACAAGATCGTCTTCCCGGTCTCCATCTACGACGCGGAGAACCGCCAGCAGTCCTTCGGGCAGGTGCGCAACGCGTTCATCCGTGTCGTCAACCAGGCCAACCAGCAGGAGCTCGCGAGGTACGACCTGAGTGAGGACGCCTCCACCGAGACCGCCATGGTCTTCGGTGAGCTGTACCGCCACGGGGCCGAGTGGAAGTTCCGTGCCATCGGTCAGGGTTACGCCTCGGGCCTGCGCGGTATCGCGCAGGACTTCGGCGTCAACGTCTGAGTCGACGCACACCTTCCGGCGCCGCACCCTCCACAGTGCGGCGCCGGACGTGCAAGGGTCGCCGGGGCCCGGCCCCGGTACAGCCGGGGTTTCCGCCTCCGGCCACCGGGGGACAAACCCTCGGCCATGGGGGCACCGCCCCCGAAAACGACGCAGCCTCGGGGAGGACCAGCATCATGGGCGTCACGCTCGCCAAGGGAGGCAATGTCTCCCTGTCCAAGGCCGCACCGAACCTCACGCAGGTCATGATCGGGCTCGGCTGGGACGCGCGCTCCACTACGGGAGCCCCCTTCGACCTCGATGCCAGCGCGCTGCTGTGCGGTGGCGGCCGGGTCCTCGGTGACGAATGGTTCGTCTTCTACAACCAGCTCAAGAGCCCGGACGGCTCGGTCGAGCACACCGGCGACAACCTCACCGGTGAGGGCGAGGGCGACGACGAGTCGATCCTCATCGACCTCGCCAACGTTCCGCCCCAGTGCGACAAGATCGTCTTTCCGGTCTCCATCCACTTGGCGGACGAGCGTGCCCAGACCTTCGGGCAGGTCAGCAATGCCTTCATTCGTGTCGTCAATCAGGCCGACGGTCAGGAACTCGCCCGCTACGACCTCAGCGAGGACGCCTCCTCGGAAACGGCCATGATCTTCGGCGAGGTCTACCGCTACGGCGGCGAATGGAAGTTCCGTGCGGTGGGTCAGGGGTATGCCTCCGGACTGCGGGGCATCGCTCTAGACTTCGGAGTCAACGTTTCGTAAAGCCGGGTACGGCGACAGGGGGATGGTTCCCAAGCGACGCTTGGGTCCCCCAACATACGGATTGGGTAGCCAGTGCTTCTGAAAACCTTCGGCTGGTCGTTCGTGGTCACCGCGGTCGGCTTGGCCGCGGCGGTCCTCTACGGGGGGTGGACCGCCTTCGGCATCGTTGCGATCCTCTCCGTCCTCGAGATCTCGCTCTCCTTCGACAACGCGGTGGTCAACGCCGGGATCCTGAAGAAGATGAATGCCTTCTGGCAGAAGATCTTCCTCACCCTGGGCGTGCTCATCGCCGTCTTCGGTATGCGACTGGTCTTCCCCGTCGTGATCGTCGCCGTCACGGCGAAGAAGAATCCGATAGACGCGGTCAATCTGGCATTGACCGACAAGGACCAATACCAGCAGCTCGTCACCGACGCCCACCCGGCGATCGCCGCCTTCGGCGGCATGTTCCTGCTGATGATCTTCCTGGACTTCATCTTCGAGGACCGGGACATCAAATGGCTGCACTGGATCGAGCGCCCGCTCGCCAGGCTCGGCAAGATCGACATGCTGTCGGTCTGCATCTCGCTGGTCGTTCTGCTGATCGCCTCCATGACCTTCGCGGCCCACGCCCACCAGCACGGCGGCGCCCACATCGACAAGGCGCAGACGGTCCTGATCTCCGGCATCGCCGGTCTGATCACGTACCTGGTCGTCGGCGGTCTCTCCGGCTTCTTCGAGGACCGGCTGGAGCAGGAGGAGGAGCGGGAGCACGAGGAGGAGGAAGACGCCAGGCGAACCGGCAAGAGTCGGTCGGCGGTCGCGCTCGCCGGCAAGGCGGCGTTCTTCATGTTCCTCTACCTGGAGGTCCTGGACGCCTCCTTCTCCTTCGACGGTGTGATCGGCGCCTTCGCCATCACCAACGACATCGTCCTGATGGCGCTCGGCCTCGGCATCGGCGCCATGTACGTCCGGTCGCTGACGGTCTACCTGGTCCGCCAGGGCACCCTCGACGAGTACGTCTACCTGGAGCACGGCGCGCACTACGCGATCGGCGCGCTCGCCGTGATCCTTCTCGTCACCATTCAGTACGAGATCCACGAAGTGATCACCGGTCTCGTCGGTGTCGTCCTGATCGCCTGGTCCTTCTGGTCCTCGGTGCGCCGCAATCGCGCGCTCGTCGCAGCCGAGGGAAAAGTCGTGACCTCGGACGAGGAGACTGAGGTCTCGTCCGGGGTGTGACAGCCCTCGGAGTGAGGAACGCTCTGTGCGGGGCGGACGCGAGGATTCGTCCTCGGCGGCCGCCCCGCAGTTGTCGAAACGTACGCATCAGGGGGCGGGCATGGGCTTGTGGGACGGCGTGTGGCGCGGGAGGGCGGCGGAGTTCGACTCGGGCAGCGCGGCGACCAACGCGATCGAGATGACCAAGCGGCACCAGCGGGTCTCGCTCACCAAGCAGGGCGCGGCGACGGGCAATCTGCGCATCAACCTGTCGTGGCGCATGCGGACGTCGGACATCGGCGGTACCGAGCGGGGCAGCGTACTGCGCCATCCCTTCCGGATGTTCACCCCGGAGGTCGTGCAGGCACACACCCAGAGCATGGTCAACGTCGACCTCGACCTGGGGTGCATGTACGAGCTGACGGACGGCACGAAGGGCGTGGTGCAGCCGCTCGGCAGCTTCTTCGGCGAACTCAACGAGCCGCCCTACATCAAGCTCAGCGGCGACGACCGGTTCGGCTCCGGCACCGGCGAGACGATCTTCGTCAACCTCGATCACCGGGACGACATCAAACGGCTGCTGATCTTCGTCTACATCTACGACCAGACGCCCGCGTTCGACCGTACGCACGCCGTCGTCACGCTGTACCCGAGCAATGGCCCACGCATCGAGATCGGCCTCGACGAACGTCACCCGCAGGCCCGTTCCTGCGCGGTCGTCCTGATCGAGAACAACAACAAAGGCGAACTCGTCGTCCGTCGCGAGGTGAAGTTCGTGTACGGCTTCCAGGCGGAACTGGACCGGCTGTACGGGTGGGGACTGCAGTGGGGCCGCGGCTACAAGTCGAAGGCGTGAGCGTGCCATCCGCCCGGCGAGCGCCTACCGGCCGATGAACTGGGGCCCCTGCGGCGGCAATGTGAAGGTCGGGTCCGGCGCGGGCGCAGCCGTCGGCGGGTAGCCGTACGCCGGTGCGGAGGTCGCGCTCGCCTGCGGATGCGGCGGGTTGTACGCCGGAGGGCTCGCCGGCTGGGGGTACCCGTACGCGGGCTGGACGGCGGCCACCGCGGCCGGCTGCTGCGCGGGCTCCGGTGGATAGCCGTAGGCGGGCTGTCGGTTCACCGGCTGCTCCGGCGGCAGCGGTGCCGACACCTCGGGCGTGGCCGCAGACGTCGTGTCATCGGCCGGCGGGGTCTCCGACTCGTCCACCGAGATGCCGAAGTCGTTCGCGAGGCCCTTCAGTCCGTTCGAGTAACCCTCGCCGAGCGCACGGAACTTCCAGCCCTCGCCCCGCCGGTACAGCTCCCCGCAGATCAGTGCCGTCTCGGCCCCTGTCTCCGGCCTGATGTCGAAGTAGGCCAGCGGTTCACCGTCCGGGCCGGCCTCGTCGTAGAGCAGGATGCACAGCGACGGCACACGGTCGAAGGTGACGTCGTCCGCCGAGGCGACGAGCAGGATCCGTCCCACCCCGGGCTCGATCCCCGCCAGATCCGTCTGGATCGTGTCGGTCAGACCTTCCGTCTCCCGCTTCTTGCCGAGCAGCCGGACCGTTCCGGACGGATGCCGGGGCTGGTTGTAGAAGACGAAGTCCTCGTCGGAGCGCACACGACCGTCGGGACCGAGGAGCAGTGCCGAGGCATCGACCTCCGGAACCCCCTGCCCCGGGGCCCACCGCAGCACCGCCCGCACCGCCATGGTGTTGAGCGGTACGTTCGACCCTTTCAGCATCGCGTGCGTCATGCCGTCATCCTGCCCTCTCCGTCCTGGTCACAACAACGTGGGGGTGGGCTCCCCGACGCGCCGTCGAACTGCCGCCGTAGGGCCCGCGACACAGCCGAGTCACCTGAAGTTCATGCCCAACGGGAACTCTCGCCAGGGGGATCTACGTACTATTACCGGCCACATCTTTGTCGGGCTGTCGACCACCAGGGGGAGCCATATGCGTCATTTCGGGCACATTGCCCCTGAAAGGCGGCAGCGTCTGTTCCATCGGGAGCCGGCCGCCTTCACCGCCGATTCTCCCGCCCACGTCCTCGCGGCGGCCCTGGGCGCCACCCTGTACAGCCCGGCCACCCGGCCCTGCCTCGCCGGTGACGTGGTCAAGCAGGCGGGCCGCGGGGTCGTCTCCATGGTGCTGTGCCTGGAGGACTCCATCGGTGACGCCGACGTCGCGGACGCCGAGGAGAACCTGGTCCGGCAGTTGACCGCGCTCGCCGACGTGCCCCCTGCTCGTGCAGGGGGGAGCCCCATGGGCGCCGAACCGCCCCTGCTCTTCATACGCGTCCGGTTCCCGGAGCAGATCCCGGACCTGGTCGCCCGGCTCGGACCGGCCGTCCGGCTGCTGTCCGGATTCGTGCTGCCGAAGTTCACCGAGGAGCGGGGCGTTCCGTTCCTGGAGGCGCTGACGGCGGCCGAAGCGGCGAGCGGACGACGGCTGTTCGCCATGCCCGTCCTGGAGTCGCCCGACCTGCTCTACCTCGAGTCCCGCCGGGAGACCCTGGACGGAGTCTTCCGTACCGTCGACAAGTATCGCGACCGCGTCCTCGCGTTGCGCCTCGGCGTCACCGACTTCTGCTCGTCCTACGGCCTGCGCAGGGCGCCCGACATGACGGCGTACGACGTCCAGATCGTCGCCTCCGTGATCGCCGACGTGGTCAACGTCCTCGGGCGGGCCGACGGGACCGGGTTCACGGTGACCGGACCTGTGTGGGAGTACTTCCGGGCCCAGGAGCGTATGTTCAAGCCGCAGTTGCGGCGCAGCCCCTTCCTGGAGGGACAGGTCGAGGAACTGCGCGAGACGCTCATCGCGCACGACATGGACGGACTGCTGCGCGAGATCGCCCTCGACCGCGCCAACGGCCTGCTCGGCAAGACCTGCATCCACCCCTCGCACGTGATGCCCGTGCACGCGCTGTCGGTGGTCAGCCATGAGGAGTTCAGCGACGCGCAGGACATCCTGCGGCCCGAACGCCTGGGCGGGGGCGTGCTGCGCTCCGCGTACACGAACAAGATGAACGAGGTGAAGCCGCACCGCGCTTGGGCCGAGCGCACCCTCCAACGCGCCGAGGTCTTCGGCGTCGCGAACGAGGACATCGGCTTCGTGGAGCTGCTGGCGGCCGGGCTCCTCGACTGAGAGCCGCGGTCGTACCGCCATAGTGACAAGGAACTGATGAGGAACGTGGTCTGGTCCGGGACGTGGGTGTCCGAGCGGCTCGGAGTCGAGCTGGTCGGCGACGGCAATCTGACCGATCTTCTGGGGCTCGCGCTGCGGCGCAACCCCAAGCGGGCGCATCTGCTCGTCTCCCATGTACTGGGCAAGCATGTCCCGCAGTCCCCCTCCGTCGTCTACGGCTACGGGTTCACGCTCGGCCGCCGGGTGCGGGACCTGCTGGGCGCCGAGCGCCCGGGAGAGGACCGGGCGGTCGTCCTCGGGTATGCCGAGACGGCCACCGGCCTCGGCCACTCGGTCGCGGACGGGCTCGGCAGCGCGCCCTACCTCCACTCCACCCGCCGCCCCGTCGAGGGCGTCGCACGCGCCGGCGGCTTCGAGGAGTCCCATTCGCACGCGACCTCGCATCTGCTGCTGCCGGAAGACCGGGCGCTGCTCGCGGGTGACGGGCCGCTGGTTCTGGTCGACGACGAGTTCTCGACCGGCAACACGGTCCAGAACACCATCCGCGACCTGCACGGCCGGTACCCGAGGAAGCGGTACGTCGTCGTCACGCTGGTCGACCTGCGCTCGGACGCCGACCTGGGCCGGCTGGAGGAGTTCGCGCGGGAGATCGGCGCACGGATCGACCTGGTGACGATGGCCACCGGGACGGTACGGCTGCCGGAGGGCGTCCTGGAGAAGGGGCGGCAGTTGGTCGCCCGGCACGAGACGGCGCCACCGGAGAGGGAGCCCCACGGGACCGTCGCCCGCGTGGGCCTCGGCTGGCCCCGCGGCCTGCCCGACGGCGGACGGCACGGCTTCACCCCGGAGCACCGGACCCGACTGGAGCGCGCCCTTCCGGCGATGACCGCGCGGATCGCCGAGGCGCTGCCCGCGGACGCCCGGCGCGTACTCGTGCTCGGCTTCGAGGAGCTGATGTACGCGCCGCTCCGGCTCGCGCGGGAACTGGAGCAGGTCGTGGCCGCCGAGGTCCGCTACTCCACGACCACCCGCTCGCCGGTCCTCGCGATCGACGACCCCGGCTACGCGATACGCAGCCGGATCGTCTTCCCCGCCCATGACGACCCGGCCGACGGCCCAGGCGAGCGCTACGCCTACAACGTCGCGGACGCAGGCTTCGACACCGTCGTCGCGGTCGTGGACTCCACGGCCGACACCCCCGCACTGCACGCCCCCGGCGGCCTGCTGGACCGGCTCGCCGCCCACACCCCGCACGTCCTGCTCGCGGTCGTCCCCAGCTACGTCCCCGAGCCACCGCAGGCCCCCGAAAGGTCCGTGATGCTGTCCGAGCCCCTTCGTGGCCCCGCCTTCTCCTCGTACGCGCCCGACGAGGTCGGCTGGCTGCTGCAGGATCTCTCGGACGTCACCCTGGAGGCGCCGACAGAGGAGCGCGAGGAGGCGATCCAGAACGGCGGCGCGCACTACGCCGAGTCGCTGCCGGTGGAGTACCAGCCAAGTCCGCAGTACCAGGAGCTGTTCCACACGGCGCTGGAGGCCTCGGCGACCCGTCTCGCCCAGGCCGTCGGCGTGGTCACCGAGACGGTCCTGGCCGAGATCCCCCACTCTCGGCTTCGCTCGAGCGGGGGGACCCCCATGCCCCGGCCCGTCCTGGTCTCGCTGGCCCGCGCGGGCACCCCGGTCGGTGTCCTGATGCGTCGCTGGGCGGGGCACCGGCACGGGCTCGACCTGCCGCACTACACGGTGTCGATCGTGCGCGGCCGCGGCATCGACGCCAACGCGCTGCGCTGGCTGGCCGACCGCTACGACCCGTCCGACATCGTCTTCGTCGACGGCTGGACCGGAAAGGGCGCCATCACCCGGGAACTGGCCGAAGCGATCAGGGAGTTCGAGGCCCGTGAAGGCATCACGGGCTTCGACCCGGAGATCGCGGTGCTCGCCGACCCGGGTTCGTGCGTGCGGACGTACGGCACCCGGGAGGACTTCCTGATCCCGTCCGCATGTCTCAACTCGACGGTCTCCGGGCTGATCTCACGGACGGTGCTGCGAGCCGACCTGGTCGGCCCGCACGACTACCACGGCGCGAAGTTCTACCGCGAACTCGCCGGAACGGATGTGTCGGCCGCCTTCCTCGACGCCGTCTCCGCCCGCTTCGCCGAGGTCGAGGAGGCGGTCGACGTGCAGGCGAAGGAGATGCTCAGCGGCGACCGCACGCCGACCTGGGAGGGCTGGGCGGCGGTGGAACGCATCAGCGAGGAGTACGGCATCCATGACGTGAACCTCGTCAAACCGGGCGTCGGCGAGACCACACGGGTCCTGCTGCGCCGGGTGCCCTGGAAGGTCCTGGCACGGGCCGGGGCGGGCGCCGACCTCGACCATGTACGCCTGCTGGCCGGGCAGCGCGGCGTGCCGGTGGAGGAGGTCGAAGGACTCCCGTACACCTGTGTGGGGCTGATCCACCCCCGCTACACGCGGGGCGCGACCGGCGCCGACGGCAGGGCGGTGTCCGCATGAGCTCCGTCCTGGTCGCCAGCGATCTCGACCGTACGCTGATCTACTCCTCCACGGCGCTCGCGCTGACCATGCCGGACCCTCCTCCTTCGACGCCCCGTCTGCGGTGTGTCGAGGTGTACGAGGGCAAGCCGCTGTCGTACATGACCGAGACCGCGGCCGGACTGCTGACCGACCTCAGCGACCGGGCGGTGTTCGTGCCGGCCACGACCCGCACCCGTACGCAGTACCAGCGCATCGACCTGCCGGGCCCCACCCCGAAGTACGCGGTCTGCGCGAACGGCGGCCATCTGCTGGTCGACGGAGTCTCCGACCCCGACTGGCACGCCGGGGTGCTGACCCGGCTCGCCGACGAGTGCGCGGCGCTGGCCGAGGTGCGTGAGCACCTCGCGGCCACCGCGGACCCGGCCTGGCTGCGCAAGCTCCGGGTGGCCGAGGACCTCTTCGTCTATCTGGTCGTCGAGCGTGAGCTGCTGCCCGAGGAGTGGGTGAGGGAAGCGGCCGCGTGGGCGGAGGACCGCGGCTGGACGGTGTCGCTCCAGGGCCGCAAGGTCTACGCCGTGCCCAGGCCGCTCACCAAGAGCGCCGCCGTGCGCGAGGTGGCCCGCCGTACCGGTGCCGGGTCCACGCTCGCCGCCGGGGACTCGCTGCTGGACGCGGACCTGCTCCTCGCCGCGGACCGCGGCTGGCGCCCGGGCCACGGCGAACTGGCCGACACCGACTGGACGGCACCGGGGGTCGGCGCACTGCCGGAGCAGGGCGTGCTGGCCGGCGAGCGGATCCTGCGGGAGTTCCTGAAGGCGGCGCGTGAGGCCCGACACGCGTAGATCCCGGCCGGAGGGCCCGGGGATACGGTGGAGGAATCCTCGGGGCAATGGAGCCTTGGGGACCGAGGCTGAGGAGATCGCGTGGCCAAGGGGAACGGAACGCCGCTGACGGACGAACTGTATGCGTACATGCTCGGCCACAACCCGCCGTTGGACCCGGTGCAGCGGATGCTCGTCGAGATCACCCACACACAGCTGCCGCTGGTGGCGGGCAAACAGGTCGCCGAGGAGCAGGGGCCGCTGCTGGCGTTCCTGGTGCGACTGACCGGGGCGCGACGGATCGTCGAGGTCGGGACGTTCACCGGGCTGTCGGCGCTCTCCATGGCTCAGGCGTTGCCGCCCGACGGGACGCTGCTGACCTGCGATGTCTCCGAGGAGTGGACCGAGCACGCGCGGGTGGCCTGGGCGAAGGCGGGAGTGGCCGACCGGATCGACCTGCGGATCGCGCCCGCGCTGCAGACGCTGCGGGGGCTGCCGTCCGAACCGCATATCGACATGGCGTTCATCGACGCGGACAAGGACAACTATGTCGCCTACTGGGACGAGTTGGTGCCGCGCATGCGCCCCGGTGGCCTGCTCGTGGTGGACAACGTCTTCTACCACGGCGATGTGACGGACCCGGACGCGACCGGACTCGCGGCCGCGATCAAGGACTTCAACACGCATGTGCGGGCGGACGAGCGAGTGGACAGCGTGATGCTGGCCGTGGCGGACGGCCTGACCCTGGCGCGCCGACGCTAGGTCCAGCGCCACGGCAGGCAACGGTGCTGTGACCGGAAGGACCGGCCAGAGGCTCAGCCGCAGCAGCCCCCGCCGCAGCACCCACCGCCTCCGCCGCCCGCCCGCGGTGCCGGTGCGGCGCCGGTCGCGGTGCCGCCCACCGCGACCGTCGACAGGAGCTTCACGGTGTCGTCATGGCCCGACGGGCAGGATGCGGGCGCGGAGGACTCCGCCATCGGACGGCTCAGTTCGAACGTGTCGCCGCAGGTACGGCAGCGGTACTCATAGCGAGGCATGCGCACAGGTTAACGGGCGGCTCCGGGAGAGCACAGGCCGTCCCGGGCCCACGATGACCGGGACGGCCGGTGGACGCTACGAGGCGCCCGTGCCGCGTTCCTCACGGATGCGGGCCACGACCTGAGCGGTCGTTCGCCGCACCGCCTCCGTCTCCGTCAGGAAGTGCCAGTAGTCCGGGTGGCGGCCCTCCAGCGTGGCGATCGCACGGTCGAGACGGGCCACCGACTCGTCGAGCGGGCGGGCGTGCCGCGGATCGGGAGCCGTACGCCCCGTCATGGCCAGCCGCTGCGCGTCCCGGATCGCGAACCGCGTCCGCTCGATCTCCGCCTGCGGGTCCTTCTGCACGGCGTTGAGCTGCCGCAGCCGGTCGCCGGCCGCGGACACGGCCTCGTCCGTCGTGTTCAGCAGCGCCCGTACGGTGGACAGCAGCGAGGTCGCGTCCGGCCAGCGCTGGGTGTCACGGGCGGCCTGTGCCTCCCTCAGCTTCAGCTCGGCCTGCCGTACCGCCTCGGCGGCCTGGTCCGGCACATGCTGCAGATCCTGCCAACAGGCGGCCGAGAACCGTCGCCGCAGCTCGCTCAGTACGGGCTCCACCTGGCCGGCGCGGGTGGTGAGCGCCTGCGCCCGGGTACGCAGGGACACCAGCCGGTTGTCGATCTCGGCGGCCCGCTCCGGCAGCCGCGCGGCCTCCGCACGCAGGGCCTCGGCCTCTCGCGTGACCCGCTCGGCGCGCTCCAGGGTCTGCGGCACGCCGTACTGTCCCGCACCCTGGTTCAGCTTGGTCAGTTCGGGGGCGAGGGCGGCCAGACGCGCGGCCAGGTCGTCGGCCTTGAGTCCGGCCTCCCGCGCGCCGTCCAGGGCGTTGCTGGCGCCGAGCAGGGACTGGCGGGCCCGCTCCACGGCCGGGGCGAGCCGGGCGAGCTGGGTCTCGGCCTTGCCGAGCAGCGGCCCGAGCCCCTGGGCGTAACGACCCAGCTCCTGCTTCACACGGACGAGTTCGTCCTTGGCGGCGGTGAGTTCGGCGCGGGCGCGGGAGGCCACGGAGGCCTCGAGATCGACCCGGTCGAGGTCGTGGGCGTCCACGGCCTCGATGTACCGGTGACTGACCTCGTCGATGCGCCGCCCGAGCGCCTCGAAGTCGGCGATCGCGCGGCGCGCGGCCGGGGAGTCGTCGACGGCGGCGATGGTCTCGATCGAGATCCTGAGATCGCGCTGGGCGGTGTCGAGCTCGTAGAACGCGGCCGCGGCGGCGTCCTTGGCGGCCTGCGCCTCGGCTCGCTGCCCCTCGGCGCGTCCCCCGAACCACCGTCGTGTCCCGCCCGAGGCGAACGCCGCGGGCAGGAGGAGGGCGGCGGCCACGGGGAGGGCGAGGAGGGCGAGGGTGTCACGGACGGGGGCGGGACGCCGCGGACGGCGGGCTCCGGCGCCGTCCGCCGCTTCGGTCCGCGGGGCCGGTGGTGCGGTCCGCGGCGCCGAGTGCCGATCGTCGCGCGCGGCCTCCGGCGGAGACGGGGTACTCGTGGGATCGGGGCGGCGACTCGGCGCGGCGAGGCGCGCGCATGGCGCAAGCGGTGGGTACGGCTGTAGTGGTGTCGCCGTCACATCCCTCTCCCGTGTCGTTCGCCCTGCCCGGTTCATTGTCCCACCGGTTGAGGACGAACACACGGGGCGGTCGGTTCACGGTGTCGCCGGCCGGGCCGCTGCCCCGGCCGGCGCGAGGTCCTACCCCGCCGTCCGCACGGTGACCGAGCCGTCCCTCGTCAGTGTGTCGACCACATGGGAGCTGCTCGGGTCCTGGGGGACGGACACGTGGGCCGAGCCGTTGCGGGTGTTGGTGGTCACGCGGTAGGCGCCCTTGGGCAGTGCGATCGACATCGAGCCGTTCCAGCTGGCCGCCTTCACCAGGTCGGGCGCGACCGCGAGTTCGAGGTGGATCGAGCCGTTCCGTGTCTCGACGTGTACGCGTTGCGAGCCCACACCCGTCGCACGGACCGATCCCTCGCGGCTGTTCAGCGTCAGCGCCCCCGTGGAGTCGGTCACTCGTACCGAACCGTTCCGGGTCCGAATACTCAGCGCCTCCTTGAAGCCCTGTGCCCGTACACCCCCGTTACGGTCCTCGACCTTGACGTCGATCCCGCGCGGCACCTCGATCCGGTGCCGGGCGGAGCAGTTCGAGACCAGGCCCGAACACTTCAGCCGCAGGACGAGCCGGTCGTCCTTCATGGCCCAGGTCACCCGGGGGTCCTCACCGATAATGACCGAGCCCCGGAACCACCGCGTGACCTGGACCTTGTCCACCTTCGCCGGGACGATCTCCAGATCCGAGTTGTCGGAGTCGACGGTGAGGGTACGACCGTGCAGTGTGAAGGCACGGTGATCCGGATGTTTGTCGTCCTGCGCGTCGTTCCCGCACGCGGCGGCCGTCGCGATGAGCGCCGCGACGATTCCCGTGACGGCGACGGCGCGCCCCGTCCGTCGAGTCCGTCCAGTACGCGCCGCATTACGAGCCACGCCGTCCCCCTGAAGTGCTGATGATCTGCTGAACATGTGCTCTGACCGTACGCGTGTGCGGCCCTCGGGAGGATCCGGCACGCTCCCGGACGGGGGGTGGGGATAACCCCCGCAACCGCCTGCCTCGGCATCCATGGAGGGCTGGTTTGCGGGGCACACCCTCAGGCAATGTAGGCTGTCCACTCATCCTGGGCGCGTAGCTCAGCGGTAGAGCGCCGCCCTTACAAGGCGGATGTCGGCGGTTCGAAACCGTCCGCGCCCACCAGGACAAGGGCCCCTGCAAAGCATGATCGCAGGGGTCCTTGACGTCTGTCCTTGACGGCAATCAGAGAGGCCCGGGTCGGCGGGTGGATACCCGAGGACCTGTGGCGATGCCTCCCATGTAGGCGATGGGCTTGCCTGTCTTCTCGTCCGTGAAGGCGACGGCGCTGTTCGGGCCCTTCGCCTCCCAGCCCGCCGGGACGTCGAAGGCGACGCCCGACTTGGGGTTGAGGACGACCTTCCAGCCCGGGACGGTCGGCTTCTCGGTCTCGGTACCGCGCGCACTGTCGTCCGACTCCGACGCAGAGGCCGTTGCGCTCGGCGAGGAACCGGCAGACGCCTTGGCGTCCTTGTTCCCGCCCAGGAGCAAAAAGCCGGTGACACCGGCGGCCACGACCACGGCCGTGGCCGCTCCGATCGCGACGAATCTCGTGCGGTTCCCGCCGCCCCCGCCGCTCGGTGGCTGCGGCGCGCCCGTCGGCGCACCCCACTGCGGCTCACCCGGCTGCTGGTACGGGCTCTGGTGCTGCGGGTTCGGCTCGCCCCCGGGCGGTTGCTGTCCTGGCCGCATGCGTAGCAACCCTAAGGGGCCGTCGAACGTGCAGACGACGACGGCAAGCCCGTATGTTCTCCCGCATGTTCGAGACGATCCGTTGGCACTGCTTCGCCCATGCGGCTGACCGGCGCAAGGCAGAACGAGTTGTCGACCGCCTCGGTGCGCGGTCGCATCTGCCCCTTGAGATCGACAGCTACGAGCGGTACTGGAAGTTCCCCGAACTCGCCGATCTGCGGCTGGTCTCCACCCTGAAGTCCGCCACCCCGGAACATGCGCTGCTGACCACCCTCGAGTGTGCTTGGAAGTTCGCCACCCCGTGGAGTCTCATGAGCCCGGACGGCAACGCACGCCATGAGTTCGTGGGAATCGCGGCCACCAACGCCGGCGCCGACTTCACCGTCCAGGGCATCGAGTGGATGGAGTTCTCCATCACCGATCGGCCGTGACGACTTGTCTCAAGCCCTCGTCGGTGGTTCCACGTGCACGTGCTTCAGGTACATGCGTGCGTCCACCTTGTTCTCGGTCGTCACTTCCGCCCAGAAGCGGTGGCAGGAGACGAACACCGCGAGTTCCCGTTCGCGCTGCCGGAGTTTTTCCACCTCGGCCTGCTCCTCTTCGGTCCAGCCCGGGGACGCTTGGCGCTCCACCTTGCGCCAGCCGGTGTCGTCGCTGAAGCCGTCCAGCGGTTCCACCGACCAGGGAAGCCGCTTCAGCAGGGTCAGGAGCTCTGCCCGGACCTGATGCAGCTCCTCCTGGCCGGTGAGGAGGTCACCCGGAAAGTCATAGGTCGCAGCCACACCGCAATGCTACGTCTGTTCGATTTTCTGATGCGAGTCGCTTCGGGCGCTTCACTCGAACGGATGCACGGACGTCGCCTCCAGGAGCAGGCACCACCCGGCGGCCGGTCCCACCCGGCGGCTACCTTTGATCACCGTGACCCTCGATGATCTGCGTGTGTTCGTCGCCGTCTGCCGGGCCGGAAGCCTCAGTGCCGTGGCCCGGGAGCTGGGCTGCACCCAGTCCGCCGTCAGCCAGCACGTACGGCGGCTGGAGCGTGAGACAGGTGTCGGCCTCGTGGAGCGGCAGTCGCGCGGGGTCGTTCCCACCCGGGCCGGGCGTGTGTTGTACCAGGCCGCCGAGGAGGGCATGTCCGGGCTCGACCTGGCACTGCGCAGGCTGGCGGAGATCGCGCGGGGCGACGGCGGCGTCGTACGGATCGCCACCGGAAGCGTCACCGTGCGGCACTTCATGGCCGCCGCGGTGGCCGAGTTCCGGCGGCAGCATCCGCGGGTCAGCCTGGAGTTCCAGACAGAGAGCTCGAGCCGTAGCTGTTTCGACGCACTGCGGGAGCCCGGGCTCGACCTCGCCTGGGTGACGCTCGGGCCGTCCGTGCGCGGCATCGAGCAGCGGCCCGTCGCCCGCCTGCCCTGGGTGCTCGCCGTACCCGCCGACGACGAACTCGCCGGGCGGGAACGGGTCGAGGCCGCCGACCTGGCCGGGCTGCGGCTCGTCAACCTGCCCGAGGGCTCCACCTCACGCGCTCGACTTGACTCCATCTACGTTGAGTTGGGGATATCCGTGGCCACGTCCGAGACCAGTGTGGCCGACTGGGACACCGCCGTCCTGCTCGCCGAACTCGGCGTCGGCCACGCGGTCGTGCCCGACCTGCCCGGCTATCGCACGCACGGTCGTCCCGGGCTGCGGTTCATCCCGGTGCCAGAACTGCCGCCGCTCGCGGTCGGTTGGGCGGTGCGTCGCTGGGACGCCCTGTCACCGTCGGCCCGCGCCTTCGCCGACCTGGTCACCCGGCACAACACACTGCCCTGACGGCTCACGAGCCCAAGGGCGACTTCCCCAACTCGCCCACCAGGCGCGTCGCCACCGGAACCGCCACCCCGTGCCGCTCGGCCGCCCTCAGCAACGCCCCGCCGATCGCGTCCAGTTCGAGCGGCCGGCCGGCCTCCGCGTCGCGCTGCATCGACGACTTCGTCTCCGCCGGGAAGGCGTCGTACCGCGCGAGGGCCGCCTCCGGGTCGGTGGCCGCGCCGCTCGCCCGGCCGACCGCCGCAGTCTCCTCCACCAGCGAGACCAGTTCGTCGCGGTGCCGGGTGCGGATGTCGCCAAGGGGCACCCCGTACCGCGTCGTCAGCAGCGCGAGCGGCGCGAGGAACGCCATCTTCGCCCACAGGGCTGCCGATTCCCCCTCCAGGATGCGGGCGCGCACCCCTGCCCACTCCAGAGCCCCCACGAGCCGGTCGAGACGGTCGCGTGCCACGGTGTCCCCGGTCAGATCGATTTCCACGAACGGGCTGGCGTGCTCGATCACCGCAGGCGCGACACGGGTCGACTCGACACGGATGACGGCGGGCGCCACCCGCGTGACGCTGTAGCGCTCGCGCAGGGCCTCCGGGTGTTCCACGCCGTTCAACAGCGGTACGACCACGGTGTTCTCGCCGAGCACCGCCGCCGGTACGCGGTCCAGCGCGGAGTCGAGCGCGGTGTGCTTGACCGCGACGAGCACGATGTCGGCCGACTCGCGCAGTTCCGTGTCCGCCTCCACCCGGGCCGTGAACTCGCCGAACCGGCCGCTGCTTACCCGGATGCCGTGCCCGCCGAGTGTGCGCACGGTCTCCTCGCCCGCCAGGCAGATCACCCGGTGCCCGGCTCGGGCCAGCAGCGCGGCGAGCAGACCGCCGACACCGCCCGGCCCCAGGACCGCCACCGTGAGGTTTCCGTTCGTCATGTCCGTCCCCGTTCCTTGTCCTGGCCCCCGGTCGAGGCCCATCGGCGATGATCACAAGGGGGGAATCATCCAGTCAATCCTCAGGGAAACTTGGCCAATTCCAAGGAATCGCTTGGGTACTGCAGGAAGCGTACGGACTCCGGCCGACGGAAGCGGCGGGGTTCGACGTACCGGCCGACCCGTGGCCTCACAGGCGTACCGAACCCTCCGGCTTCAGCAGGTGCAGCCGGTCCGGCAGTCCCGTGTCCGCGAACGCCTTGGTCAGCGTGGGGCCGTCCTCGGTGAAATGGGCTCAGCGCTCGAAAGGGTGTTCCCCGCGTTTCACCCGGCTGCGCCCGGCAGGCGGCGGATCGCGCGACACTGGACGCATGTGCCGCAGCATCAAGACGCTTCGCCCGCCCGTTCTCCCCGAAGAGGCCACGGAGGAGGAGATCCGTGCCGCCGCGCTTCAGTTCGTGCGCAAGGTGTCCGGCTTCCGGTCGCCGGCCGCCCACAACCGTGAGGTGTTCGACCGGGCGGTGGACGCGGTCGCCGCGGCGACCGCGGAGTTGCTCGCCGGTCTGGAGGTGCGGGGACGGGCCCGGGACGCTATCTCTGTGGTGCCGGACGGCGCATGAAGTAGGTGGCGCCCGCGCCCGCCGCGAACAGGGCGGTGACCGAGACGCCCGTCGCGAGCCAGCTCGTACCCAGCCACTGGCCGCCGAAGTAGCCGAGGGCCACGCTGTATCCGGCCCAGGCGACACCCGCCAGCGCCGACCAGGGCAGGAAGTCGCGGGCGCGGCGGCGGGCGGCGCCCGCGCCGAGAGAGACGACCGAGCGGCCCGCGGGCGCGAACCGGGCGAGTATCACCAGCATTCCGCCACCGTGTGCGAGCGCCGCTCCGAGGCGTTCCTGCGCGCTCGTCAGCCGGCGTGAGCGGGCTATCGCCCGGTCCAGTCGGGCGCCGCCGCGCCAGGCCAGGCGGTACGCGACCAGGTCGCCCAGAACCGAGGCCGTCGCCGCGCACAGGGCGAGCCCGAGGACGTCCGGCACGTGCGCGACGGCCGAACCGGCCGCTGCCGCCGTGGCCGCGGTGATGACGAGGATGCCGCTCGGCAGCACCGGCAGGAAGACGTCCAACAGGACCGACATGGCCACGACGGGGTAGATCCAGGGGCTGCCGGTCAGCGACCCCACCATCTCAAGCACCCGGACTCCCCCGATCAACTCCCCAGAGGCAGCTGCGTGCCGCGGTGCCGCGATGTCGCGGGGGAGCGGCAGGAGCGGCCTTCGACAGCCGTACAGCGTACGCGGCGGCTGTGACAGGCGGTGTACCGGGGGTGAGAACGATGGGTGCGAGCGGGGAGGTTCCGGGAATCCGAGCGGCTCAGCAGGCGGCGAGGTAGTTCTGCAGCGCGCTCTTCTCGGTCGGGTCGACGGAGAGGTTGTAGTAGTACTTCACCTGTACCCAGGCGCGGACGTAGGTGCAGCGGTACGCCGACCGGGTCGGGACCCACTCGGCCGGGTCCTTGTCGCCCTTCGAGCGGTTGGAGCTCGCCGACACGGCGATCAGTTGGGGCCGGGTCAGGTCGTTGGCGAAGGCCTGGCGCTGGGCGGTGGTCCACTTTCCGGCGCCGGAGTCCCAGGCTTCGGCGAGCGGGACGACGTGGTCGATGTCCACGCCGGAGGCGGCGGTCAGGGTGACGCCGTCGTACTGCGAGTACCAACTGCCGCTGGTGGCCGCGCAGGAGGAGTCGGTGACGACGTTCGAGCCGTCGCGCTTGAGTACCGTCTCACGGGTGTTGCAGGTGCCGCTGATGGTGATCCAGTGGGGGAAGAGGTCGCGGCTGTAGCCGGTGCGGTTCTCGGCGGCGACCGTGAGGGAGGCGAGATAGGTGCGCGCGGTGGCGGCGCTGACCGGGGTGGGGAGTGTGGCGGAGGCGGTCGGACCGTTGAGGATTCCGACGAGGGCTATGAGTCCGGTGAGGGCCGCCAGCTTACTGAGGTGTCGACGCGCGTAGACCGTGGACATGCGAACTCCCTTGTGGGGTAGGGGTGTTGAGCTGCGGGCAAGCAGAATGCTCACCTGGGCGCGTTGCCGGAGGGTGTACGTTCGGTGAGACGTTAGTGGCGCGTACATGACATGACAACCCTCGCGGCCGGGATCAATGCGGGCCGGTGGTGTGGCGTGATGCGAGGGCGTTTTGTATCGTGGTGGAACAAAGTGGCTCCCGCTCGCACTCCCTGACCGGCGGGCGGGGCCGCCTTGTCCCCGGGTCCGCCTGCACCGGTCGGCCCCTCTTCCGCGCCTTGGAGCCATGTCGATGACGGCCACGACCCTGCTCACCGCCCGCGCCCTTCTGCTGGACATGGACGGCACTCTCGTCAACTCCGATGCGGTCGTGGAGCGCTGCTGGCGGCGCTGGGCCGGTCGGCACGGGCTGGACGGCGACGAGGTGCTGAAGGTCGTGCACGGTCGGCAGGGTTATGCGTCGATGGCCGTACTGCTGCCGAACCGCCCCATGGAGCAGAACCACGCCGACAACGCCCGCATGCTCGCCGAGGAGACCGCCGACATGGACGGTGTGGTCGAGGTCCCCGGCGCCGCCGCGTTCCTCGCCTCCCTCGCCGGGCTGCCGCACGCCCTCGTGACCTCGGCGGACGTGGCGCTGTCCACCGGGCGTATGGCAGCCGCGGGCCTGAGGCTGCCGGATGTGCGCATCACCGCCGAGTCCGTCGGCGCGAGCAAGCCGGACCCCGAGGGCTTCCTCAAGGGCGCCGTCGAACTGGGCGTCGCGCCCGAGGACTGCCTCGTCTTCGAGGACTCGGGCGCGGGCATCGCCGCGGGGCGCGCCGCCGGGATGCGGGTGGTCGGCGTCGGCCCCCGGGCTCGGTCGCACCGCCCCGACGTGCTGGTCCCGGACCTCACACGGGTGCGCGTGCAGTCCGCGGCGGGCGGGCTGATCCAGGTGTGCGTCGACTGACGGCACGGCCCCAGGGCCTGTATTGAGTTGCCCGCCTGCGTCGCGGCGTCCCAGTACGCGGGCGACCCTCCGCCTTGCGAGGCTCCCCCACTGCCTGAACGGCGTGGGAGGTGCCCCCAGCACCAGACGCCGCGACGCCCGCCCTCCGGGTGAACGACGGGCAACTCAATACAGGCTCTGGTCGTCCTCGCGGTCGCCTCAGGGCTCTCTCGTCTCCGACTCCAGTTGCGCCCGCGTGGCCGGCCCGTACACTCCCGGCTCGTCCTGCGTGATGCCGCGCGCGGACTGGTAGGCGCTGACGGCCCACTCCACCTTCTTGTTGTAGTTGCCGTGCGCGGGGCCGGTGTACAGATTGAGCTGGCGCAGCCGCAGTTGGAGCCCGGTGACCTCGGGGCCCTGGCTGCCGAGGCGCAGGACCTGGACGTCGTGCGGGCCGTCGCCGACGGTGGTGGTGGGTGACACCGAGCCGGTGGGGGTGGCGGTCGTCGGCGCGGTGCTCGGTGTGGCCGGGGTGGACCGGCTCGGTGACGCGCTCACCGACGGCGACGTCGACGTCGACGGCGTCGGACCCGCGCTCGCCGATGCCGACGCACTTGCCATGGGCGCCCCCGTGGACCCCGTGGACGTCGAGGCCGACGGTTCCCGCGACCGCGACTCATCCGGCACGCCGGCCCGGATGCCGTCGGGCCGCGCCTCGTCCCGCTGCGGCGTGTCGTACGAGAGCAGCCCTCCGGCGAACGCGGCGGCCGCCGCGACCGCGACGACGGCCCCGGCGGCGGCCAGCAGCACGGTGCGCCGCCGGCGCCGCGGCTCCCCGTCACCCGGCGGCACGGAGGCCCCTGGCCCTTCCGGTACGGTTTCGGGCCGCATCGTGGCGTCTCGTCCCGGTGCCTCCTTCGGCGCGAGGGCGTGCCGTCCCCGTGTCTCTTCCGGAACCGCTGCGAGCGGCATCGTCTCGTCCGCTGCCGCGTCCCGCGCGGCTCGCCCTGGTGCCGTGGGAACCTCGGTCCCGGTCATGGTGACCGGGATGTCCACGTAGGGCCGGATCCGCAGGGGGTTGAAATCCTCCGCCGCTGCCGCCTGGGCCGTACGCGCGTCCCGGAGCGCGTCGGACGCCCGTCGGGTGCACCCGCACGACGGCGTGCCGTCCGGCCGCCGTGGCGCCGCGCACTCCGGGCAGGCCTGTCCGTTCGATCCGCTCACGCCCTGGGTCCCCTCCCGCTGAATTCCAGAGATTATGCAGATTTCCTGCACGGAATCTCCGGGCTACCCCCTGAATCTCCGCTTCCGATCAGAGCTCAACAGGCCATAAACGGTCATACCGACCAGGATGGGGGCACGATGGAGGAGGCGGGATGGACGCGAACCTCATCAAGGCTATACGGACCGTGATGCCCGGATGCCGGATCCATGGACGCCGTAGGACCGTCCACAGGAGGTCCTGATGATGACCGGTGACGCAGAGGGCAGGGCGGCCGAGCCGGTGGCACGGGAGACGAAGACGGGTTCCACCGGCGTCGTGGCCGCAGGGCGCCATGGCGCGCCCGTGACGGAGAGCGTCCAGGGTGGCGTCCTCGTCTCCATCGGCGCGCTGCTGCTCGGCATGCTGCTCGCGGCACTCGATCAGACGATCGTGTCGACCGCGTTGCCCACCATCGTCAGCGACCTCGGCGGTCTGAATCACCTGTCGTGGGTGGTCACCGCGTATCTGCTCGCCTCGACCGCGGCGACCCCTCTGTGGGGCAAGCTCGGTGACCAGTACGGCCGTAAGAAGCTGTTCCAGGCCGCGATCGTGATCTTCCTGATCGGGTCCGCGCTGTGCGGTATGGCGCGGAACATGCCCGAGCTCATCGCCTTCCGTGCTCTTCAGGGCCTCGGCGGCGGCGGGCTCATGGTCCTGTCGATGGCGATCGTCGGCGACATCGTCTCGCCTCGGGAGCGCGGCCGCTACCAGGGCCTCTTCGGTGCCGTCTTCGGGACGACCAGCGTGCTCGGACCGCTGCTCGGGGGTCTGCTCACCGAGCACCTGAGCTGGCGCTGGGTCTTCTACGTCAACCTGCCCGTCGGTGTCGTCGCCCTTCTCGTGATCGCGACGGTGCTGAGCATCCCGCGGAAGTCCGCACGGCACGTCATCGACTACCTCGGCACCTTCCTCATCGCCTGCGTCGCGACCTGTCTGGTCCTCGTGGCCTCCCTCGGGGGCACGACCTGGGGCTGGGGCTCGCCGCAGGTCACCGGCCTGGTGGTGGTCGGTGCCGTGCTGCTGGTGGCCTTCGTGCTCGTCGAACAGCGGGCGGCCGAACCCGTCCTCCCGCTGAAGCTCTTCCGGGTGCGCACCTTCACGCTCGCCGCGGTCATCAGCTTCATCGTCGGCTTCGCGATGTTCGGCGGGATGACCTATCTGCCGACGTTCCTGCAGATCGTCCACGGCATCACCCCGACCCTGTCCGGAGTGCACATGCTGCCGATGGTGGTCGGGATGCTGCTGTCGTCCACCGGTTCCGGCCAGATCGTCAGCCGCACCGGCCGCTGGAAGGTGTTCCCCGTCACGGGCACCGGCCTCACGACCGTCGGGCTGCTCCTGCTGCACCGGCTCGACGAGCGCAGCAGCACGGCCGCGATGAGCGTCTGCTTCTTCGTCTTCGGCCTGGGCCTCGGCCTGGTCATGCAGGTCCTGGTGCTGATCGTGCAGAACGCGGTCGCCTACGAGGACCTCGGTGTCGCCACCTCCGGCGCCACCTTCTTCCGGTCCATCGGCGCCTCGTTCGGCGTGGCCGTCTTCGGCACGATCTTCGCGAGCCGCCTCGGTGGCCGACTCACGGCGGCGCTGGCCGGCCGACCGCTCCCACCAGGCGTCACCGCGGGCAGGTTGAAGTCCGACCCGCGGGGCGTCGCGACGCTCCCGGCCGGCATACGGCCCGCCGTTCTGCACGCGTTCGCCTCCTCCATCACCGATGTCTTCCTGTACGCCGTCCCGGTCGCCCTCCTCGGCTTCGTGCTGTCGTGGTTCCTGCGCGAGGACCCGCTGCGCGGCTCGGTGACCGCACCGGACGGGACGGAGACGCTGGCGAGCAATCCGGTGCAGCGGTCGTCGTACGACGAGGTGTGCCGGGCGCTGTCCGCGCTCGGCCTGCGGGAGGGGCGGCGGGAGATCTACGAGAAGATCACCCGGCGGGCCGGGTACGACCTGCTGCCCGCGGCGAGCTGGCTGCTGCTGCGGATCAAGAAATACGGCTGGGCCGAACCGGGGGTGCTCGCCGAGCGCAGCACGGTCCCGCTGAACGTCATACTCGACGCCGCGCGG
Source organism: Streptomyces sp. NPDC001020 (assembly GCF_053599115.1). Taxonomy (NCBI): domain Bacteria; kingdom Bacillati; phylum Actinomycetota; class Actinomycetes; order Kitasatosporales; family Streptomycetaceae; genus Streptomyces; species Streptomyces sp. NPDC001020. Next base: position 24,292 of record NZ_JBSFLQ010000001.1, on the reverse strand, counting down.
CAGGTGGAGGAGCGGCACCTGGCGGTGCGCAAGGGGCTCGACCTCGTCCTCACCGAGCGGGGCAGCGAGGCCGTCGAGCGCCTGGCCAGAGCCCGCGAGGAGTCCCTGGCCGAACTGCTCGGCGACTGGTGGGGCCCGGACCGCCCGACCGATCTGACCAGGCTGGTCCAGGACCTGAACGCCGAGCTGTGCGGCTCGGACGCGGAGCGCCCGCGCGGCGGTCCACCACCGCGGACGATTCGCCGGGGCCCACTCATATAGGGCCTGTCGTCAGTGGAGTAGGGCCCGTCGTCAGCGGAGTCGCTTCGCGAACCAGTGCTCGGCGTATGTGTCGTCGTTGTGCGGTTCGGTCTCCGCGTACCCCAGACGGCTGTACAGGGAGCGGGCTTCCACCAGGTCGTGGCGGGTGTCCAGGACGATCCGTTCGGCCCCCAACTCGCGGGCCGCGTCCTCGGCGGCGGACACCAGGAGCGGGGCGCCGCCCCGGCCGCGCAGTTCCTCGCGCAGGAAGACCCGCTTGAGCTCGGCCGTCGCCGGGTCCAGCAGTCGCACGCCCGCGGTTCCGGCGGGCTCGCCCGCGTAGCGGGCCACGAACAGGGCGCCGGCGGGCGGTGCCAGATAGTCACCGGTGTCGGCGGCGATCGCGTGCTCCAGTTCGTCCGGGTCGGTCGTGCGGCCCTCGTGGAGCTGGTACCAGCGGTCGCTGACCTCCGTGTAGTACGCACGCCACAGCGCGGCGGCCACGGGTGAGTCATGGGGTTCTCGGGCGACGGTCCAAGTCATGACGGGCATGGTCAAAGGTGCCGGAAGGGGCCCGCAACCGAATATGCGTTCCACCTCAGTCCGCCCGGCGTTCGCGCCACCGGCGGACGATCTCCTCGACGTCGTACGGCTTCAGACCCAACGGCGGACCCGGCGGTGGCATGGACATCATGTCGCGGATCTTCACGTTGAGGTCCTCGATCAGCCGTCGTACCAGCCGCTCGGACGGCGCCGCCTCGGCGGCCGCGAGTGTGTCCTCCGCTTCCTTGCGGAGCGCCAGCGACGGCGGCAGGACGGAGAACCCCTCGCGGGCCATCTTCCGCTTGATCCACCACAGTTCGTCGTACTGCGTCTCCGAGACGGCCGGTACCGGCCGACCCGCGCCGGGGAGGTTCGCGAAGTCGCCGCGCGCCTCGGCATCACGGATCTGCTTGTCGACATAGGACTCGAAGCTGACGCCAGGTGGCTTGCGCTCGGTCATGGGTCCATTGTGCCGCAGGTCACTCACAGCGAACGAAGGGGCGAACTATCATGCCGCCGCGGCACGCCAACCGGGCCCGGTCGCAGGACACTTGACCGCTTGACCGCTGCACTCAGGAGGAGCGCACGTGCTCGAACTCACCATGGCCGCGGTCTCCGCGGCGGACGCCGGGGCGACGGCCGGCATGCTGATGGCCGACGCGCCCAGCGACCCGGGTGCCACGCTGCGGGTGGGCCGGGACAGGTCCGTGTGCCGGCTGGCACCCCCCGACGACTGGCTGTTCGTCTCGCGCGTCCACCTGGAGTTCCTGTGCGGCCCCGACGGCGGCTGGCAGGTCACGTGGCTGCGCGGCTCGCACACCGAACCCTCCTCCGAGGTCCTGCTGGCCCTGGGTGGGCACCACCCGGTCCAGCCCCTGCCGTACGGCGGGACGGCCAGGCTTCCGCAGGGCGGCTCGGGCGAGCTGGTGATCCGGGACCGTACCGCTTCGCGCAGCGTCAACGTGGGCTTCTACCACGAGGCCTGAGCGGAGTTGGCATACCAGCCGGCAGCGGCGCCGACGCGAACCTGTCGCGTCGGCGCCGCCGTACCCGGGGACCACAGGTGCCCGCCTCAGCGCTCCGCGCGCTCGACGGACGGTGCCGACCCCGGCAGCGGGCGGCCCGCCGACTCCGCCATGAACCACACCGCGGCGCCGCCGATCACGGCCGCCGCCATCATGTAGTAGGCGGGCATCATCATGTTCCCGGTCGCGCCGATCAGCGCCGTGACCACCAGCGGGGTCGTGCCGCCGAACAGCGACACGGAGATGTTGAAGCCGATCGAGAGCGAGCCGTAGCGTACCCGGGTCGGGAAGAGGGCCGGGAGCGCGGCCGGCATCGACGCGGTGAAGCAGACCAGCAGCAGGCCCAGCGCGCCCATGCCGAGCGCGACGGCGAGCAGGCTGCCCTGGCGGATCAGCAGCAGGGCGGGGATCGACAGGAACAGGAAGCCCGCGCAACCCGCGGCGATCACCGGGCGGCGGCCGACACGGTCGGTCAGCGCTCCCACGAACGGCTGCGCGATCATCATGAAGGCCATCACACCGAGCACGACCAGCAGCCCGTGCGTCTCGTCGTACTTCAGCTCACCGGTCAGATAGGTCGGCATGTACGACAGCAGCATGTAGTCGGTGACGTTGAAGACGAGCACCAGGCCCACGCAGAGCAGCAGCGCCCGCCACTGCCCGGTGATCATGTCGCGCAGCGGCACCTTGGGCCGCTCGGCGTCGGTCTTCTCGGCCTTCTTGAGCTGGGCCGCGAACGCCGGGGTCTCCTCCAGGCGCGTCCGCAGGTAGAGGCCGATGATCCCCATCGGGCCCGCGATCAGGAACGGGATCCGCCAACCCCAGGCCACCAGGTCCTCGGAGGACAGCAGGGCGGTCATCAGGGTGACCAGGCCGGCGCCGCCGATGTATCCGGCGAGCGTGCCGAACTCCAGCCAGCTACCGAAGAAGCCGCGCTTCTTGTCCGGTGAGTACTCGGCGATGAACGTGGACGCGCCCGCGTACTCGCCACCGGTCGAGAATCCCTGCACCAGACGGGCCACCAGCAGCAGGATGGGCGCCCCGACACCGATCACCGCGTACGACGGGATCAGGCCGATCGCGAACGTGCCCGCCGCCATCATGATCATCGTCAGCGCCAGGACCTTCTGTCGCCCGACGCGGTCGCCGAGCGGGCCGAAGACCATGCCGCCCAGCGGGCGGACCAGGAAGGCCGCGGCGAAGGCGCCGAAGGTGGACAGGAGCTGCGCGGTGGGGTTGCCGGACGGGAAGAACACCTTGCCCAGCGTCACCGCGATGTAGCTGTAGACGCCGAAGTCGAACCACTCCATCGCGTTGCCGAGCGCGGCGGCCTTCACGGCGCGCCTGACCAGCGCGGGGTCGGTGACGGTGGGCTCCGGAGTGACCGGGGCGCGATGGGTGACGGTTGCTGCGAGTGGAGCGACGGTCGGCAAGGTACCGCTCGCCTGCCTTTCGACGGGGACAGGGACAGGGCCGCCGCCGTGCGACGGACCGTGGCCCGCCGTTGCGGGCAGGCCGAAAAGCGACCATAAGGGCAGTTGCCGTCATAGCGTTCGGTAGTCGACCCATCGCATACTGCGCGCAAATGCGGTCTATGCAGGCGTGACGGACCCGTCGCGCGGTGCCGCGAACCGTCCCGCCTGTGACCCTTCTCGCGCCCCGGGGAGGGAACCACGCCGTCCGCACACGGTCGTCATTCGGACAAAAAGTCGGGCTGATGTCAGGCGAAGTGGGGGGTGTCTGCGTCTCACAATGGGGGTGCTGCGACCCTCATAGGCGGATATGCGCACGGGACGCGCGTGATGAATGGGATGAACGGGGCGGGAGGGGCGGCGGGGCGTGGCGAACGTCGAGCACAGTGGGCAGGTGAGCCGTGCCTTCGGGGCGGGGGCCGCGGAGCAGACGAAGACACGGCTGACAGTGGCCCGCGTCGGCCTCTGGCTGATCGCCGCCATTCTCGCGGTACGGGAGGTCGCCGTCGTCCTGAGCACGCCTCGGGGCGAGCGGCTGACGGACCTGGAGACCTGGGTCGGCCCGCACGGCGTCCTGCATGTGGAGGGGTCGCTCTACGACTCGACGCGCTTTACCGGCACTCCGTTCGGCGGGCTCGTCCTCAAACCGCTCACCCGGGCCGCCCAGCAGACGCTCGGCTGGGGCTGGACCTTCGGCACGCTGCTGCTCGTCGTTGCGCTCGGCCTGGTCGCCGCCCGCGCCCTGCCGCAGCCGGTGACGCGGCGCAGCTCCCTCCCAGTGCCCGCCGGGGCACTGGCCGCGCCGGTCGCGATCAGCCTGCTGATGCTGTCGCTGCCGGTGCGCAACACCCTCTCCCTCGGCCAGACCAGCATTCTCCCCGTCCTGTTCGTGGTGCTCGGCTGCTTCGCCGTGCGCGGGGAGCGGGCCGGCGGAGTGCTCATCGGCCTCGGTGCCGCGCTCCAGCCGACCGTCCTGCTGTTCGCGCCCCTGCTGTGGTTCACCGGCCGTCGCCGTGCCGCCGTCTCCGCCGTCGGCGCGTTCGCGGTGTGCACCGCGCTGGCCTGGGCCGCGATGCCGGACGACTCGTACACCTACTGGGTGCACCACCTGGCGGGCGTCGGCCTGGGCGGCGCCGCCGACGACCACGCCAACCAGTCCCTGCACGGCGCCCTGCTGCGGTTGGGTCTGTCCGGCCCGCTGGAGATCGGCCTGTTCCTCGTGCTGGGCGCCGCCGTCGCGGTCATCGGGCTGCGCCGCGCGATCCGGTACGCGCACGACGGTCAGCTACTGCTCGCCGTCGCGGTCACCGGCTGTGTCGCGGTCGCCGTGTCGCCCACGAGCTGGCAGCACCAGCTCCTGTGGGTGCTGCTCACGGTGGTCGGCCGGGTGGGCACCAGGGCCTCGGACCGGTTGGTGTGGCCGGTGGCCGTCGTGCTCGTGATGACGCTGCCCGCGCAGACGATGTTGCCGCACATGGAGGTGCTCTATCCGCTGCGCGACAACCTGGTCCTGCTGGTTGCCCTCGCCGCCGCCACCTTCGTACCGTTCCTGTCCCGCACCTCCCTCCACTATCAGGACCCGGTTCCCACCGAGTACGCGCGGCCCGTCCCCGCCCGCTGGAAGCGCGTCCCGCTCCTGCCGTTCCTGCGCCGGGCCCTCACCCGCCCGAACCTGCTGCTCGAACTGCTGCTGATCCGGGTCACCTACGCCGCCTACCAACAGGTCCGGCTTGCGGCGACCGGCGGCAGCAACTCGGCGGGCCGGGCCACCGCCGAGCAGCACGGTGACCAGATCCTCTCGATCGAACGCTTCCTGCACATCGACATCGAGCACTGGGCCAACCACGCCGTCGTCAAGGTCGGCTGGTTGCGGGACTTCTTCGACTTCTACTACGGGTCCTTCCACTTCGCGGTCCCGCTGACCGTCCTCGGCGTGCTCTACTGGCGCCGCCCGGTCGACTACCGGTGGGCACGCGCGTCGCTCGGCTTCGCCACCCTGCTCGCGCTCGTCGGTTTCTGGCTCTATCCGCTGGCTCCGCCGCGCCTGATGCCGGACCTCGGAATGATCGACACCGTGCACGGCGTGCAGGACTTCGCCAAGCCGGACTACGGCACGCTGACCGCGCTGACGAACCAGTACGCGGCGATGCCCTCGCTGCACTTCGGCTGGTCCCTGTGGTGCGGCCTGGTCATCGCGATCCTCGCGCCCAGGTGGTGGATGAAGGCGCTCGGACTGCTGCACCCCTTGTGCACGGTCTCGGTGATCGTGGCGACCGGTAACCACTGGGTGCTGGACGCGGTCGGCGGCGCGGTCGTCGTCGGTGCGGGCTTCGGCCTGACCTGTCTGTTCCAGGGGCCGCGGGCCCGGGTGGTGGAGACGATGGCCGCCGATGCCGATGCCGAGGCCGAGGCCGGGAGTGCGCCGGTGTTGGTGAAGGACCGCGCGGTGAGCTGATCCGAGTACGGGTTCAAGGGCGTGGGGGTGTAGCGGCTGGAGTGTGACACATCCGGGAGATGTGTCACACCACAGGCGCGATCACTCCGGGGCGGTGGCCGTCCAGGAGACGAAGGCCGAGAAGGCGGCGGGCGCGAGGGTGAGGGCCGGGCCGGTGGGGGTCTTGGAGTCGCGTACGGCGATTGTGGCGCAGGGGGCTTCGGCGATCTCCACGCAGTTGCCGCCCTGGTCGCCACTGTACGAGGACTTGCGCCAGGCGAGGGGGCCGAGCGGCGCGCACTCGACACAACTGCCGCCTTGGTCGCCGCTGTAACTGGACTTACGCCACTGGATCCCCGTCAGAGTCGCATTGCTCCGCATAGCGTTCCTCCATCACGCGCCGGATCAACTCCGCCGAGTCCCTGAGGGAGAGAGCGGCGGCTTGGAGGTGATCGTAACGGAGCGAGCAGTCCTTGACGGTGTCCGGATTGGCGGTGGGATACCCGCTGCCGTAGCCCTCGGTGTAGATGATGGATGGGTCGCCCGCGAAACGGTAGATGTCGAACGAGCCTTGTAGCCCCGCGTGTGCCCCAGCCGAGTACGGCAGCACTTGGATGTTGATCAGGGGGTCATCCTCGAACGACAACAGGTGCGCCAGTTGTTCTCGCATGGTCTCCGGGCCATCGATCTCCAAGTGCAGTGCTGCCTCGAAGAGAACCAGCCAATAGACCGGCGGCTCGTCCTTCTCGAAGATGCGCTGACGGTCCAGCCGCACAGCGGTGCGGTCGTCGAGGCCGGTCTGCTCCAGCACACCGAGTACGGCACGCGCGTACGCCCTGGTCTGAAGAAGGCCAGGCACCATGTGCGTCTCGAAGGCGTAGATCTCTGTCGCCCGCGCCTGCAATTCCGCCACCTGCTGAAACCAGGCCGGAAGTTGACTACGCATCACCAGGACGACGAGCCGCGAAAGCAACCCACCCGTCCCCAACGCCGCATCCACCCGCTCGCTGAACTCCGGCGTAGGCAGCTTCCTGGCCGTCTCGATCTGGCCCACCAGCGAGCCGGTGTAGTTGACGATGTCCCCGAGCTGCTTCTGTGTCAGCCCGGCGGCCTCGCGATGTCGGCGCAGTTCGAAGCCGTAGTAGTCGAGCGGTGAGGCGCCCGGGTCGAGGATGTTGATGTGGGTCACGCGCGACCTCCTCGTCGCGTAACTCGGCCCACTGCGGGACCGGTTGTATCCGTTCGGTGGCCCAGAGTAGTTCCGGCAGGTCAGCCTCGTACTGTGAACGACTACATTCCCTCGGCCCTGCTGGGCCTCTGCGCCACCCAGTACCGGATGCGGCTCACCGTCGGCGAGCACTCGGCGCGGCACATACGGCGTATCGTCCGCTCGTTCCTGCGGGAATGGGAGATGGGGGACCTTGTCGACGCCGCGGAGCTGGGTGTGACCGAGCTGGTCGCCAACGTCGTACGTCATGTGCCGGACCGGCACTGCACGCTGCGGGTGCTGCGGCAGCCGGCGGGGGTGCGGGTGGAGGTGACGGACGGGTGCGCGCAACTGCCCGCCGTACCGACGCAGTTGCTGCCGGCGGCCGAGAGTGGCCGCGGGCTCGTTCTCCTGGACGCGGTGGTCGACAACTGGGGTGTGGTGCCCGCGCCGGGAGGCGGCAAGACCGTGTGGTTCGAGTGCCTCACCGGCTGAAGCACGCCGAAGGCGGCGGCCCCGGGTCGGGGTCGCCGCCTTCGCGGATCAGTGGGCTCGGCTCGATCAGTACCAGTGGTGGGTGGACCAGAAGTTCCAGGCCGCGGCGGGGCTGCCGTAGCGGGAGTTCATGTAGTCCAGGCCCCACTTGATCTGGGTGGCCGGGTTGGTCTTCCAGTCGGAACCGGCGGACGCCATCTTGTGCGCGGGCAGTGCCTGGACCAGGCCGTACGCGCCGGAGGAGGGGTTGGTGGCGTGCATGTTCCAGCCGCTCTCATGCGAGACGATCTTGTGGAACGCCTCGTACTGCGCGGGGTCCTTGATCATCTGGCGCGCTATCGCCTTGGCGGAGGCGGGGTCCGAAGTCGGCGTGGCGGCGTGCGCGGGCGCTGCGGTGAGCGCGAGACCGGCCGTGGCGGCGGCGACGGCGGCGGTGGCGATGGCCTTCTTCGGGGAAGCGATGCGACGGATGACGGAGACGGACACAGAGCACCTTTTCGTAGGGGACAAGGAATCGCCGGCCTACCGGAACCACGCGGGGCGTGGTGGGTCTGCGTCGGCACCGCGACCCGTCGGGCTTGTCGGTGCCTGGCGACGGGATCCAGAGAAGCAGGCGGCCAGGGGTGTCCGCAATGACCCCTTTTACTAGTGGTAGCCGCATTTGCAGCACTAGTCGCTTGTGTGACCTGGCTCTCTATGCCCAGGTCGGAGCGCGGATTCGACGCGCGCATGTCAGGCGTTCGGACTACGGCCGGGCCTCGTAGGTGAGGGCGGTCACGTGGGGCTCCTCACACTCGGTGTCACGCAGGGTCGAGGGCGTGGTACGGACCGAGAGGAGGAGGGGTGACCCACGCCGCACGCGGGCGTGTCGGATGGTGACCCAGGTCGCAGCGTCCGCCCTGGTGTGGGCCTTCCGAAACCGTGTCGGCCGGTGTCACCCGGCAGTGGCCGTGCGCGCGGACTCGTCGAAGTGCGCTACGGCCTCCGGTCGCCGCAGCATCGCCAGCCCCGCAAGTCCGGCCAGGCAGGGCAGCATCCCGGCCAGTGACAGCACCAGCGGATGCGGCTGGGTGAAGTGGTAGAGGGACAGGGTGGTGCCCAGTGCGACCGTCACGGCACCCGCCCTTCGTACCCGCCGCTTGCCCCGCTTGCTCGCCCGCGCCATCCATACGAAGAAGAGGGCGCCTACCGCGGCGAGGATGAACAGGTAGGTGAGGATGCTGGACTCGGCCATCGACAGCTCACCGGGGTCGCGGTGCGGGTAGGTCTCACGCAGCTTCCCGGCGAGCCCGTCGCTCCAGGCCTGGTCGGCGATGACGGTAATGGCGGCGAACAGGGACAGGGCGGCGGCCGCGTAGAACGCGGTGACGGCGCTGCGGACGGATGCGGGGAGCTGCTGCGAGAGCATCGGAAACTCCTTCTGGCGAGGCCGCGAAGTGATGAAACTTGGGATATCGTGTCTCAAGTGCTACTCGGAGGATAGAGGCAAGATGACCAACGAGCAATCGCCCACGGGGCTGCCCCGGCGTCGTCGCAGGCTGACGGACGCGGAGACCGCGCAGCGGATGCTGGACACCGCCATGGCGATGATCGACGCCACCGGGCTGACCGTCAGCCTGGACCACATCAGCTTCGAGGACGTCATCCGGGACGCGGGCGTCGCGCGCAGCGCCGTCTACCGCCGCTGGCCCTACAAGGACCTGTTCTTCAGTGACCTGCTCAAGGCGATCGCCGCGACCGCGCCCGCCGCGATCGGCACCGACGGCACGGTCGCGGAGGATGCGGTACGGCGGCTCGCGCTCGACCGGCTCGACCAGTTCCGCACCGCCGAGGGCCGCCGGGCGCTCCTCGTCGAACTACTGCGCCAGGGAGCGCTGCGGGACTTCGAGGCCATGCGCGCATCCACGCAGTGGCGCACCTACATCGCCCTGCACGCGACCTTCCTCAGCCTCGCCGACGGCGAGTTGCGAACCCAGGTCCAGGCCGCGCTCGCCACGGCCGAAAGCGAACTGATCAACGGCATCGCTCGGTCGTACGAACAACTGGCGACCCTGCTCGGCCTGCGGCTGTTCCCGGAACTCAACACGAACTTCGAGGAGTTGGCGGCTCAGGTCAGCGCGACCATGCGCGGCTTCGTGATCACCGCGCGCTCCCTGCCCGGCCTCGCCGAGAGGCGGCTGAGGACCGGTCCCCTCGGCGCGGACGAGACGGCCGAATGGTCGCAGCCCGCGCTCGGTGTCGTCGCGGCGGCCCTCTCCTTCCTCGAACCCGACCCGAGGGTGGAGTGGGACGAGGAACGGCTGGCAAGGGTGCGCCGCACCCTTGAGGCCTCGTAGCGGCCAGGACGAGGCGGACGACGAGCAGGGGACGAGTCCGGGGGCGAGTCCGGGGGCGCAACTCCGTTTCACCACCCGCAACGTGTGGCCGCCGGCCTGGCCTCGGCGCTACCTCGGTTCGAACGTGACCGGGCTCTCGAAGGCCGCCCGTCGGGTCGCCCGGCGCAGTGCCCTGAGGACCGGCGGGCCGAGGAAGAACGTCAGGGCGACCGTGACGGCGGCGCGGCCCAGGTCCCAGCCCAGCGAGGTGGCCAGGCAGTAGGCGAGGAAGCGGGTGAGGTTGGTGGCGAGGCCGGCGTGCGGGTCGTACGCGGCGTTCGAGGCGAGCGCGTCCATGAAGGGCCAGCCCGCGAGGTTCATGACCGTGCCGTAGGCGAACGCGGCCAGGAACCCGTAGCCCGCGAGCATCGCCACCTCACCGCGGCCCCGCAGCCGGCCGGGTCCCGGCAGTAGTCCCGCCCCCAGCGTGAACCACCCCATGGCCAGCATCTGGAACGGCAGCCATGGCCCGACCCCGCCCGTCAGCAGCGCGGACGCGAACATGGTGACGGCCCCGAGCACGAAGCCGAAGCCCGGCCCGAGCACCCGCCCGCTCAGCACCAGCAGGAAGAACATCGGTTCGAGGCCGGCGGTCCCGGCACCGATGGGCCGCAGGGCCGCGCCGGTCGCGGCGAGGACTCCGAGCATGGCCACGGCCTTGGGCCCGAGCCCCGACTCGGCGATCGTCGCGGCCACGACGGCGACGAGCAACACGAGCAGCCCGGCGAACAGCCAGGGGGCGTCCTGCGCGTGCGCGCCGAGCTGCGAGTCGGGATCGGCGAACAGGGGCCAGGTGAAGCCGACGACGCCGACCGTGCTGACCAACGCGAGGGCGGCCAGGGAGCGGGGACCGAGACGGACCGGCGCCGACCGGGGCTGAGGGGATGTCATGAGGACAGGGCCTCCCGGACCTGGGAGACCGTGAGCCACTGCTGCGGGGCCAGCACCTTCGTCACCTGGGGCGCGAACGACGGGGACGCGACCACCACGTCGGCGGTGGGGCCGTCGGCGACGACCTCGCCGTCCGCGAGGACCACCACGCGGTGGGCGAGTTCGGCGGCCAGTTCCACGTCGTGGGTGGCCAGCACGATGGCCTGCCCCTCGGCGGCGAGCTCGCGCAGTACAGCGACCAGACGGGTCTTGGCCGCGTAGTCGAGGCCGCGCGTGGGCTCGTCCAGGAGCAGCAGCGGGGGTCGGGCCGTCAGTACGACGGCCAGGGCCAGCGCCAGCCGTTGCCCCTCCGACAGGTCCCGGGGATGTGTGTCGTCCCCGACGCCCGGCAGCAGCTCGGACACCAGGGCCCGGCAGCTCCCCTCGGCGGCACCCGCGTCCTGGTCCGCCGCCGTGCACTCGGCTGCCACCGTGTCCGCGTACAGCAGGTCCCGTGGCTCCTGCGGGACGAGGCCCACCCGACGCACCAGGTCGCGCGGTGCCGCGCGGTGCGGCACCATGCCGCCGACCAGTACCGACCCGCGGGCCGGTGTGACGAGCCCGACGAGCGCGGCGAGCAGCGTGGACTTCCCGGCGCCGTTGCGTCCCATGAGGGCGACGGTCTCCCCCGGGGTCACCGTGAGGTCGACGTGGCGCAGGGCCTGGACGCGGTCGCGCTGGACGGCGAGGGAGGTGACGGCCGCCGCGGGGTGGGGTGTCGCGGTGTCCGGGGCGGTACGCCGGCGCAGGAAGCGGCGCTGGGCGGGGACCTCGGGGCGCGGGTTCGCGTCGCCCTGCGGACGGCGGCCGTCCACGGGTGTGGCGTCCGCGAGTCGCTCGCGCAGTTCGCCCGCGCGGCGACGGGCGTCGCGGATGGTCAGGGGCAGCGGCGACCAGCCGGCCAGCCGGCCCAGGTCCACCACCGGCGGGTACACCGGGGAGACGGCCATCACCTCCGCCGGGGTGCCCAGGACCGGGCGGGAACCGGGGGAGGGGAGCAGTACGACCCGGTCGGCGTAGTGGACGACCCGTTCCAGCCGGTGCTCGGCCATCAGGACCGTCGTGCCCAGGTCGTGGACGAGCCGTTGCAGCACGGCGAGGACCTCCTCGGCCGCCGCCGGGTCCAGCGCGGACGTCGGCTCGTCGAGGACGAGGACCTTCGGGTGCGGGGTGAGTACCGAGCCGATCGCGACGCGCTGCTGCTGACCGCCGGAGAGGGTGGCGATCGGCCGGTCCCTCAGCTCGTTCAGCCCGAGCAGGTCCAAGGTCTCCTCCACCCGCCGCCGCATGACGTCCGGGGCGAGCCCCAACGACTCCATCCCGTAGGCGAGTTCGTCCTCGACCGTGTCCGTCACGAAGTGGGACAGCGGATCCTGGCCGACCGTGCCCACCACATCGGCGAGTTCACGCGGCTTGTGCGTACGGGTGTCGCGGCCGGCCACCGTGACACGGCCGCGCAGGGTACCGCCCGTGAAGTGCGGGACCAGCCCGCTCACCGCGCCGAGCACCGTCGACTTGCCGGTCCCGGACGGGCCGACGAGCAGGGTCAGTTCACCCTCGGGGACGGTGAAGTCGATGCCCTCGACGGCCGGTTCGGTCACTCCGTCGTACGTCACCGAGACGTTCTCGAAACGGATCACACGGACTCCTCGGGGGCGGGGGTGACGAACGCGGGCAGCAGACCGAGCAGCACCGCCGCCGCGGGGAGCAGGGGGAGCGTCGGGGCGGTCAGGGGGACGACGCCGGGGCGCAGGGCGGCGGGGTCGTACGCGGCCGAGACGACCAGCAGTGCCGCTGCCGCGACACCCGAACCGGCGACCAGCCAGGCTCGCAGGCCCCACACGTCCGGGCGGTAGCGGGTGCGTGGCGAGCGGCGCCCGCCCAGCCGCAGTCCGCCGAGGGCGGCGGCCAGCCCACAGAGCAGGAGGGGCAGTCCGTAGACGCCCCCTTCCGCGGTCAGCAGTCCGTACGTGCCCGCGCAGACACCGAGCAGACCGCCCAGCGTGAGGGCGGTGGTGGTACGGCGGACGGCGGGCGGAACATCGGTGGTGCGGCCGAAGCCGCGCGCGTCCATCGCGGCGGCGAGGGCGACCGAGCGTTCCAACGCGCCCTCCAGCACCGGGAGTCCGACCTGCAGCAGTCCGCGCAGGCCCCGGTCGGGCCGGCCGCGCAGCCGGCGCGCGGCGCGCAGCCGTCGGGCGTCGGCGATCAGGTGCGGGGCGAAGGTGAGCGCGACGACGACCGCGACGCCCGTCTCGTACAGGGCGCCGGGAAGGGACTTGAGGAGCCGGGCGGGGTTCGCGAGGGCGTTCGCGGCGCCGACACAGATGAGCAGTGTGGCCAGTTTCAGACCGTCGTACAGCGCGAAGACGAGGCCCTCCGCGGTGACCCGGCCGCCGATACGGATGCCCTGCGCCCAGTGGGGGAGGGGGACTTCGGGGAGCGTGACGACGGTGTGGGTGCCGGGGATCGGGGAGCCGAGGACCACGGCGAACAGGAGCCGGATGACGAGGACGGCGAGGGCGAGTTTGGCGAAGGCCGCGTAGGAACGGGACCAGGGTGCGGTGGTGCGGCGGGCCGCGACCACGTAGGCGGACACGGCGACGAGAAGGCCGAGCAGGAGCGGGTTGGTGGTGCGGGTGGCGGCGGTGGCGAGGCCGAGGGCCCACAACCACCAGGCGCCCGGGTGCACGGTCGGACCGCCGCGTCGGGGTCGGGGTGCCATCGTCAGCTCCTGCGGCGGCGCGCCTGCCATATCGCCGCCGCTCCCAGGACGGCCACGGCGACGGTGCCCGCCAGCAAACCCACCGACGGAATGTGGTGCGGCTTGCTCGGTTCGCTCGGCTTGCTCGGCGCGGCGTCCCGCACCTGCTCGCCGCACCCCTTCTGCGGGTAGCCCGCGATCGCGCACAGCAGGGCGTTGGTGTCGTAGCGCAGCGGCGGGGCCACCGCCGCCAGCGCGTCCGCGGTCGTGGCGTTCTCGGGGACGCGGGCGCAGACCGTGCGCGGGGCGGGCGGGGTCCCGCCCGTGGAGGCGTCCGCCGTCGTGCCGAAATCGAGGACGAGCGCCACCCGCTTCTCACCGTCGCGCGCGGGCGTCTTCGCGCAGATCGTGGCGAAGTCCGCCGTGCCGCGCGGCTTCGTGGCCTTCTGCGAGTCCTCGCTGACCGCGAACCGGAAGCCCTGGACGTCCCCGTCGGCCGGGCGCGCCATGGACGGGCCCTGGGTCGCGTACGTCCACGCCCGGCCCTGGCGCTCCCAGAAGGACCAGTACCGGTAGCCGGTGGCGTGCGCCTGGCCGCCGGTGAAGAGGACCAGCAGGGCCAGCGCCAGGACGGCCGCACCGCGGCGGATCACGGCTGCTGCTTTCGGTTCCGGCCTGACAGCAGGAAGCCGATGCCGATGCCGGCGACCAGGCAGACGCCGACGAACCACCAGACCGCGTGGCTGGAGTCGGTCTGCGAGTGGACCTCGTCGGTCGCGCTCTTCTCGACGCTCCGCGGCGCCGGGCCCGTCGCGTTGAGCAGGTCGACGAGGTTCACGCGGCCGAACTCGTGTGGATCGGTGTCCGTCGCGTGCGCCGCGAAGATCAGTTGGGCGTACGCGGCCGGTCCGGACTTCGCGGCCCAGTCGGCGGCGTTCTTCTTCAGCCAGGCGAGGGGGCGCTGCGCGGCGGACTGTGACCCTGTCGCGGCGAGCGCGACGACCGCGTCCGCCGTGTTGCCGTAGTCGGGCTGGGGCTTCGCGCCCGGCAGGGCGACCGTCAGGTAGGGGTCCTTCTTCATGGCCCCGGCGAGGTAGGTGGCACCGTTGTGCGCCGCGTCGGCGGGGGAGGGCGTGTCGCCGCCGGTGCAGGTGGCGTCCCCGGCCGCCTTGCCGGGGCCGGTCACGAAGCCCTTGCCCAGTCCGGCGAGGACACCCGAGGCCGTCGCGTCCGCGTTCGCCGCCAGGTGGCCCTTCTTGTCCGGCTGGTAGGCGAACGCGCCGCCGTCCTTGTCGTCGCAGGGAATCGACAGCTTCACCAGCGCGTCGTACGGCGAGTGGCCCTTCGCGGACTTCGTCTCCTGCGGTTTCGCGCCGGTCGCGGCGAGGGCTCCGATGACCACGGACGTGGAGTTCGTGTCGCTCGCGCCGCCCGCGGTGAAGCCCCAGCCGCCGTCCTCGTTCTGCACGGACTTCAGCCAGGAGACGGCCTTGCCGGTCTGGGCGTCGTGCCCGCCGAGCGCGGCCAGTGCCTGGACGGCCGCCGCGGTGCTGTTGGTGTCGACGGGCTCCTTCGCGTCGCAGGCGGCCGTCGGGTGGGCGCGGTAGGGGGCGAACGCGCCGTTCGCGCACTGCTGTCCGGCGAGCCAGTCCACGGCCTTGGCGGCCGGTCGCACACCGACCGTGTGCTGGGCGAGCAGCGCGAGCGACTGGCGCCAGACACCGTCGTAGGTGGGGTCCGCCGTCCCGTACAGGCCGGAGGGGAGCGACGGGGACGCGGACGGGGAGGCGGCGAGGGCGGCCGGGGCGGGGGCGCCACCGATCACTGCTATGGCGGCCAGTACCGCTGCGGTGCGGCGAACGATCATGATCGGCGGTTGCCTCTCCCTGTGGGAGGCCGGGGCGCACGGGCACACGGAGGCAACCGGGCGGCTCCGGCCCCGTATGCCTCGACGGTGCCTGCCCCCGGCGGGCTGCCGGTGACACGAGCCGGTCACGTCCCGTGCGAGGCGATCCGGCTCACCGCCCAAAGGCGGCACACGGTTGCGGGTCAGCGCCGGAATTGCACCGGCTTCCCCTCGTACAGGTGTGATGACGACGCGGACACTCTACCGGCCCGTACGGCCGTGTCCGGGAGCCGCCTGTGAGGGCCCGGCCCCCGCGAACACGGACGTGGTTAGGATCCGGCCATGACAACGGGGAAGTTGCTCGGCTCCGGGCGGATGGCCGATGTGTACGAGATCGACGGGGCGTGGGTGCTGCGGCGCTACCGGGACCCGTTCGGGGACGCTGCCGCCGAGGCGGCGGTGATGGACCACGTTCGCGGCCACGGCTATCCGGTCCCCGAGGTACGGTCGGCGACCCGCAGTGACCTCGTCATGGAGCGGCTGGCAGGCCCGACGATGGGAGAGGCGCTCCTGGAGGGGCGGATCGGCCCTCGGGAGGGCGGGGCGATGCTCGCACGGCTGCTGCGCGAGCTGCACGCGCTGCCCGTGCGCGACTTTGCCGACCCGGCCGTCAGTGTCCTCCACCTCGATCTGCACCCGCTGAACGTGATCATGACCGCCGGTGGCCCGAAGGTCATTGACTGGGCCACCGCGCAGGAGGGCCCGCCCGGCCTCGACTGGGGCATGTCCGCGATGATCCTCGCCCAGGTCGCCCTGCTCGGCGAACCTCAGGTGGAAGGCGTACGCGAGCTCCTGGCCGCGATGCTCGACGGCCAGGAGGGGGCGTCGGCTCTCACGGAGGCGGGCCTGACGGAGGCGCGCGCCCGCCGTGCGGCGAACCCGACGATGACACGGCGGGAGATCGAAGTCCTGGGAGAGGCGGAGGACTTGATACGGGCGCTACTACCTGTCTGAATTGCCTCAAAGAATCATGAATTGGGGGTACCCATCCGGCGATGGGGGTTATATCCTAGAGGGTGCCTACGGGGCGAGTGAGGAACTTTGACCGGAAAGTGCCGACTTTAGCGTGAAGCTTCGGTTTCCGCTGGGGCCGACAATGGTCGGCCAAAGGGCTGGAAGGTCGAAAGACTGGAAAGTCGTCCAAACCCGTCTCGTAGGTCATTTTTTATGCCCGGACAGGCCCGGGTTCCAGTCCCGCGCCCCGGCCCCATCAGGTCGATCACCCCTCAGGTCGATGAGCCGGCACGCCGTCTCGATGTCGAGCTTGACCTGGGCGATGGAGGCCCGTCCGGAGAGCCAGGTGATCAGGGCCGAGTGCCAGGTGTGCTCGATCACGCGGACCGCCGACAGCTGGTCCGGGGTCGGGTCGTCCAGGTCCATCGCGTCGAGGATGATCGCCGTGGTCTGGCGGGAGACCTGATCGACCTCGGGGGAGACGCTGCGGTCCGCGAAGATCACGGCGCGGACCATGGCATCGGCCAACTGCGGCTCGCGCTGCAGTGCACGGAAGGCCCGCATCAGGGTCTCCACCACCCGCTCCGCCGCCGTCTCCCCGGCCGGCGGCTTCTTTCTGAGGGTGCCGTGCATGTGCTCCAGCTGGTCCTGCATGGTCGCGACCAGCAGGTGCACCTTCGACGGGAAGTAGCGGTACAAGGTGCCGAGGGCGACCTGCGAGCACTCCGCGACCTCGCGCATCTGCACCGCGTCGAAACCACCCTGGCCGGCCAGCTCCGCGCTCGCGCGAAGGATCCGTCGGCGGCGCGCCTCCTGCCGCTCGGTGAGCCCGGGCGAGGCCGGCTGCGTCGCCGCTCGCGCGGTACTGGCTGGCACCTTGGCTTCCGCAGGCATGGGTTCCGTTCCGTTTTTCCGTGACAGTCGGTGAGGGCGAGTGATCGGACAGCATGGCAGGAGCCCGCTCCGTGGCGCGAATCACCTGATCCGCTGCTCACGGTGTCCTTACCTGCCGGTAGATTCGAAGCCTCTGAACGATCAAGTCTGAAACTTGTTCTAGATTACCGTCCCGGCGTAACCTCGCGGGAATGGCTGGAGAAGGGGTCGAGAGTGACCGCTGAGGGCAGGGAGGCGGGTTTCGGGGAAGACCCGGCCGCCGACGGGTACCTCCCGTTGCGCATCGCGCTCCTCACCTACAAGGGAAACCCCTTCTGCGGCGGTCAGGGTGTGTACGTACGGCACCTCTCGCGCGAGCTGGTCCGGCTCGGCCACCGGGTCGAGGTCATCGGCGCGCAGCCGTACCCGGTGCTCGACGAGGGCGAGGACCTGCGAGGGCTGACCCTCACCGAGCTGCCAAGCCTCGACCTGTACCGCCAGCCCGACCCCTTTCGCACCCCCGGGCGCGAGGAGTACCGGGACTGGATCGACGCTCTCGAAGTCGCCACGATGTGGACCGGCGGCTTCCCCGAGCCGCTGACGTTCTCGCTGCGCGCCCGCCGTCATCTGCGCGCCCGGCGCGGCGACTTCGACATCGTGCACGACAACCAGACGCTCGGATACGGCCTGTTGGGCGATGTCGGCGCACCGCTGGTGACCACCGTCCACCACCCCATCACCGTGGACCGGCAGCTGGAGCTGGACGCCGCCGAGAACTGGCAGCGGCGGGCGTCCGTGCGGCGCTGGTACGCGTTTACACGCATGCAGAAGCGGGTGGCGCGCCGGCTTCCGTCGGTCCTCACCGTCTCGGGGTCGTCCCGTCAGGAGATCGTGGACCACCTGGGCGTCTCCGAGGACCGTGTCCATGTGGTCCACATCGGCGCCGACACCGACCTCTTCTCCCCGGACCCGTCGGTGCGGCGGGTACCCGGCCGGATCGTGACGACGTCCAGCGCGGACGTGCCGCTCAAGGGTCTGGTGTACCTGGCCGAAGCGCTCGCGAAGGTGCGGACCGAGCACCCCGGGGCGCATCTCGTCGTCGTCGGCAAGCGCCCCCAGGAAGGGCCGGTCGCGCAGATGCTCGAGCGGTACGGGCTGGAAGGCGCCGTCGAGTTCGTGAAGGGCATCTCCGACGCCGAACTGGTCGATCTGGTGCGCTCGGCCGAGGTGGCGTGCGTGCCGTCGCTGTACGAGGGGTTCTCGCTGCCGGCGGCGGAGGCGATGGCGACGGGCACACCGCTGGTGGCCACGACCGGCGGGGCCATACCGGAGGTGGCCGGGCCGGACGGCGAGACATGCCTGGCGGTGCCGCCGGGCGACGCCGGGGCACTGGCCGCCGGGCTGAACCGGCTGCTGGGCGACCCGGAACTGCGGGTGCGGCTCGGTGCGGCCGGGCGCGAGCGGGTGCTGCGCCACTTCACATGGGCCCGCGCCGCCGAGGGAACGGTGGCCCGGTACCGGGAGGCGATCGCCCGGTCCGCGGCAGGCGCCGCTCCCCGTGAGCCCGGCCCCACCGTGGTCCGGGCCGGTACCGCGCCCGCGGACCGAGAAACAGTCCCCGCCGAAGAAATCGTCGTACCCAATCCCGAAAGCAGGGCTACGTGCTGACCGTCGACTTCTCCCGGTTCCCGCTCGCCCCGGGCGACCGCGTCCTGGACCTCGGCTGCGGTGCCGGCCGGCACGCGTTCGAGTGCTACCGGCGCGGTGCGCGGGTCGTGGCCCTCGACCGGAACGGCGAGGAGATCCGCGAGGTCGCCAAGTGGTTCGCGGCGATGGAGGAGGCGGGTGAGGCACCGGCGGGCGCCACCGCGACCGCCATGGAGGGCGACGCCCTCGCGCTGCCCTTCCCCGACGACTCCTTCGACGTGGTGATCATCTCCGAGGTCATGGAGCACATCCCGGACGACAAGGGCGTCCTCGCCGAGATGGTCCGTGTGCTCAAGCCGGGCGGGCGCATCGCCATCACCGTGCCGCGCTACGGCCCCGAGAAGGTCTGCTGGTCCCTGTCCGACGCCTACCACGAGGTCGAGGGCGGCCACATCCGCATCTACAAGGCGGACGAACTGCTCGCGAGGATGCGGGAGGCCGGGCTGAGGCCGTACGGCACGCACCACGCGCACGCGCTGCACTCGCCGTACTGGTGGCTGAAGTGCGCCTTCGGCGTCGACAACGACAAGGCGCTGCCGGTGCGCGCGTACCACAAGCTCCTGGTCTGGGACATCATGAAGAAGCCGCTCCTCACCCGGGTCGCCGAGCAGGCGCTGAACCCGGTCATCGGCAAGAGCTTCGTGGCGTACGCGACCAAGCCCCACCAGCCCCGTCTCCCCGAGGTGGACGCCACGTGACCACCCCCCGGACAGAACACCTCGTCCTGCCCGGGGTCCTCACCGCCGAGCAGGCCGCCGCGACCGTCCGCGGCATCCTCGCGGTACAGCGGGAGGACGGCGCCATACCGTGGTTCCGTGGCCACCACCTCGACCCGTGGGACCACGTCGAGGCGGCCATGGCGCTGGATGCGGCCGGAGAGCACACGGCGGCCGAACGGGCCTACGACTGGCTGGCCCGGCACCAGAACGAGGACGGCTCGTGGTTCGCGGCGTACGCCGACGGGAACCCGGACGAGGTCACCGACCGCGGTCGCGAGACGAACTTCGTCGCCTATGTGGCCGTCGGAGTGTGGCACCACTACCTGGCCACCGGCGATGACACCTTCCTGGACAGGATGTGGCCGACGGTGTACGCGGCCGTGGAGTTCGTGCTGCTCCTGCAGCAGGCCGGCGGGCAGATCGGCTGGAAGCGCGAGGACGACGGCACGGACACCGCGGACGCGCTGCTGACCGGCTCCTCCTCGATCCACCATGCGCTGCGCTGCGCGCTGGCCATCGCCGAGCAGCGTGAAGAGCCGCAGCCGGACTGGGAGTTGGCGGTGGGTGCGCTACGGCATGCGATACGCCGGCACCCCGAGCGGTTCCTGGACAAGGACCGCTACTCGATGGACTGGTACTACCCGGTGCTCGGCGGTGCCCTCACCGGCGGCGAGGCGAAGGAGCGCATCGAGGCCGACTGGGACCGTTTCGTGGTGCCCGGTCTCGGCGTGCGCTGCGTCGTCCCCAACCCGTGGGTGACCGGCGGTGAGTCTGCCGAACTCGCCCTGGCGCTGTGGGCGGTGGGCGAGTCCGACCGCGCCCTGGGGATCCTCCAGTCGATCCAGCACCTGCGCGATGCGGAGACGGGCCTGTACTGGACCGGCTACGTCTTCGAGGACCAGGCGATCTGGCCCCGGGAACTCACCACCTGGACGGCGGGTTCGCTCCTCCTGGCCGTGGCGGCGCTCGGCGGCGACGAGCCGACGTGCGCGGTCTTCGGCGGCGAACGCCTGCCGCTGGGCCTGGACCCGGACTGCTGCGGCCAGTAGTCCCACGGGGGCCGTGGTACCGGGGGCACCGGTTGTCACCCGAACGGGCCTGTCCGGGCGGTGTGGCCGGGCGGGAACGGTGAGGCTGCTGGTGGAGCCGAGTTCTCCTGGTCCGCGGGAGAACCGTGCCCTTCCCGGAACCGGAGGATCCCGTGCCGCTGCCGAAACGGCGCCTCGTCCCGGCGCTCACCCTCTGCTGCACCCTGTCCGTCGGCGCCGTCGCCTGCGGCGGTGGCAGTGCCGCCGAGGTGGCCACCGTGTACATCGCCGCCCCGACACCGTCCCCGACCACTTTGGCCGAGCGGCAGGAGCGCGCCAGGGCCCGCTTCGCGGCGAACGCGGGGCTCGCGGCCGGTGCGGCGTACCAGTGGGTCGTGAAGCCCTGGAGGGAAGGCGGGTTCAAGGAGGGCGCCAGGGGACGGACGGCCGCGCTCACCAGGGCGGGCCTCGCCGGTACCTTCGCGTACAACCGGCTCCAGGCGGTCCGGCGCCACGCGCAGGGCGACCCCAGGCTCGCCAAGGCCCTCGCCCCGCTGGGCACGGGACTCGACAGCCTGAAGAACCTTCCGTCCAGGCTCCGCAGCGGCGACGAGTCGGCCATACGCTCCTTCAACGACGTCATCACCAAGGTGAGAGGCGTGGGCAACAGCGCGGGCGCCCGGATCAGGATCCGCGTCCCGTCGGCAGCACAGCTCGCCTCGGGCTGAGCAGATTGGTGTGACGAGACGTCAGTTGTGCTCCTGGTGACGTTCGTACGGCAACGGCCCCTCGCCCGGGAAGGGCGAGGGGCCGTGGGAGCAAGGGATTGTTCAGCCGCGCTGGATGCCGCTCGTGTCCTGCAGCACGCCTCGGCGGCCGTCCTGCGTCTGCGCCACCAGGGCAGGGCCGCGCTGCTCGACGGCCAGGTACCAGGTGCCCGGCGCGAGTTCGGCGATCGGCGTCGGCGAGCCGTCCTCCGCGAACAGCGGACGCGGCACCGGCACGGCGAACCAGAACGGCGAGAAGTCCCCGGCGGGAGCCTGCTGCTGACCACCGGACGACGGATCCTGCTGCGGCTGGCCCTGCTGCGGCTGCTCACCGAACGGCTGCCCCGCCTGGGGCTGGCCCTGCTGCGGCTGGCCGCCATAGGGAGGCTGCTGGGCGCCCGGGTAGCCGTAACCGCCCTGCGGCTGGGCGCCGTAGGGCTGAGGGGTGGCGGGCTTGGGGGCCGAGACCAGGGCGGCCTGGAGGGCAGGCACCATGGGGGTGGCGATGGCGGCGCCGGCCAGGACGAGGGCGGCGATGAAGCCGAGGATCAGGCCGGATCCCGCGTTGCTGGCGTCGATGAGCGTCCACAGCAGCACCCAGGCGGCCGAGACGGTCAGCGTGGTACCGGCCATCCCCAGGTCCAGACCCACGACCTTGCGCGGGGTGGGCTGCAGACGGCAGAACACGACGAGCGCACCACCGATCACGCCCGCCATGTACGTGCCGAGTCCGAGTCCGAGAGCGTCCCAGGAGTTGGGCAGATTGAGGTCGCTGCAGATGGCGCTGGAAGCGCTGCAACCGGAGAGGTCGAGGAACGACGCGATGAACAGCAACACCGCTGCTCCGATCACCACGCCGTCGCCTCTAGTGAGGGATCGGATATTCACTTCGGGTCCTTCGTCTGTCGTCTCGTCGTCGGTGGAGGCGTCGCTGTCACCGTCTCGCCCTCGGGTCGCGGTGTGAAGCGCGGGGATGGCCCCTCATAGTAGGAGTGACATTATCGTCCGCCCGGCCCGGATGTCCGTCGAGTCCGGACGGCTGATCACTTCCCGCGCAGGAAACTCACGATTCCTTCGGAGATTCCTTGCGCCGCCTTCTGCCGCCACGCATCACTGGTCAACTGTGCCGCGTCCTTGCTATCGCGCATGTTGCCGCACTCGATGAACACCTTCGGAACCGTTGACAGATTGAGACCACCGAGATCGTCGCGTACGACCAGACCCGTGCCGTTTCCCAGGTAGTTGGACGGGGCGCTTCCCGTGACGCGTACGAAGCTGCCCGCGACGCGCTCGCCCAGGTCGCGGGAGGGGGCTGCGATCCGGCGGGTGTCCGCCGCGCCCGTGTGCACCGAGGCCGGGAGGATGACGTGGAAGCCGCGGTCACCGGCCGCCGCGCCGTCCGCGTGGAGGGAGATCGCCGCGTCCGCGTGGGCCTCGTTGCCCATCCGTGCCCGCTCGTTCACGCACGGGCCCCACGGCCGGTCGCCGTCCTGTGTGAACTTCACGGTGATGCCGTGCTGTTGCAGGAGGGGGCGCAGTCGACGCGCCACGTCCAGCGTGAACTTGGCTTCCGCGTAACCCGAGTTGGTGGCGGTGCCCGTGGTGTCGCACTCCTTCTTGTTCGTTCCGATGTCCACCTTGCGGTTGATCTCGGCGGTATGCCGGAAGTTGCCGGGATTGTGTCCCGGGTCGATCAGGACGACCTTGCCCTTGAGCGACCCGGACGCGGCCGGGGCGGCGGCGCGCGAGGTCGGTGTGGAGGACGCGGCGGGTTGCTTGCCGTCGGCCGTCGGGGAGGCGGCGGCCGAGCCGGGTGCCGCGGAGGTCACGCCGGGCGCCGCCTCGGCCGGTCCGCTGCCGTTGTCGGCCACCGCCTCGTAGACCAGCCAGCCGACGAGCGCCACCGGTACCAGGGCGGCGGCCGCGACCGTCAGCGGCCGGCGCCGGGAGCGGCGCGGCCGGGGAGGATCGAAGTCCGGACCTACGTACGACATGTCTGCGACCCTAACGGCGCCGTCCACCTTCCGTCCGCGTTCGCTTCAGGACGCGCAGCGAGTCGGTCACCGAGACCTCCGTGAACTCGCCGGACTCGAGTGCCCTGAGGTACACGCGGTACGGGGCCTGGCCGGTGAACTCGTCCTCAGGCTCCGGGAAGACGTCGTGGATGACCAGCAGCCCGCCCTGGGCCACATGGGGGGCCCAGCCCTCGTAGTCGGCGTTCGCGTGTTCGTCGGTGTGGCCGCCGTCGATGAACACGAGGCCGAGCGGCGTCCCCCACAGGGCCGCGATCCGCGGCGAGCGGCCGACGAGCGCGACCACGTGCTCCTCCAGGCCCGCCCGGTGCAGCGTGCGTCGGAAGGTGGGCAGGGTGTCCATCAGACCGACCTCGGGGTCGACCGTCTCCGGGTCGTGGTACTCCCAGCCCGGCTGCTGCTCCTCGCTGCCGCGGTGGTGGTCGACCGTGAGCGCGGTGACACCCGCGGCGCGGGCCGCGTCGGCGAGCAGGATCGTCGAGCGGCCGCAGTACGTGCCGACCTCCAGCAGGGGCAGCCCGAGCCGCCCCGCCTCGACGGCGGCCTCGTACAGCGCGAGCCCTTCACGCAGGGGCATGAACCCCTTCGCGGCCTCGAAGGCGGCCAGGATCTCCGATGAGGGTGCCGCGGGCATGGGGTCCTTCCGGTCATACGTACTTGTGGGCGCCCCATGCTGCCGCACCTCCCTGGCCGGTGAGCGACCGGGGGTCGAGCGTGGGGGTGTGACCTGCGGTATCGGGAGCCCGGTCGGTGTGTGCCTCATGCGGTCGCGCCCCCGCCGCGTGCTTGAGTTCTAGTGGTCGTCGCAACACCCCAGCTCAAGGGGTGCGATGGAGTTCGAGATCCGCAAGGACAGACGCGGCGGGGGCGGTCGTCGGCT